>JANQJH010000612.1 GCA_028281705.1 Verrucomicrobiales bacterium
GTGGGTGTGGGAAACCGTCAGACTTTTTTTGATGAAGCGGTTCGCCCTCAGCACCATCTCGGTTTTCGCAACGGCGAGGTGGGGGGGCTCGTTTGGCGCAATGAAAGTAGTCGGCCGGAGAATGCGGCCTTTTATGCCTGCCCGATCGACACCATGGACTTGGGGGCTCCCCTCGCGGCCTCGGGCCGGATTCGATTGGCGGCGGCAGCAGCGGACAGCGCGGTGTTGTTAGGCTGGTTCAATGCGCACACCGCGGTGGGCGCGCCGCCGAACAACTTTCTCGGGATCCTCGTGGAAGGTCCCAGCCGGGCGGGGCATTATTTCCGGCCGGCCTTTGGCAGCTCGGCCGATCATCCGGCGGTGCGGGGTACCGGACCCATCATCCGCGCGGATGGCGAGCTTCGCCATTGGACGTTGCGTTATGCGGACGGCATGATCACGGCGAGCTTGGACGGCGAAGCAGTGGAACTGCAGCTCGATGAACGTCACCTGGCGGACGGTGCCCGCTTCAACCGCTTTGGCTTCGTCACCTGGGCCCGCGGCGGGCATTTCTTGGAAATCTACGCCAGCGAACTCAATTTCAGCGGACAACCGGCGGTCTTGCCGTCAGATCCCGTGGATCTTGACGAGGCGCGACTGGTCCCGGCGGGGAAAAGCCTCTTTCTCGAGGAGCTGACCTGGATGGACGTTCGCGATGCCATCGCCGGGGGCAAGACCACGGTGATTGTGGCTACGGGCGGCATCGAACAGAACGGGCCCTTTGTCGCCCTGGGGAAACACAATTATGTTCTGCAGGCGACGACGGCGGCGATCGCCGAACAGTTAGGCAATGCACTGGTGGCTCCCATTGTGAAATACGTGCCCGAGGGACGCATTGAGCCGCCGGACCATCACATGCGCTACCCGGGAACGATCAGCTTGAGGCCCGAGACCTTTCGCGCCGTTCTCAAGGATATCTGTGCCAGTCTGAAACAACATGGGTTCCGTGATTTGGTGTTGATCGGCGATAGCGGAGACAATCAGGCGGGAATGGAACAGGTGGCTCATGAACTGAATCATCAATGGCGTGGGGAGCCCGTGCGGGTGCACTACATCGCCGACTACTATGAGGAAGACAATCGGGGCCGAAAATTGTTAGGCGATCTCAAACTCGAGCCCGCACCGGAGAACCCGCGTCTCGCCGGACGCACGATTCATAGTGCCTACCGCTATGAGGCCATCATGTCGACCATCGATCCGGATTTGATCCGCGCGGCCTCGCGTTTGCAGGCCGGTCTCTTTCAGGTCGATGGCTACCAGCTGGCGCCCTTGGAGCGTACGGTGGCCCACGGACGCCGTTTCATCGATTACCATGCGGGCATCACCGTGCGGGCCATTGAGAAGGCCCTGGCGGCGGCGCGTCCCTGAGTTTCCGCGGCGACGGGATTCACTTGCACCGGCCGTGCTCTCCGCTAAGTCATGACATGCGCCTGATTCGTGTTGGAGCCGGGGTGGTCAATCAGACCGCGCTCGATTGGCCCGGGAATCAAGAGCGGCTTCTGGCTGCGATTGAGGAAGCGCGGGCGGTGGATGTCCAGATCCTCTGTCTGCCGGAACTCTGTGTCACGGGGTACGGGTGTGAGGATGCTTTTTTCAGTCCCGATGTGGCCAAACGGGCTCTGGCGATGCTACCCGAGTTGGCCCAGGCCTCGACGGGCATGCTGACGGCGGTGGGCCTGCCCGTTCTCTACGGTGGGGCGCTCTACAACGTCGCCGCCTTGATTGGCGATGGCGCCATCCATGGGATGGTGGCCAAGCAAACCCTGGCGGGCGACGGCATTCACTATGAGCCGCGCTGGTTCAAACCCTGGCCGACCGGCGTCTGCAAAGGGCTCGAGGTGGAGGGGGAGGAGATTCCCCTGGGAGATCTCTTGTTTGATTGCGACGGCATTCGGATAGGGTTTGAGATCTGTGAGGATGCCTGGGTGGCGCAGCGGCCGGGTTCGTCCTTGGCCAGTCGCGGGGTCGACGTGATTCTCAATCCGAGCGCGAGTCATTTCGCCTTTGGCAAACACAAGGTCCGGGAGCGCTTTGTCTTGGAGGGATCCCGCGCCTTCCATTCTACTTACATTTATACCAACCTGCTGGGTAACGAAGCCGGCCGTGCCATTTATGACGGTGGCCCGATGATCGCAACCGGTGGCCAGATCGTGGCCACGGGAACGCGGTTTTCGTTTCTCTCACAGTTTGTCATCGCCGCCACCGTCGATGTGGAACAGACTCGGATGTTGCGGGTGCGTTCGGTGAGTGCGCAGAGCGATCTGGGAAGAAGTGATGACGATGTGGTGCCTCTCTCGATGGATCTGGTGGAACCGCCCTTGGAGGTCTTGGATGAGGTGAGTCCGCGTGTTTACAGTAAGGAAGAAGAGTTCACCCATGCGATGACGCTGGGTCTTTTCGATTACATGAGGAAGAGTTGGTCGCGCGGGTTTGTCGTCTCACTCAGTGGCGGGGCGGACTCGGCAGCCTGCGCCACCTTGGTTGGGATGATGATCGATCGGCTGGAGCGTGAGCTGGGGCCGGGGGCGTGGCCGGCGAAGGTTCCCTATTTGGGATTTGAGGAGACGGTCACCCTCAACGAGGTGAAGAAGCGTCTCCTGTTCTGTGTCTATCAGTCCACGGCGAACAGTTCCGAAACGACTCGGAATGCGGCGGAGACGGTGGCTCAGGCGTTGGGCGGGCGGTTTTCCACCTGGGAAGTGGAAGATCTCGTGCAGCGCTATCGGGGCATGGTGGAGGGAAGCCTGGAGCGGGAACTCACCTGGGAGGAGGATGATCATACCTTGCAGAACATTCAGGCGCGGGTCCGCGCACCCGGTGTGTGGATGCTGGCCAATGCGCTCAATGCCCTGCTTCTCTCCACGAGCAACCGCTCCGAGGCCGCCGTGGGCTACGCCACCATGGACGGGGATACCAGCGGGGGCCTGAGTCCCATTGCGGGCATCGATAAGGCTTTCTTGCGCAAGTGGTTGCGTTGGGTGGAGACGACCGCAAGCGCCGACTTTTCCCCCATTCCCGAGTTGGCCGTGATCAATGAGCAGGCGCCCACGGCCGAACTCCGGCCCCTGGCCGAGACCCAGACGGACGAGGCCGACCTCATGCCCTATCCCTTGTTAGACGCCATCGAGTGCTCGGCCATCCGGGACAAGCGTGCTCCGGACGAGGTCTTCCAGGAAATGGAGCAACGCTTTCCCGAGTATGATGCGGACCAATTGGACCAGTGGGTGCGCCGTTTCTTTCAGCTCTGGAGCCGCAACCAGTGGAAGCGGGAGCGTTACGCCCCAAGCTTTCATCTCGACGACAAGAACCTGGATCCCAAGACGTGGTGTCGTTTTCCCATTCTTTCAGGAGGATTCAGAAAAGAGTTAGAAGATTTGGGCGGGCCTCCATCAGGGTGAATCGGGCGTCCCGCCTGCTGATCCGGGTGTTGCGCAGTGGAGGGCCACCCGTGGAGAAAAAAATGTCCACGATCTGGGGTTACCGGGAGTTATTCTGGTGACATGGGCAGCGACGACGAACTTCTGCGGCGATACACGCGATCCGGTGGGGATGATGCCGATCGCGCCTTCCGCCTGCTCGTTGATCGCTACGCTGGCTTGGTATTCAGCATCGCGTGGCGTCGCGTTGGGGAGCGCGAACTGGCGGAGGAGGTGGCGCAGAATGTTTTTGCCGTGCTCGCCCGCAAGGCCGCCTTTCTCAAGGTTGAAGCGGGGCTCGCGGGCTGGCTGCATCGCGTGACGATGTTAGAATCAGCCAAGGCACTGCGGACGGAGTACCGCCGCAAACGTAAACTGGAGGCATTGGAATCGATGGAAACGGCAAAACGACAGGGGGTGCCGGACGATTGGGGCGAGGTCATGCCCTTGCTTGATGAGGCCCTTCTCCGGCTCTCGGCCAAGGAGCGCGATCTCGTGCTGCAGCACTATGTGGAGGAACGCAGCTACGCGGAAATCGCCCGGGACACCGGGCGGAGCAAGGCCGCCTGTGCCAAGCAGTGTTCTCGCGCGGTGGCGAAACTGTGTGGACTCCTGAGGCGGCAGGGCGTGACGGTCTCGGCGGCGGCTCTGGGTGTGGGAATCTCTCAACATTTTGCCAAAGCGGCGCCGGCGGGACTGGCGCAATCCCTCTCGCACTCCGTTCTCACGGCGGCCACAGCGGCCACCCATCAATCCATTGCTCTAACAATCTTCACGACGATCATGACGACGACGAAATTCACCACGGCGGCAGCACTGGTGGCCGCGGGAGCGGCGCTGCCTCTCTCCCTGCATTGGGCCGACATGAAACGCGATGTCGTGCGCCTGGATCGCATGCTGGATTCCGGGGAGGCAGTGCTGACGACGGCGGCAGTTGACTCTGGTGGCGGAGGTGTGGCAGGCGTGACGGGACTGTCGACTTCGCCGGAGCGCAGGGTTGGTGTCGATCTGCAGTTGCTGGAGCGGGAATTGAAGAAACTTCCGTTTCCTGACAAAGAAATCAAACGCAAATTGGATCTCGAGCGCTTGATGTTTGAGTTGCGGGAAGATGAGGTCCCGGCGGTGGCGGCCTTGATTCAGAGCTTGGAGCCCGATGCGCTCGGAGATGTGACGGTGGCGCTCTTTGCCCGGTGGGCGGAATTTGACCCCCAGACGGCGGCTTCGATGGCAGAAGAGCTGGAGTCCAAGGCGTTGGTGGCCTATGCGCGAGAAGGACTCATGGTGACCTGGGCGGCGAGCGATCCGGCGGCGGCCTTGGCCTACCTGGCGAGTCATCCCAAGGGTGACCAGGCCTCGAGCATGGTCTGGGCCACGGTGGGTGACATGGTCGACCGGGATCCCCTGGAAGCGCTCGCTTGGGTGGATAAGGCGATCGACGAGGCCGGTGTGAGCGACAATGTGAGAAGGATCATTCTCGAGGCCTGGGGCGAGGCGGATCCCGAGGCTGCGATGGCGTGGGCAGGTCAACAGGAAGAGATTGAGGCCCGCGCCTTTTCCAAGGCCATCATCGAACGTCTGGCCAGCAGTGAACCGGAGAAAGCATTTCAGTTAGCCCTGGATTCGGAGCATCCTGCCATCCGCGCAGGCTCCGCGAGATGGACTTTGATGCAATGGATGGGCCATGACCCGATGGCAGCGGTGGAACGATTCGCTTCCATGCCGCCCGAGTTTTATGAGGACGATCAAATGATGTGGCTTTCGGTGTTCTTTGCCGAAAAGGTGACGAAACGGGATCCGGCAAAATCTCTCGCCTTGGCCGACGAGTTGCCTCAAGGCCGCGTGCGCGATCGCTGGCTCTATGGCGTCGCCTGGGAGATGGCGTCCCAGGAGCCGGTGGAGGCAGCGGCCTTGGCGGAGGAACTTCCGCCCAGTGGTCATCGAAGGCGCGCGCTCGACCACATCGGGAAGGAATGGCTCAAATCGGACGCGGAAGCGGCGCGGGCATGGATCGAGAATAGCGGGCTTTTTGGTGAGAAGAAACGGGAACAGCTCTTGAAGGCCGGGGCATCGTCGACGGCGTCCGGAGCGCAATAGGAAGGAGTTCATCTCATGAAGGCAAACATGGTTCGCTACGGGGTCTGGTTGGCGCTGGGAGTGTTGTTAGGTTTGGGGGCGAGATCTCTCTTTTGGAGTGCTGATCGAGTCGCGCTGAGATCGACCGGTCACGGGAGTGGCCGATCCGGATTGGGACTGGCACGGAGTGATGAGGGCAGTCTCCTCTACGCCCGACTGCCCGAGTTGGCCTCGATCAAGCTCGACCGCGTGAGCGAGGAACTGCGAGTTCCCAGTCGCTCCAAGAGTCCGGTGCGGAGCCGGGCGGGGCTCAATCGACTCTTGGTCGAACTGGCGGAAGATCCTAGTAAAGCGGCAGAATTGGTCGAGCGTGTGCAGGAGAACGCCGCGGGGTCCAATGGGAATCGGCGGTTCCTCTCGGAGATCTACAAGGTGTGGGCCGCCCATGATCCGCGGGCGGCGATGGATTCCGTGGAGGGGTTGAAGAACTATCAGTTACAATACTCTGCCTTTCGCAGTGCCATCAAAATTTGGGCCAAGAACGACCCTGTGGCGGCGCTTGACTATGTGAAGAATTCCTCGCTCGATCGGGTCTCTCAGGATGGGCCTGAGGTGATCTTGGCGACGCTTGCGGATTCCGATCCTCAGCGAGCCGTGACGCTGGCCCGTCAGTTAGGCGATCAAGAGCTGGAACGCACGCTGGAGCGAACCTTGATCGTCAAGCAGGCGGAGACGGAGATGGCTCGTGTCTGGATGGATCTCGGAAAGATCGAGGACGGCGAGTGGCAGCGCCAGTTGCGCCATGCGGCCATCGACGCCCTGGCACGCAAGGACAGGCCGCAGGCCATCACTTATGCGGAGCAGTTTGAGGAGCCGAAGCAGAGAGAGTTTGCCATTCGCAACGTCTTTCGGAATTGGCCGCTCTCCAATGCGGAAGAGGCCAAGGCGGCCTTCCTCGACTATCAGAAGAACCCTCTCCCGGACGGGCTCGCCTTCGAGTTCGGGCAGATCATGAACCTGGCCGGGGGCGACGAAGCCCTGGCCTACGCCAGTTCTCTCGAGGGGCAAGTGCGAGACGATTTCCTCCGCGGCGTCCTCACCGAGCAGGCGATCAAGAAACCGGCGGAGACGGCGGCGATTGCCGAGCAGTACATCGACAATGAAAAGGACTTGATCCGCGTCTACGATCACCTGGGGAGCTCGTGGGCGGGGAAAGACGAGCATGCGGCGGCGGAGTGGTTGGCGAACTTGCCCGATTCGCGGGCGCGGGACGAGGCCGTGAGTTCATTTTCCAAGAAACTCTTCACCATGGATCCGGAGCGCGCCCTGCAGTGGGCGGCTTCCATCAACGATACGCAGGAGCGTCAAGATCGGACGGAGAAGCTGATTCGCGAATGGCGGAACACCGACGCCACGGCGGCCGATGCTTGGTTAGGGGAGAACGGAGCGAGTTTGGGGCTGGAGGAGGGGGATGAATGATGATTGCTGAATGAGGAATGATGATTCATGGTTGGCAGCGCCTGATGCGATGTTTCCAATCACTGACACTTTTGGTCTTCCTGGGACTTCTCCCCGGATCGTTGACCGCATGGGCGACGGAGTTGCCCGAAGGGTTTGTCGATCTCGAGGAGGTCATCCCCAGTATCCAAGTGGATGTGCGTTACCACACGGCGGAGAATTTTGTCGGCCGACGGATTGATGGTTATGAGAAGCCCAAGTGCCTCCTGACAGAGAAGGCGGCGATGGCTCTGAAGAAGGTGCAAGAGGAACTCCGTGCCTTTGGACTCGGGTTGAAAGTCTACGACGCCTACCGGCCGCAACGGGCGGTGAATCACTTCGTGCGGTGGGCCAAGGACGTCGAGGATACGAAGATGAAGTCCAAGTACTACCCGGAGGTGGAGAAGAAGAACCTCTTCAAGGAGGGCTACATCGCGGAGAAATCGAGCCACTCGAGGGGAAGCACGGTGGATGTGACCATTGTCTCGCGAGACGGGGAGGCGTCCGAGGAGCTCGACATGGGGACGGGCTGGGATTTCTTTGGTCCCCAATCCTGGCCGAGCAGCATGGAGGTCACCCCGGCGCAGCGGGCCAACCGGATGTTGCTCCAAAACCTGATGACCAAGCACGGGTTTGTGCCCTTGAAAGAAGAATGGTGGCATTTCACCCTGAAAGATGAGCCCTTCCCGGAGCGGTATTTCGACTTTCCGGTGAACTGACCGGGCGCCCCCAAAGCGAAATCATTCGCATTTCGTCTGACGATTGCTTTGGTGACTCTCGTCTGACTTCATCATGGCGACGCCTACGATCTTCATTGGGCTCGGGACGACGGGTTTGCGTGTCCTCGAGGAATTGCAGCGGTTTTACTACGGAACCTTTGGCCAGAATAAGCCGGATCACGTGGAGATGATCTTCACCGAGACGGACACGGCGGTGGAACGGTCTCCGACGCCGGCGGGGGACTCGATCGAACCGGTCTACACGCCCTTGGAGTCGCCCTCGAAGGCGGTGGAATACCTGGAACAGACGCCGCTGGGGCCGGACACGAGCTGGGTACCAGATCCTGGATTGCTCAATCACGAGGGTGTCGGGGCGGGCGGGATGCGGTGTTTTGGCCGGCTCGCGCTGTGGAGCATGCCGCGGAGCGTGGGCAAGGACATGCACATGGCCCAACTGGAAGAGCGGATCCGGCAGGCGCACGCCCGGCTGGGGCACGCGGCGGATGTGCACATTTACGTGGTGAGTTCGCTCGCGGGCGGCACGGGCTCGGGCACCTTCATCGACGTGGCCTATCTGGCGCGGTTCTGCATCAATCCCAATCAGGACGGGCAGACGCGAATTTACGGGCTCTTTCTCTTGCCGCCGAGCTATCACAAGAACGACCGCATGCTGGCCAACGGCTACGCCTGCCTGCGCGACCTGCGAGACCACAGCCGTCCCGATTTCGCCTACAACGGGCGCTGGCCCATGAGTTCGCGTCCGCCGGAGGGCTTCCCCAAGGGAATGGGGCCCTACGAATTGACCACCTTTCTCTCTCCCGACTGGGGCGGCAATCAGACGGTGGAGTACCATCACCTCATCAAGTTGGCCTCGGTCTTCCTCTTCTCCGGCAGCCTCGGTTTTTCCAGTTATCGCTCGGCGAGGATCGTGGACGCGCAGAACTTCAACAAGGAAGGCCGGTTCGGGAAACACTCTTTTGTCAGCCTGTCCTGCGTTCTCTATCCCACCCTGGAGGTGGAAGAAACGGTGGCGGCCAGCTTCGCCCTGGAGTATCTCCAGCGACTCTACGATCCGGCAAACTGTTATGGGCACCGGATCAAGGGCGACATTGGAGCGGAGGCCAATCGGCGGCCCATCGCGCGGGACATGGATGCGGTGATCCTGGCCACCTTCGCCGAGATGACGGATGCCGGGCCCAAGGGCGATCTGGAAGCCTATCTCGATGACAAGGTGAACCAGTTGATGAGCAAGGACATCACGGAGTCGCCGCGGGAATTCATCTATCGCCTCTTCCGCAGTGAAGAGCGCGAGGAGGTCTATGAGTTTGTCAAAAACAAGGTGAGTCAGGCGGAGAAGGTCATCATCGACCGGCTGCACGCCTTTGTCATCGAGGCGGTGGAGGATTCAGAATCGCTAACCTACGGCAAGCTGCAGCTCAAGCGGGCGCACGATTACCTGGAGCAGACGGCAAACTACTGGAACAATTTCCAGGTCGAGAAATGGGACAAGCGCCTGCGCGGCCTGGCCAAATGGGTCGTCGACGGAACGCCGCGCTACATTCCGGGCGAGAAACGCCAGGTGATCATCGAGCGTCTCAGGTCGGTGCTCGAGCTTCTCAAGATGCATCATCTGCGTTCGCGTTTGCTCGCCATCTGTAAGTACATCGAGCAGGGACAGTCGGGCGATTACATGTCGACGCCGCTGCCCACGCTGGAGCATCTCAACAAGATGATCGCGGCGGCCCGGAAGGTCACCGGAGAGGCCTCGGAGGAGGTCGATACCCGCCATGGCGAGCGGCTTAATCTCACGCGGAAACGCGAGGATCTCTTGAACCGGGGCGACACGCCGCGGCAGATCCACGAACATTATCCCACCGGTTCCTTTGCCAATGAAGTGAAGGAGGCGACGACGCGTTTCAATGCGGCCCGCGGCACGGAAGCGGAAGGCTCGGAGAGCAAACGGGTCTTCGATTATCGCGACTCGCTCTGGGAGCATCTCTGTGGGGCGCAGCGGGATGAGACGCTGGATGACGTGCTCTATGACCGGCCGGTGCAGCGTTATATGACGCGGTTGCGGGCCCACAATTGCGTGCCGGATTTCGATATCGGGAAGTTCATCCGGGAGAAACCCGGCGAACTGAAAAACCTGGCGGAATTGGCGGTGATGAATCCCATCATGCTGGAGCGGGCCATCGTGAATGCGGGCAATGACTATCCCAAGGTGATCATTGCCTCCGATCAGGCGACGGAGAGCGATGCCAAGTCGGCCCTGGAGCAGCAGGGATGTGATCTCTTCAACAACAACGGCCCGCACGCCTTTGTGGCTTGTCCGGAAATGGCCAACATGATTGTCTTTCTCGATGAGCGCGGTGACTTCAATCCCTTGAGTGATATCTCCAACATCGACACCTGGAAATCGGACGCGGAGTCGGAGAACCCGTCCAAGATCAATGCTTATCGCACGGGAGCGGAAGGGGAAGACGGGTAGTTAGGGAGTTAGGCAATTTGTTTGGGGGTGGGGCGCGATCCGGAAATGATGAATGTCGAATGGAATAAGGTGAGACAGGCGGGAAGTGCGGCCAAGAAGATGGGGTGGACAGGAGTGTCCGCATCACGGAGGCGAAGGAAGTCG
>JANQJH010000616.1 GCA_028281705.1 Verrucomicrobiales bacterium
AGCCGAGCCTTGCCGGGAGCGTTGCATTTCCCCGCCAGAACGGCGATCGTGGATGCCATGGTCCGGATACTGTTCTCTCTCCTGCTGGTGCCCCTGACGGCGAATCTGACCCTGGCGGAGCCTCTGATCACGGAGTTTCTGGCGCAGAATGAAACGGGGCTCAAGGATGAACAAGGCGAGGCCTCCGATTGGATCGAAATTCACAACCCGGATGATGTCTCGGTGAACCTCGAGGGGTACGCCCTGACAGATTCCGCGGATGACTTGACCAAATGGGTTTTTCCCCGAGTGACCGTGCCCGCAGGTGGTTATCTGCTAGTCTTTGCGTCGGGAAAAGTTTCGGAGGCGCCGGCGCCGGTTGATCCGCGGGCGGAATACATAAGGCGCCTGCGCGAGGCGGGCTTGCCGGAACAGTTCATTGATCGCGTTCCCCGCGAACAGTTGGAGGAGTTTCTCCAGCAGATGGAGCGACAGCGGCGTCGCGTTCGCCTGCCGCAGCGGCGGCGGCCCACGTGGCACGCGAGCTTCAAGTTGAGTGGGGATGGTGAGTACCTCGCCCTGGTCAAGCCCGATCGCGAAACGGTATGCCATGCCTACGCCCCCAAGTTTCCTTCGCAGGTCGCCGATGTGTCCTATGGCATCATCGGAGGGTCCGGCGAAAAGGTGTCTGCCGAGTCTGCTGTGGGGCGCTTGTTAGAGCCCACGCCGGGCCGGGCAAATTCGGTCGCGCTCCGCGGCCTGGCCTTGCCGGCGCGTTTCAGTCATGATGCCGGATTCTATGAAGAACCCTTTGCCCTGGTTCTCGAGTCTCACACGCCGGAAGCCGAGATTCGTTATACTTTGAACGGGGACTACCCCACGAGGGAAAATGGGATGGTCTATCGCGAGCCTCTAACCATTGGACGGACCACCATTCTGCGGGCGGCCGTTTTCCGCGAGGGTTACCGGGCGGCGCGACCCGAAACCCGCACTTTCGTCTTTCTCGATGACGTGCTGCGCCAGTCGCCCAACGGGGAACCGCCGCCGGGCTGGCCGGCGGACTACGTAAACGGGCAAACGTTAGACTATGGGATGGATCCGGAGATCGTGGGGCAGGAGCATACCGTTGAGGAGGTGAAGGAGGCCTTGCAAGCCCTCCCGGCTCTGTCACTTGTCTTGCCGCTGGAGAGTCTATTTGATCGCCGCACTGGCATTTATGTCAATGCCAACGGCCGGGGCCGGCAGTGGGAGCGCGCATCCTCTTTGGAACTGCTTCCCCTGGATGGTACGCCAGGATTTCAAGTGGACGGTGGACTTCGGGTTCGCGGCGGTTTCAGCCGTCAGGGCAGCAATCCCAAGCATGGTTTTCGCATGGTGTTCCGCAAGGAATACGGGGACGGGAAATTGAAGTACGCCCTCTTTGGCGACGAAGGTGCCGAGGTCTTTGATAAGATCGATTTCCGCTCCAGCATGAATTACTCCTGGGCCATGGGCGGCGGGCGTGCCAATACCCTGCTGCGCGATGTCTTCTCTCGCGACGCGCAGCGCGACATGGGACAGCCCTACACCCGCAGCCGGTTCTATCATTTGTATTTGAACGGGCATTACTGGGGGATCTACATGACCCAGGAGCGGTCGGAAGCGGCCTACGGCGCCACTTATCTCGGGGGAGAAAAGGAGGACTATGACACTATCAAGACTTTTGGTGAAGTGACAGACGGCACCGGCGAAGCGCGGGGACGTCTCTACCGTGCGGCGGTCAATGGCTTTGCCAGGGATGAAGACTATTTCCATATTCAGGGGATGAACGTCGACGGCAGTCGGAACCCGGACTACGAGCGCCTGGTGGACGTGGACAATGTGATCGACTACATGCTCATCACCTTCTATACGGGCGACAAGGATGGGCCGGGCGGCACCTTCTCCACGGGAAACAACTATTTTTCCATCTACAACCGGGAGAACCCCGACGGCTTCAAGTATTTTGAGCACGATTCCGAGCACTCCCTGGGAACGGGAGTCGATGATATCACGGGTTCCTTTCTCGCGGGGGATCGACGCGGCCGCTCACGCATGATTTCCGAACGGCAGTATAACGTGCACTGGCTCCACACGCGTCTGGCGGCCAATCCGCACTATCTCGAGCGGTTCACCGAGAGGACGGAGATGCATTTTTTTGGTGATGGCGTGATGACGACGGAGGCCTGCTTGGCGCGGCTGGAAGCCCGGGAAAAAACGATCGATCGGGCGATAATCGCTCACTCGGCCCGTTGGGGCGATGCCAAGGCGAATACTCCCAGGACCCGCCAGGATTGGCTGGCGGCGGTGGGTGAGATCAAGCAGTTCATCGCCACCCGGCAGGAGACGGTGTTGCGGCAGTTGCATGGCCGGGGCTGGTACACCGGATTGCCCTCGCCGAGATTCAACCGCTCTGGCGGACTGGTAGCGAGCGGGTTCAAGTGCTTCGTGCTCGACGACGGCGGAGGCGGCGAGACCTACGTGACCACGGATGGCAGTGATCCGCGTGGAGCCGACGGCCAACCCGCCGCCGGAGCCCGGCTAATGAAGATCCCCCAGATCGAGCGTCGCTTGCTCCTGCGCTCGCCCTCTCCGGTGCGGGCCCTGGTTCCGACGGACAATCGTCTTGGGCTGCGCTGGATCCAGCCGGGATTTGATGACAGCGAGTGGATCACGGGGCGCACGGGCGTCGGCTACGATTACAAGGGCGGGTATGAGGATCTCATGGGCGTGGATCTCGAACCCCTCATGTACCGGAAATCCACCACGGCGTACATGCGCACGCGTTTCGTGGTCAGCGATGTGGGGCCGGATGACTTTGACGAACTGCATCTCAAGATGCGCTATGATGATGGGTTCGTTGCCTACCTGAACGGAAAGCGCATCGTGGCGGCCAACGCTCCGACGAATCTGGATTGGCAATCGTCGGCCACGACCGATCATCCGGATGAGGATGCAATGCGATTCGTCGGCTTTCCTTTTGATCACGCCCAGGGTCTCTTGCGGCAGGGAGACAACCTCTTGGCCGTGCACGGCCTCGACGGGGATTCCAGTTCCGATTTCATCATCACACCGGAGATCGAAGGGATTCGCTACGTGGGGGCGGAACCTCTCGTCCTGCAGAGCCCGGGTGAAGTGAAGGTTCACGCCCGTTCACGGAAGGGCTCGAAATGGTCGCCCATGGCCACCCTGACTTTCCAGGTGGCCGAGTGATTCCCAAGGTGAGACTTGGGCGTCTCGCCCGTCCTTCTCATGACGTTCCTCGCTGCCTACTGTGGCGAAATTGTCACCTTCGAGAGCTTGAAGGATACTGTTAGGATCGTCTGAAAAGTGGATTTCTCACTAGAAATTCTTTACATTGTATATCAGCCTTCCCCATTCTCGCCCGCTAATGGCGACTGGAGATGGTCCAAGTTCGTTGGAATAGGCCGCCGCCATGGCCGCTCATCTCCACTCCAAACCCTACATTGACCGGCCCATGAACCACGACCCAATCCGAGTGCGGAGCCTACTGACGGCTTTGGCATTTGCCATCGGGATCACCGTCAGCCACGCCCAGATGGTGATCGTCTCCGAAATCATGTACAACCCGAGTGGCGATGCCCCGGAGTACATCGAGATCAAGAACACGACCTCAACGCCCTATGACATGGCGCTTTGGGAGGTGACCGGAGGGATCCGGTACACTTTTCCAGATTTCGACCCGAGTGATCCCCAAGCCAGTTTCTTCCGCAATAAAGAGCGTCTGCTCATCTCGTCCGTCTCGCCGGACGAACTCCGTGCAGCCTATGATATTCCGGATGATGTGCGTGTTTTTGGCCCCTGGGAGGGGGAGATGGGCGAGGATGGAGAGCGCCTCTCCGGTTTTTTGAGTAATCAGGGTGAGCGTCTGACGATCAAGGACAAGAACGGCTCCGTCTATTCCTCCGTACGCTACTCCGATGGCGGGCTCTGGAGCGTGGCGGCCGATGGGGCGGGGCATTCTCTCCACGTGATCAATGAGTACCATCGGGTGGATGATTTCCGCAATTGGAAGGCCAGCGTGAATGCCGGGGGGAGTCCGGGCGCTCCCGAGCCGGAAACCGAGTCCAGCCTTCATCTCAGTGAGGTGTGGTTTGATGCCGAGGGCAAGCTCGCCTGGGTGGAGATCCACAATGCGGGCGCCGAGGCCGTCAACGTCGATGGCGCCACCATTCGCACCGAAGCGGATCTCTCGGACGTGCCTGCCGAGGACTTGGCCAAGGTGAGTGCGGCCATTTCCGGAATGGTTCCCGCAGGCGGCTATCTCGCGGTGGACGTGGCCCTGGAGGCGGATGACGACACCGGCCTTTATGTCGCCGACGCCGCGGGCAACGTCCTTTCCTCCCACCGTTTCTCCAACGCCATCACGGAAACGAGTTATCAGGTCTATCCCGCGGCTTCGACGGAGTGGTACGGCGGATCCGCCGCTTCTCGCGGTGAGGCCAACGACCCGGTCCTCACGGATTCCGTGGTGATCAACGAGATCATGTTTGATCCCATCGGAGGGAATCATGGCGAGTTCATCGAACTTTATAACCGGAGCACGGAAACGGTCGATCTTGGTGGCTGGGAACTGGAGGCCGCCGTGGACTACGTCTTCCCCGCGGGCACGGAACTGGCGCCCGATTCCTACATCGTGGTGGCTTCCGACGTGACCTGGTTCAAGTCGATCTACGGCGAGGGCGTGAACGTGCTCGGCGACTTTGACGGCCGCCTGAGCAACGTGGGGGATCTCATTCGCCTCATCGATGGGGCGAACAACCTGGCGGATCACGTGGACTATGGCGTGGGCGGTGACTGGCCCACGCTGGCCGACGATTTGGGCGCCTCCATGGAGCTGGTTCATCCCGACATGGACAACAATCGTGCCTCGGCCTGGCGCGATAGCGATGAATCCCAGAAGTCCGAGTTTCGCGAATACTCCATCAAGAAAGGGTATGCCAAGGCCGGGACCTTCGTGGGTGGAAACGGCAACGATCCCGAGCTCCATCTCCATCTCGTGGGCGACGGCTACCTCATTCTCGAGGACATCGATTTCCATCGGCCGGTGAGTTTGTTCAATCCCAATGCGGAGAACATCATCGAGAACGTCGATAAGAACTCGACCACCCAGAGTAGTGGCGATGGCTGGATCCGGCAGGGAACCCATGCCGAGAGCTACGTGGATGGCAATCAATTGCATCTCATCTCGGATGGACGGGGCGACAATCGAGCGAACCGGGTGGAGATCGACACCCAGCCTTTGGGCTCGTCGACCGACCTCGAACTGACGTTCAAGGCACGGTGGATCTACGGGAAATCCCGTTTGATCGCGCAGACCGTGGACCACGGTTGGGCTCACGAATTCCTCATCGATGTGCCGGAGGACATCGGGTCGCCGGGAGCGAAGAACACGGCCTCGGCCGGTGATGTTGCCCTGCCCCAAGTGGACGACCTGGCGCATAGCCCGGTGATCCCCAGTACCGCGGATGACGTCACAATCACGGCGCGGATCGATTCCCTGAATCCCCTGACAAAAGTCGAGGTGCGCTACGTCAAGGACAAGCCGGGCGGCAATGACGAGAGCATCTTCAACCAGTGGAGTCGTGCCACCATGACCGATGACGGCACCGGCGGGGACGCCGTGGCTGGAGACGGCATCTACAGCGGGCAGATCACGGACATCAAGGGCGACGGTGATATCATCGTCTTCTATGTCAGTGCCGAGGATGAAAACGGGAGCAGGGTTACCTTGCCCAAACAGGGCGTGGACAATCCCGCGCTCTACGTGGTCGACAACGAAATCCGGGAATCGGATCTCCGGGTGACGCGTATCATCATGTCAGAGTACCATCTCGAGCAGTTTGGAGACCGTCCCCAGGCGAAGTTCGACTACAAGTACCCCTACCCGTCGAACCACTACAAGCCGTGCACCGTCATCGTGGACGAAAAATACGTCTACTATGGTTGTACCTCTCGTTCCGCGGGCAGCCCGTGGCATGAGGGCGACCGGCCGAACTTGCACCTCAAGGGCAAGTACAAGATGCCGAAGTCGATCGCTTTCCGGGGGCGGATCAAGTCGACCTGGGACCAGGATCCGCAGGCATCCGATCGCCGCCACAACGATCGTCTGACCCGCTGGTGGATGTACGCCCTGGGGCACCCGGTGAGCGACAACGAGTATTTCCGTCTGGTGATCAATGCCGGAGCCACGCAGCTGCGCGAAGAGGTGGAAGCTCCGAGTGACAATGGATTCCTCGATCGTCACTGGGAGAATGGTAGTCAGGGGCAGATGTTCCGCATCGATGACGAATGGCAGTTTACCGATCGCTTTGACCGTTCACCGCGTGACGCGCGTTGGGATACGGAGGAGCCGGACCCCGATCTGACGGGGCGTTACCATTCCGAGTGGATGCTGCGCTCGCGGGAGACGGAGTACGACTACGAGCCGATCAAGAATCTCTTCAAGATGACGACGGCCGACGAATTCACGCAGGAGATGGCCGAGCGCATGATTCACACCGATCAGATGGCGTTGAACATGGCGGTGCGCGGCTACATTGGGGACTGGGATACCTTTTCCATTCGCCGGGGCAAGAACGGGTTCCAGTATCGCCGGAGCACGGATGGGAAGTGGATGTTCGTTCACTGGGACAGTGACCTCGCCTATCAGAGTGCCGGAGAACAGTTTCTCAATGGCCACGGGAATGCATTCAGGAATTGGCACGAGAAGCACTATGTGCGCCGGCTCTACAACTACTACCTGACGGAGATGCTGGACAACTGGACGCGGGGCTCGAATCGGCTCCAGGCCTTCTTCGATGCGGAAGAGGCCTCCTCCGAAGAGTACACGGTGAACGTCTCCAAGTACGACAAGTGGAATAACGATCGCCGGTCGCGCACCCTGAGCGAGATCGGGAGCGACAACACCGGGGCCGCGTTCCGCATCACCACCGCGGATGGCGATGACTTCTCCACCGAGGATCATTTGCTCACCCTGGAAGGTACCGCGGGAAGCGATGTCTATAGCATTTTCATTGAGGGTTACCCGGAACATTATCCCGAGCCCAAACTCGAATGGACGGGAGAGATCGAGTGGCGATTCTCCGGCATTGTGTTGAGTGAAGGAGAGAACAATCTCACCCTCAAGGCGACGAACCATGACGGCGTGTTGTTAGGCTCGATTTTCAGCCCGCGTAGCGCCAAGATCAACGTGACGAAGACGAACCCGGCAGCTCCCGTGGTGGAGATCGATTCCGATCCGGGATCTCTCAACGTGGGTGTGAGTGAGTTGCTCACCCTCGACGCCTCGGACAGCTTCGATCCCGATGGCGGGGAACTGAGCTTCGATTGGTCGGGGCCGTCGGACACCTCCTATGCCTTCACGCGGCGCCCGGACAATCCCGCGATTGTCGATGCCAGCTTCAATCAGCCCGGGCTCTACATGTTCACCCTCTCCACGAGTGATCCCTCCGGGGCCGTCACGGTCGAGGAACGGGAGGCTGCCGTTTATGGCGCCGGCGGGTTTAGCGGATTTGGAAGCCGGTTAGAGAGTTTCTGGACCCTGGACCGGCTGCCCCTGGAAACCCCGAGTCTGCAGCCCAACTCCTACACCCTGCGGGATCGTGCCGGGCATGTGACCGTCCTCGTCACGGGAGACGATGGCGCCAAGCCGCTCACGGCCACGGATCCCAAGTTTCCCTGGATGCACCGCGTGCTTCCGGCGACGACCGATTGGTCCCTCCACGGCAAGCTGCGTCTGGAGTCCTTGCAGTTCGGCAGTTTTCAATCTGGCGTGCTGGCTGAGACCAGTGAGGGATTCTTCGGCGTGTGCCTCTTGGATGGAGATCAGTTGGCCGCCCTCCAGTACGGCGCCGGCGGCGATGTCGAGGTCCTGAAGACCACGGTGTGGAACGATGGCAGTGTCACCGTTCGCCTCCGTCGCGCGGGCGAGCAGTTGCATTTCGAATACCGTCAGGACAAGACTTGGCACTCCCTGCACACCGAGGCACTGGCGGTGGATACGGAAGCCGTTCAGGGCGGCCTCTTCGTCGCCACCGACGCGGCCCATACCATGCGGGTCTCGTTTGATTTCGCCATGCTCATCGATCCGGGAACGGTGTCGTCCTTGCAGAAGGATCTGCGTTTGACCGAGATCATGTACAATCCGAGTGGTGGTCAGGATCTCGAATTCCTCGAGATGCAGAACATCGGAACGCAGACGCTCGATCTCAACGGCGCGCATTTCACCAAGGGCATCGATTACACCTTTGAAAATACCCAACTGGGTGCGGGCAAGGTCATCGTTTTGGTCAAGGATCAGGAGGCCTTCAAGGCAGCTTATCCCGGCGACATCAATTTGGCGGCGGGATCCTACGGTGGTCAGTTAGCCAACGGCGGAGAAACCCTGACGCTCGTCGATAGCCAGGAGCGCTTGATCTTCTCCTTCACCTATGGCGACGGCGGCGATTGGCCGGGTGAAGCCGATGGACGTGGATCCTCTCTCGAACTCATCGATGCCAACGAGCCGCTGAACTCGCCCATCAACTGGCGGGCCAGCGCCGAGGGTGGTTCTCCCGGCGTGGTGGACGATGCCGGTGGTCCTCCCAATCCCCAACCCGGCGATGCCGATGGCGACGGCATCCCGGATGTCTGGGAGACAGCCAATGGCCTCGATCCCAATGACGCTGCCGACGCCGCCTCCGATCTTGATGGTGACGGCTGGCCAGCCCTCGGCGAGTATCTGGCGAACACCGACCCGAACAACGCCGCGAGTTACCTCGCCCTTCAGGTCGAGTCCGCCAGCGCGACCGAGGTGGTCCTCAGCTTCCAGGCGGCCAGTGATCGCCAGTATGTTCTGGAACGGACCGGCGATCTGGCCCCGGGCAACAGCTGGGACACCGTCGTGACCTTCCCCGCGGAGGCCAACGCCCGCGAGGAAAGCCATACGGAAGCCTTGCAGGCCAGTGGAGTCGGATACTACCGCCTCAGCGTCAGTCCGTAGACTGAGACTGGCTTAAAGAATCATCGCGCAAGCGAACGGAAGCCGCTGGGAATGCAGTTCCCAGCGGCTTTTTCGTGAGGATCCGAGATCGAAGTTGACTGGTGTTGCCGGCCAATATACCATATATGATATTGAATTTGAGATGAGGATGCTTTCCGTTGAATTGGACTGTCGAGATTCTCGATGGCATCGTTGAGCAGGAACTTGAGGACATGACTAGGAGGAAGACCGCCGGAGAACTTCACCAGAAGTGGTCAAAAGACCCTGATTACCGGAAGGAGTACCAGGCGCTAGAAGAAGAATTTGAAATTGCTCGGATATTGATCGCTGCGCGGACGGCTGCCGATCTGACGCAAGCTGAGGTGGCCGAGCGCATGCGAACGTCGCAGTCGTTTGTGGCGCGTCTCGAAAGCGGCGCGGTGAAACCGACGATCAAGTCCCTGGAGCGCTATGCCATGGCCACTGGCTCACGGCTAAGGATCGAGTTGGAGCCCTTGCGGGGATAATGGCAGTCCCCCGTTTAAAGATTAATGTTAATGATGGCTTCGAGTATAACTACGTGTTTGCTGCATCCACCTCGTGAGGGAGCGCCTTCCCCTCCAACAGATGATCGAGGAATTGACCGGCATAGCTCGGTGAGCTGAGGACGGCTTTGGAGCCGAAGCCGCCAAACCAGGCGAGATGAGGCCTGCCAGGGTGGCGCCCCATGGTTGGGTAACGTGTGAGGGTCACCGGCCGCACGGCGGCGACGTGGTCTTCCACGGTGTAGGAGCATTTGAGGAAGACCTGCAGGTTCTTCTCGATGAGTGCCCTTCCCTCCAGGCTGGGCTGGGTTTCGGGTGTCGGTCGCGCTTCGTAGGTGGAACCGGCGCGCCAACGCCCGTCCCTCGCGGGAAGGAGCCAGCAGGCGCCGTTGAACAGGCGCTCGCGGTGATCTTTGACCCGCAATTGCGGAATGGATAGTGTGAGGATGTCGCCGTGGGCGTAGCGCATGGGCAGCCAATCGAAGGCGCGTTGGGGCAAGAGCCAGGCGCCGTTGGCGAAGACCCAGAGACCATCGTCCGCCGGACAGTCTTCGGGGTCGATGGCGTCCTCTTCGTAGAGGCCGCGTTCGTTGAAAAAGGCATGGGAAGCCTCCAACCAGGCTGGCACACGCAGGAAGCCGGAGCGCCGCATGCGAAACGCGCCATAGGGGGCGGCGAAGTGATCGGGGGAGA
>JANQJH010000003.1 GCA_028281705.1 Verrucomicrobiales bacterium
CCTCACCCGCCGGATCGATCCGCTGCCAGATCACATAGAGCATGTGGCGCCCTGTCCGCTGCGGAAACTCCAAGTTGAAGCGGTAGAGATGGCCGTTTCGAACCACTTGGTCCGTGCCGGAAAGGGGCTCCAAATCGTCCCAGCGCAAGGGATCGTTAGGACTCCAGCCATCTCGCGTGATGAAGGCGAGAAAGTAACTCGGATCATGCGGCACATGAGCATCGAACACCACCGGGTAGACTCCCTGGTTCACCGGCGTCGCCGGCCAGTCATCGCGAACGAGATCCAATCCGGCGTATTTCTCCCGCCCGGCGCCAGCAAGCTCTCCATCAGGAATCAGCGCTCGATAGGGTTCCAGGTTGGCCCCATCGTAATCCGGCACCAACCGGTTCACTTCAGGCCAATCGTAAAATGGCTGCGTCCCCGCAACGGCGATGGCATCCTGAGAAACCGCTCGTTGCGGAGTCTGCGGATTCTCCAGAAAGATTCGATAGACTCGGCTAACAGGATCACCAACGGATCCGTGACCCAGGGCCGTATCGATCAAACCGAAGAGACAGCACATCCCTATGGAAAAAAGCGCTCCAGCGCGCTCCGTATTTAGCATTGACCTTAAAGAATAGTAGAAGTTCATCTATTGGCTTTCATTGCAGTAGTTGTCGTTTGCTGGGGTCCGAGTGGAACTCACCCGCTACCATCATAGCACACGTCGGCTTAAGAGAACGTGAAGGATCGCGGAAACCATTCGCCATCTGCCCATTCTCTCGCAGGAAGGGATCCAAAAGGCCTATTCCTCACACGACACTACGGCAAGCGAGGCGCCTGCCCTACAAAACGCCGAGTATGCTGGATCGAGTTGTCGGGCGGCCGCCCCGGCTGCCACCTTCCTCGAGGGAAACGTCGCGGACTCCGTTAGGTTAGGCGGCAACTTCCACGCAACGCAATTTTACCATCACCGTTGTCCCCTGCCCGATCTCGCTGCTCACTTCGATCGTTCCCCCATGAGCATCGACGATGCCCTTCGTGATCGAAAGCCCCAACCCGATCCCGTCGGATCGTGAAGAGCGGGCCCGGTCTGCACGATAGAACCGGTCAAACACATGGGCCAGATCCTCCGGTGCAATGCCCTCCCCGGTGTCGGTAACTTCAATCACGGCCTCGCCGTCTCGCTCATCCAGCGAGATGGAGATGGTTCCCCTCGAAGGCGTGTGCTTGATCGCATTGCTCACGAGATTGACCATCACCTGGCGCACCTTTTCCGCATCGATCAGGCAGGCGACGGGCCTCGCTGTGACCGAAAACCGAGCACCTTTCTCTTTCGCCAACGGTTGGAGAAGTTCGACGGTCTTCTCAATAAGCGGCGCGAGATCCTGACTCTCGACATTCAACGTCGCCTCTCCGGCATCGAGACGGGCCAGGTCAAGCATCGACGCCACGAGATCCCGCATGTGTCGCGTCGAATTGAGACAGAGCTTAAAAGAGGAGGCCACCGACTCGCTCATGGGCTCGTCCAACAAGGCCGCCTCGGCTTCGGTGGAAATAACGGCTAACGGTGTCCGCAATTCATGGGAGGCATCCGCGGTGAAACGCGCTTGCTGTTGCAAGAGCCCCTCCAATCGATTAAAGCTAGAGTTCAGGACGCATGCCAGTTCGCTCAACTCGTTCTCCTCACTGGGAACGGGCAATCGCTCGGAGAGGTGACCTTCCGCAATCGTGCGCGCGGCGGCACCCATTTCCTCAATCGGACGCAGGGCGCGCCCGGCCATCAACCAGCCGCCTAACAAGGCGAGGGAACAAATACCCGCTCCGATCCCCGTCAGTCTCCAAGCCACGAGTGAGGATTCCGCCCGAATACGATCCCCCGGAATGCCCGACATGACGACGCCCAACCTTCGCGGCATGATGACCTCTCGGTTACCCTCCCGCCAACGCGCAAAGCCTCTCGTGGGAGCGATACTATGGTTGCTATTGGGCCGCCTGATCAAGCGGTGGACTTCGTCCCGGCTCGGAGCCTCCTGGGCCAAGGAGGCCGGAGCATTGGGCGACCGGTAGACCATCTTTTGATCTTCGTCCCAAACGGCAAAATAGAGGCCTTTGGCCTCGAGCGTCGGCATGTACCGCTCATCCAGATGCGGGGGAGGCCGATCTTCGTCGCCAGACTCCGCTCCACCGCGAAACGACCAATTGGGTACTCCAAACCCCGGTTCACCCACACCAGGCGGCCGACGCCGGGGCCTGGGCTGCCCCGACTCTTCATCAGTTTCACCCCGGGGCGGCCGGGGACGCCGGTACCCATCTTCGCTCCGATGCGGCGGCGGCTCTCCATAGCCATCGTCGCCCCGGCGCGGCGGCGGTCGCCGGTACCCATCTCCACCCCGACGCGGTGGCGGAGGGCGATGCTCCGGATCGCCCGTATCAGCCCACGGCGGCGGTGGCGGGCGATGACCGGACTCTCCTTCGACTCCGTCTTCCCAAGGCGGCAGCGGCGTTTCCTGCCCCGAATCGCTCCCGCCGGCATCGGCATCCGACGACGGCGACGGCGACGACGGCGACGATGGCGAATCGCGTCTCCCGTCTGGTCCCGCTGACGGACCGCGAGACGGAGGTCTCATCCCTGGGGCATCGTGGAGCAAACGCGCGCCGACAGCGTGCAAGGGCGACAACAAATCCGCATCCAACTTCGCGATCCGATGAGCTTTGTGATAGTAAAAAAATCCAAAAAGCAGACTCGCCACACAAAGCACCAAGATCACACTGTACCACAACTGAAGCCGGCCGCGAATGGATCTTAGCACCATGATTCCAAATTGGTTAGGTCAATTTGAGATGAGATAGCCCCGGCCCCGGATGGTTTTGATGAAATCCGAACCCAGCTTTTTCCTCACATTACACACGTGCACTTCGACCACATTGGATGCCGGACTATCATATTCATCACAGATATGATCATAGATATAGGACCGCGAGACGACCCGACCGCGCTTCGCCAAGAGAATCTCCAGCACGCTGAACTCCCTCGCGGTGAACTCGACCGGCGTTCCCTCTCGCGTGATGGCATGGGCCGCCGTGTCGATCACGATGTCACCCACGGTAATGACCGGAGACGGCTCACCTCCCGAGCGCCGAATCATGGCCGCGACCCGGGCAAACAGTTCCCTCAGGCTGAAAGGCTTCACCAGGTAATCATCCGCACCTGAATCCAATCCCTTCACACGGTCCTCCACCTCATTCAGAGCCGTGAGCATGAGAACAGGGGTGCGGTCGCCCCGGTCGCGTAGCGACTTGAGCACGGACCAGCCACTGAGTTCCGGTAACATCACGTCGAGAACGATGGCGTCGTAGCTCCAATCTTCCCCTTTCTCCAGGGCCTGCCTACCATCACCGGCCTCATCGACGGAGTAACCCCGCTTGCGAAACGTTTGCACCAACCGGTACCGGAGATGGGGTTCATCTTCAACGATGAGAAGGCGCATGCGAATTCGAAGTCTTACTTTCCATTGAGTATTGGAATCTCCAGAAAGGCAATCAAAACGAGAGCAGCCTCCAAAATCTTCATCTGGCCTTAATCTTGTCCACTTCCCTCGCCCCTTCGGCCCGATTTCTCCGGCAGAGGGACAACACAGGTGACGACGACACCCCCAACATCACCTGGACTCAGTTCAAAGGTGCCGTGTAGCAGCCCGGCCCGGTAAGCCATGCTCCGCAGCCCAAGTCCCCGTGGTCGGCCCGAAGGCTCCAAATCTTCCTTCACCAATCCGGTCCCCTCATCCAGAACTCGTAGCGTAAGCTGATCGCCCGTCTCCCGTAGTTCAATCGCCACTTTCTCCGCCTTGCCGTGGCGGAGAGCGTTGTTCACCGCCTCCTGCACGATTCGATATAGATGCGTGGCCATGGTGTTGTCATCGATGAGCACCGGTGTCGCACATTCAAACCGGCAATCGACTTTCAGATCGCGCCGCATTCGAGCGGCAAACTGACTCAGGGAATTCATCAGCCCCTCGGGATCATCCTCCACGGGATAGAGCCCCCGCGCCACCGTCCGCGCTTGTTGAATGGCTTCGTCGATCAAATCACCGATCTGGTGAGCCGTCGCCTCCTGGGGCGGCTCTACTTGCTCGGCGAGCATGCGGCACAGAAGACTGATCCCGGTGAGATGCGAAGCCAGGCCGTCATGAAGATCCTGGGCAATTCGCTGACGCTCGTCTTCCGAGGCATCCAAGACGTCGCTCTCGAGCTGTTTGCGCTCCGTGATATCTTCGACAATGACCGTCATCAAACGTTTGTGAGGCAGTTCCACCCGGCTCAAGGTCATGGCCACGGGAAGCGCCTGCCCGCATTGCTTCCGCCCCATGAGTTCCTGACCCACGGCCCCTCCCTCTTTCCCGTCACGCACCAACTGGAACCGCTTCTCCCAGGTATCGAAATGCGGGGGCGCCAAGAGCCGCTCGATCGACGCACCAATCAGTTCTCCCCCAGGATACCCAAAAATCGTTTCCATGGCGGGATTGGCAGATTCGATGATGCCCTCGTCGTCCAGGGTGAGGATACCCACCGGGGCCGTTTCCAGGATCCCGCTGTGACGCGCCTCGCTCTCCTGCAGGGCGGACTTCATCTCACGAAGGCGGACCAAGCGGCGCAGGGAGGACCGCAGATCATCGGGATCCACCGGTTTGATCAGGTAATCCTCGGCTCCATGCCGCAAGGCGGCCAACGTTCCGTGGAGATCCGTGTAACCCGTGACGATCAGAATGTCGGTCTCGGGCGCCCGCGCCTTCAACTCCTGCAAAACCTCATCGGAGTTCCCGTCCGGCAGTTTCCGATCCAGGATCATGGCAAAGAACGAATCCAGATCGTCACGCGCCAGCAATTCCGCCAGGGATCGCGCCTCGGCCACGACATACCGGTCCAGCTTGAGCACGCGCCGAAGACTGGAGCGCACATCGTCTTCGTCATCGACGATCAAGATGGCTGACGGAGAGGTGGTCATTCGATTGCTTGACGAACCAACCTGAACCTCAACCTGGGCCTCTCCTCAAGCGTCAATTGGTGATTCACACCCTTCGGGATGTTCACTCTCGCCGTGCAAGGGAAGCACGACCCGGAAGATCGATCCCTCCCCCGGAACACTCTCAGCGCTGATCGTCGCCCGGTTCATTTCCGCATAGCGCACCGAGAGCGCCAGACCCAAACCAATTCCCCGCGTCTTGGTGGTGAAAAGCGGTTCGAATACGCGGCTCAACTGTTCCTCTGTCATCCCGACACCGGTGTCCCTCACTTCGACGATGACCGTGTCCTCCTCTCCCCGGAGACAGCGTACCGTCAGGGCCCCGCCTCCGTCACTCATCGCCTGCGTGGCATTGATGATGAGGTTGTTGATCACCCGGCCAATCTGATCGGGATCGCCATAGCAAGTCGGCGAAGGATTGACCGAAGAACGATCCACGGTGATCGACGGCGAAATCTCCACGCCTTCAAAGGCCTCCCTGATGACCGCCCCCAACTCGAAAGGTCG
>JANQJH010000623.1 GCA_028281705.1 Verrucomicrobiales bacterium
GAGGCCGATGTCGTTTTCGCTCTCGATACCGCGACCCAGCCGCGACTGGGTGAGCGGGTGAACGCGGCCGTGGCCGGTGTGCCCTTATGGATCAACATCGATCACCACGTGTCCAATCCGCGCTACGGGCATCTGAATCACATTGATTCCAACGCTCCGGCGACGGGAGAGATTCTCTTTGATTTCATGACGGCGGTGGATCTGCCGATGAATCAGGCTTCGGCAGAGAATCTTTACGCGGCCATTTCGACGGACACGGGATCTTTTCAGTTCCCTAGCACGACGGCGAAATCTTACCGGATCGGTGCCAGTCTGGTGGAGAAGGGTGTTCGCCTGGGTGAGATCAACAGCCTGCTCTATGAGAATTTTCCCTTCCGGCGCATCGAACTGCTGCGCGAGCTGCTCAATGTGCTGCAGTTGACGGGCGGTGGGCGGGTCGCCAGCTGGCGTTTGACGCAGGAAACCGTGGCCCAGCTTGGCTTGGAACCGGACGACAGTGAGGGCTTGATCGACCACATTCGGGCGATTCAGGGGGTGGACGTGGCGGTCTTCTTCGAGGAGTTGCCCACGGGGAAGATTCGCGTGAGTTCACGCTCCAAGGATGAGCGGATCGACGTGGGGAAAGTGTGTGGTTCATTTGGTGGTGGCGGTCACAAATTGGCCGCGGGGGCACGCATGGCCGGTCCGATCGAGGATGCCGAGGCCAAATTCTTAAGCCGAATTTATGATGCGCTCGAAGGAAACGATTGATGGAGTTTTGTTAGTAGACAAGGAGCCCGGGATGACCTCGCACGACGTGGTCGGCCTGGCTCGCAAGCGTCTGGGGATCAAGAAGATTGGACACTGCGGCACGCTGGACCCGATGGCCACCGGGCTGCTCATTCTCGTCGTCGGCCGGGCGACGAAGATCCAGGATCTTCTGATGAGTGAGGACAAGGAGTATGAGGGCACAGTCACGCTGGGGGTGGCCACGGATACGCAGGACAAGGAAGGAAAGGTGGTGGCGGAGCATGAGGTGCCGGATTTTAGCGAGGAGCGGATCCGCGAGCCGTTTGAGGAGATGAAGGGCGATTTCTATCAGACGCCGCCCATGGTTTCGGCGATCAAGAAGGACGGTGTTCCGCTCTACAAGCTGGCGCGCCAGGGAAAGAACGTGGAACGCGAACCGAGGCTGGTCCATGTCTATGCCTATCAAATCCTTCGCTTGGCCCTTCCCGAGATCGATTTTCGGGTGCTCTGTAGCAAGGGCTTCTACGTCCGGACCTATGCAGATGAGATTGGGAAGCATTTGGGGTGCGGGGCCCACCTTTCGGCCTTGCGGCGCACCCGGTCGGGGAACTTTGGTCTGGACCGGTCGGTCAAGGTGAGTGACATGCGGGAGATGAGTCCGCTGGAGCTGGCCCCGAGCCTTATCAGTTTACCGGAGGTTTCACGTTTGCGCGGTGCCTAACCAGGGCATCGATTGGGGCGTGCCTGCCGGCGCGCGAGAGTTATGTTGGTGTCCGTGTGATCCTGTTTTCCATGCGCTCCCTGGCCTCCATTGACGCTTTGGCCGAACTACGGCCTCCGATTCACCTGGCGATTGGCGTCTTTGACGGCGTTCATCTCGGGCATGAAGCGGTCTTGGGGAGCGCTCGGGCTCAGGCGGAGCGCGATGGCGGGACGGCGGTTGGGGTGACCTTTGATCCGCATCCGGCCGAGGTGTTGGCTCCGGAGCGGGCGCCTCTTCGCCTAACGGATTTGGCACACCAGAGACATCTCTTTGCCCGGCTTGGGTTGGAGGCGATGCTGGCGATTCCCTTTGACCGTCAAATGGCGGCTCAGCCGGCGGCGGCTTTCATGGAACGCCTGACCCGTGCGTGTCCGCTGGCCAGTGTGCATGTGGGGCTGGACTGGACGTTTGGCAACGGAAGAGAGGGCAATGTCACGATGTTGCGGGCGTTTGGCGAGGGAAACGGCTTCACCGTGGAAAGCGTGGCCCCGGTGTTGTGCAACGGCGAGCGCATCAGCAGTTCCGCCGTTCGTCAGGCGGTGATCGCGGGTGAACTGGAGAAGGCGAAGGCCTTGCTTGGCCGGGAGTTCAGTCTCTACGGCAGGGTTGTGCGGGGCGATCAGTTAGGCCGCCGGCTCGGTTTTCCCACGGCGAACGTCTCGTTGGGAGCGGCGGCGCTGCCTCCCCATGGGGTCTACGTCGTGTGCGTGCCGACGCACGGTGGTGCCGCCGGGGTGGCCAATCTCGGCGTGCGACCGTCGGTTGGCGGCGAGATGGCCCTGAGATTTGAGGTTCATCTCTTCGATTGGGCTGAGGATCTCTACGGCCAGGAGCTGGAAGTGGCGTTTCTCCACCGGCTTCGCGCCGAGGAGCGGTTCGAGGATCTCGAGAGTTTGCGAGGGCAGATCGAGCGCGATCTTGAATCGGCGCGGGATTGGCTGGCTTCGCGGTCGCTTGTTTGAAGCAAAAGTGATAGTAAGGGCTTCCGGAGGTGATGAATGGCAGGCGAGGGGCCTGTCTCACGTTCTCATTCAAGGAAGGTCTTGATCTGACCGGTGCGCTTCTTTCCCTGCTGATTGGCTTGCCAGAACTTGCCGCTGCCGGCGTGGAGACAGGTGAGCCAGCCATCGCCGTAGACGAAGGTGTCGATGCAGATGGCGTGGCCGAGATTCTTGGGGTTTCCCGTTCGCTGGGAGGTGTGACCGCAGATCATGGTTTTTCCCGAGACGTGGGGCTTGGGCGTGCCAAAGGGTTCCCAGAAGAGGGCGTCCTCGCTCTGCTCGATGAGGGGTTTCTTGGGGTGGGCGTTGGCGTGGACGAAGAAATGCGATGCCGTTTCGTGGAAGGCGCGGGCAGAGTTGATGAACTGCCAGTGTTCCTCGGGAACGTCATCAAAACTGGATCCGTAAGAGTCCAGGGTGGCATCGCCGCCGAAGCCCAACCAACTGGTGAGGAGGCTCCTCGACTTGCGGGCGCCTAACATCATGACCTCATGGTTTCCCCCGAGATGGATGAGTTCACATTTCCGGCTCAGGTCGAGGAGAAAATCGATCACTCCTTTGGAATCGGGACCGCGATCGACGTAATCGCCGAGGGTGATGAAGGTGTCTGTCTTCTGGACGCCGACTTCCGCCACCAGAGTCTCGAGAGCCGTGAGGCAGCCATGGATGTCGCCTATTGCGAGGGTTCGCATGACAGATCAAGTGGGTGCCCGGTTGGTTGAGTGTCTGACAGGCCTGGCTAGAAAAACAAGCCGATGATGAGGATGGCGACAATGTTGGTCACTTTGATCATCGGGTTGATGGCAGGGCCGGAAGTGTCCTTGTAGGGATCGCCGACGGTGTCGCCCGTGACCGAGGCAGAATGGGCTTCCGAGCCCTTGCCGCCGTGGTGACCGTCCTCGATCAGCTTTTTGGCGTTGTCCCAGGCGCCTCCGCTACTGGTCATGGAAATGGCGACGAAAAGGCCGGTGACGATGGTCCCAACGAGGAGGCCGCCCAGGGCCTCATGGCCTAACTGTGGGATGGCGGCGACGCCGATGACGACGAGAACAGGCAGGAGGGCCGGCAGGATCATTTCACGGAGGGCAGAGCGGGTGACGATGTCGACGCAGCGAGCGTATTCTGGTTCGTCCTTTCCCTCGATGATTCCGGGCTTCTCGCGAAGCTGACGCCGGACTTCGACGACTACAGCGCCGGCGGCCTTGCCCACGGCGCCCATGCTCAAGGCGGCGAAGATGAAGGGTAACAAGCCGCCGATGAACATGCCGATGATGACCTTGGGCTCTTTGAGCGAGAAGTCGATCGCTGCCCCGAGGTGTGCTTCCAGCTCGAGAAAATAGGATCCGAAGAGAACGAGGGCGGCGACGCCGGCGGAGGCGATGGCGTAACCCTTGGTCACGGCTTTCATGGTATTGCCCACGGCGTCGAGCTTGTCGGTGACCTGCCGGACTTCGTAGGGCATCTCGCTCATGACGGCAATGCCGCCCGCGTTGTCTGTGATAGGGCCAAAGGCATCCAGGGAGACGATGATCCCGGCCATGGAAAGCATGCTCATGACGGCGATGGCGACGCCGTAGAGGCCACCGCAATCATAACTGAAATAGATGGCCAAGCTGATGAGAGCGACGGGGAGTGCGGTGGCCATGTTGCCCATCCCGAGTCCGGCGATGATGTTGGTCGCGTGGCCCGTTTCCGAGGCCTTGGCGATCTTTTTCACCGGGCTGTACTCGGTTGAGGTGTAGTAGTTGGTGATGAGGACCACGGCCAGGGTCATGAAGAGACCGATCAGGGTCGAGAGATAGATTTGGAGGGCGGAGTAGCTGGTCTCTTTCACCGTGATGCCGCCGGGGAAGAGGGCGGTGGTGAGGGGCCAGAAGGCCACGGCACAGAGGGCGGCGGCGATGGTGACGCCTTCCACAAGAACCCGGGTGGGCGATCCTTTTCTCACATTGATCACGAGGATACCCACGATGGAGGCGATGATGGCCACGCCGCCGAGGAGGAAGGGAAAGGTGAGAGCAGCGGACTGGACGTCGCCTGTGATTTGCAGGGCGGCAATGAGGAGGGCGCCGATCATGCTCACGGCGTAGGTTTCGAAGACATCGGCGGCCATGCCGGCACAGTCTCCCACGTTGTCCCCCACATTGTCCGCAATGGTGGCTGGATTTCGCGGGTCGTCCTCGTCCAGGTGTTGCTCGATCTTGCCCACCAGATCGGCGCCGACATCGGCGGCCTTGGTATAGATGCCACCGCCGAGCCGCGCAAAGACACTGATGAGGCTGGCTCCCAGGGCCAGGCCCACAAGGCTGTCGACGGACTCCTTGGGGTTGGCCGCATCGCGGGTGAGGAGGTAGAAACCGGAGACGGAGAGAAGGGCCAGGCCGACCACGAGGAGCCCGGTGACGGCACCGCCATTGAAGGCGACGTTGAGGGCGCGGTCGCTACTTTCGGAGGCCGCCTGGGTGGTGCGGACGTTGGCCATGACGGCAATTTTCATACCGATGTAGCCAGCGGCGAGAGAGCAAACGGCGCCGACGAGGAATCCGATAGGGGTTTCCCAAGCCCCCTGTTTCCAGAGAAGAAGGAGAAAAAAGAGGACGGCGGCAATGACGCCAATGGTCACCACCTGGCGATTGAGGTAGGCCTGGGCGCCTCGCTGAATAGCGGCCGCCACTTTTTGCATGGCCTCGAGGCTGACGGTGACCCGGGTGATCTGTCGAATGAGGAGGAAAGCGGTGATCAATCCGAGAACTGCCATGCCCATGCCCCAGACGATCCCATCGTCCGCCAACGTGTTTCCGAGTAGAAAGGTAGTCATCTGTAGTACGCGAGCCGAGCCGAGCCCCCGAATTACTACGGGACCCTTAATATTCCAGGGATCGCGAAAGTTTCGGTGCCTTCAGCTGATGTAGTCAACCTCAGGGTTTGAGAAATGCAAAGCGAATTCCGCGGCGGACCGAGTCTGCTCGTGCTCTGGCGCTCTGCCAATGGCTACGTCTTGACGAACAGGGCAAGGGTTTGCGGGGTCGAGGTGATGCCGGTGACGAACTGGAATTGTTCCTCGATCCGGTCCTTGGATTGGTAGTATCTCTTCCGGAGCCAGAAATCGTGGAAGAACAGATGGCCTCCACGGCGCATCCGTTTGGCGGCTTCCATGACGCAGGCCAGGCGGGCTCGGCCATCGACGAGAATGATATCAAAGTGGTCCACATCGAACTCGTGGATCGCCGCAATGTAATCGGAGAATTGCCCTGGTTCAGCCGCTTCGAAAGGGGTGTAGGGCCATGCGGGCTCTCGAAGAAGCGTCACGGTGTTGTCCCGCAGTTCGGGGAGTAGGCGCCGGTGCCAGTCGGGGTCGTGCTCGATGGCGTGGTAATGTTCGACGTGTCCGGAGAACTCGAGCGTCGATCCACCCATGCCCCATTCGAGCATGCGATGGCCCTCCTTGAGATGATCGAGGATGAGCTCTTTCTCTTCCGGAGCCATCCAGCATGTGATTCTCTTCTCCTTCATGGCTCAGGGCGCCTGGCGCCTCGAACAACTTGGGGATCGAGAACGCGGTCGTCAAGGTTGAGACGCAAAGTGGCCTGAGCGTCTCGCCCATGAGGAAGGGCCGGTGATCACACGATTGAAAGGGGGCCGACGGGACGCCAGTCTCACGTTGGGAAACCGAGGGACTGAAGTCCCTCCCACATTCTGGGAAACCGAGGGACTGAAGTCCCTCCCACATTCTGGGAAAGTGGCAGGGACTTTAGTCCCTTCGTAATTTCCGGGATGAGACCTGCAGGTTGGGATTCTAACTGGGGTAGTGAGAACGGTGACGCTTCCTTCAAGGTTTGGATGCATTGAGGTGATGCGAGTCTTGGGGGATTCTCACGGATTCCGTCACGAGGACTGGCCCACCTGGTTAATTGGGCTCGAGCTCAAGGCGCAACCTAACAAACGCGGCCGACGCCAAGGGCTCGCGGATCAGAGCAATCTCCCCGATGGGGAGGTCCAGGGTCGTCACCGGCTCCCAAGAATGCAGATCACCGGACATCTCAAGCGTGGCGACGAGATCTTCACGGTGGACGATGGGCGCCCGAAGCACAAAATCCTCCCCTTGAGCTTGCAGGCCGATCCGCGTGCTCGCCTCTCGATCGATCGACCTTGGATCGGTATCATAGGCATACTCCTCGAGATCGGTGAGACCGTCACCATCAGTGTCGGTGCTAGGATCACCGGCCCCGTGAAGATCCCGCCAGGCGGCGTAACCGGTCTGGGGCTCTTCCACCTGGAGAAAACCTCCGGGATCGCCTCCGATTGCCGCGCTCGCCCGCCAAAAGCCGCGTTGCTGCCATTCCCTTGGCGGTACGCCTTCGAGTCCGTCGCCAGGCGTCACCGCGACCAGGCTGTATCCCAATCCGTCGGTCTCTACCTGCCAGTCATCGGCAAAGTCGATCCGGAGAATGGCGGCGTCGTAGGGAGCCGGGAGCTTGAGTGTGAGGGTTTCGCCGCCATTGCTCAGACGTCCTCCATAGACACCTGCGAGGGGAGGTTGTTGCCCGTAGCGTCGGTGAAAGGCCTCCGAATCGGCCGCCAAAACCAGCTGTTCTCCCGGTGCCAGGATCACGCCGTCGTCGAAGCTGAAGTCGATTCCGCTGGTGAAACGCACACCGGCAAGGTCCAGCGGTGTACTCCCCACGTTCTGCAGCTCGATGAACTCCGCTTCTTCTTCGCCAGCAGGGTGGTACATGATTTCCGTGATGCGCAGCCCGGCTAACAAGGCGAGCATCCTGGATTCCACGGCCGAATCCGGATCCGAGTGCGTGCCCGGGGTGGGGAGGAAGGCAAAGGATCCATCCCGGGACTGCGATTGGTCGGCCACTTGTGGATCGGTGAGGACGAAATCCCGAAGTTCGCCGGAGGCATCCCTGAGGAAGAGAGTGTCTCTCAACCGGTCCAGGCTCAGCCGGTTCAGAACGAGGTAGGACTGGGCGCCGATGAAACTGTGAGGCGGTAGGGGAGCGGCATCTCCCGAGCGATCCGTGAGAGACCAGCCGGAAACGTCCACCGGCAGCGCTGACGGATTGTAGAGTTCCACGAAATCATCGGTAAATCGCACATCGCCGTAGCCCATCCATTCGGAGATCTGGACCATCGCAGGATTTCCCATCGGCTGTCTGCTATTAGGTAGACCCGGTGAGGGCGGCACCGGCACCCAGGCGAGGTTCGTTGCCACACGCCCCAGAGCCAGGTCCGCCGCCTGCCGGCCAAACTGAACGCTGTCGACGAGCTCACCTTGAGGATTTTTCAGAACGAGGGCTTCTCCACGACCGTCGAGCCCGAATCCCAGCTGCGATTCGGTCACCAGGAGGTAGGCGTCTCCCTGCAGGATCGTTCCTTGGGGAAAAAGATAGCTGATCTCGGCGTCGGTGAGGTTGTCAGAGAGTGTCCAGCCCGCGAGATCCACGGGATTGCTCCCTGGATTCCACAGCTCCACATAGTCGGGAAACTGATCATTGTCAGGGTAGCTCGCGCGGTTGATGGCCAGGAATTCATGGATCTGAACCAGACCTTCCGTGAGATCCACGCGCCATGGTTTCGATGACGTGGCCTCGTTTTCCGGTTGCCAGTTGCCGGCGAAATCCTGGCCGATGGCCTCCACCAGGTAGGATTCGCCGGGGGTGAGATCAGACAGTGTCAGGGAAGCGTGCCGTTCGGTAGCGCCGCCGGCAAAACCATCGCCGATGGGGAGGGGAGCACTCCAGGGCCCGCCGTTGAGACGATAACGATAGGCGAAGAGACCGGGGCCTCCGAGGGTGAGCGTGGCGGTGGTCTCCGAGGTGACGGCGGCGGGTTCACCCGCGATCCAGATGCCGGGCCGCACCGTCATGCCCAGGTCCTCTCCCAGGGGGCCTGCGGCGATGGCGCTTGTGTAAGTGGCGAGGCCAAAATCACCCGTATCCGGGGAGACAAAGGGGACAACCCCGAACCGATTTCCCGGGCCGAGATCGCCGACCAACTCAGGACGCTGCCCCACGGAGCGATCTTCCAGTTGGCTGTCGACCCAATTGTAGGCAAATCCAAGGGCACTCACCTGATTCTGAGGCAGGTCGACGTTGCCGAAGACGCGCGGAATATCGATGAGCACGTTTCCGTGCAGGTAGGCGCCCTCTCCCGGCGTGGCTCCGGGCTCGTCGACATAGAGGTTGATCACCGAACCCACATTGGGATTCCCAAAGCGATCGTCGAAATCTCCGTGAACCTGATACACCGTATTGTACTCGAAGATCGTGGCCACGTTCCGCTTGAGATTGACCGCGTGATCGACGTCCCAAAACAGATTTCTCGTGGCCACGACCGTCGCCCCGTTAACTGCGTCTCCCGTGGAGATGGCGTTGGCATAGCCGCGGTCGGAAGTCTCGTCGTCCTTGAAGACATTGTAGAACACGTTGCCCGCAAGGTAGACGTCGCCACCAAGATCAACGAGTTCATCGCCGGCGCCGGCAAAGTGATTGTTGAGAATCTGCAAGATCGGTTGAGGTCTCAATCCGCTATCGACATCGATGACGTCGTTGTGCCCCTTGTTCGTCCCGAAGACGTTGTGCTGAATGATGAAATGGCCATTGGCCGGGTACCTGCCGATGCCTTTGATGTGTTCCGAGATATTGTCCAGCCCCAGGGCGTCGGCGTTTTCGTCGGGGGCGAACATGTCGGGGAAGGTGCAGTGCTGTACGATGACGGAGGAGCTATCGGCATAGATCATGCGCAGGTGCGTGCCGTGAAACGTGCAGTGATCGATCAGAACCTGGGAACGGATGACGCCGATCGATCCCTCGGCATCCTGGGCATAACCGATATCTGCGTAGGCCACGCGATTGTTAGGCGACAGGGAATCGACGAAGCGGATGCCGCCCCAGTGAGGCGGTCCCTGTGGGAGCCCGGGCCGGATATCGTCCACGTGGGGCAACGCCGGGTCGGTGGTAAATCGGATCCGTTGGTAGGGCGTTCCCTCGACCTGAAGTTCTCCACGCACCGTGATGCGTTTCCCCGGTGCGACATACACCGTGGTTCCCGGCTCCACGACCAAGGTGACCTGCTCTGGAACGATGAGATCTTCCATGACGCGGATGGGACTTTGGACGGCCTGCCAGGTGATCGTCCCCTGGGCGATGGGGGTTTCGTCCAAGGCCGCGAGGCGTCCGATATCCGCCCGCGTGCCGTCGGCATCGGGCGGGCTCGCCGGATCGGCGGCGTCACGGGCCGCGGAATCGGGGAGCAGACGATAGTCGTGGGTCTCCCTGCTGACAAAGAGCGGATCGGACATAACGTTGCCCTGACCAATGAGCAGGCTGGGCGAGAGGCTGTAGGCAATGACGGCGCCGTCGCCCTCGATCTCCTGGTTCACCGCACTGAGGATGCTATTGCGAATGTCGATCGATTCAGCTTCGTCTACCAGGAGCAGGCTGGTGTCGTTGTCTGTCAGGGTGCAATGATCCATCGTCAAACGCACACCGTCGGTCTTGGCCTGCACCCCGTAGAAGTTTCCCACGACGAGGCAACGTTCCATCGTGGCGTGCCCGCCGTTGATGCTGGCGCCTTTGTCGGCGCAGTCTCGCAATATGCTATGAGACAACAAGGTCTCCGCGTTGAGCGTGTCGAAACCGTCATCATCGGTCAGGGCCACGACCAATCCGGTGACCTCGAGTTCGGTGTCCGCCTTGGCCCGGTGCAGGTAGATGCCGTCATTGTCATCCGTCACGCCGTCCTCGCGATAGAGTCCTAACATTTCTGTGATCGTCACGTCGCGGATGGTCACACCCGTGCTCGTCGTCTCCGGACCCATGGCGGCTCGGGACAAATGGCAGTGCGTCAGGTAGAGATCGCCGTCCCGCGCCTGAAGGATTTTTCCGGCGATATCGCTGACGGCCACGTGCTCGAGACTCACTTCGGTGGCGTCGATGTTGAATGCGGGTCCGGTATTGGTATGGCCTTCGCGCGGTGCGTGTCCGCCCCGGGTCACGTTGACGTAACGGTAGTTGGAGAGGCCGCCGTTTTCATGGTGGATTTCCCCCCAGGGCGACGAGGGGTTGATGGCGGTGAAGGTGATCGGTTGCGTTTCCGTGCCCAGGGCCTCGATGACGCCCTGGACATCGATGTCGACACCGGCTTCACTCAGCGGCGTGGGGTCTCCTTCGACCAGGATCAGCGTTCCCGGGGCCACCGTCAGGGTGTGGTTCGGCGGTACCAAGAGATCGTCCGTGACGTGCATGACGCCGTTCCAAGCACTGGCATCCCCCGGCAGCGTTCCGGATACCTCGGTCACGGGAGCGTTCGACAGGCTGGCGATCGTTTGGCTTTGTTGGAGATCCCGAGTGGCCGAATGGAGGCCCAGCGTTTCGGCCAGGAGGGTGAAATCTCCCGCGTCTTGCAGGGCGGTGCGCGCGATGAGGCGGGCATCCAAACTGATGTCCGAACTTTCGCTATCGCCCTGGTGAATCTCGACGGCGAGCACATTGTTGCCCAGGACGAGCCGATCCACCGGAAGCTCGAAGACTTCAAAGCGGTCTTCATCATCCACGTCCTCCGTGGCGTAATCATCAAACGCGGCGTCCCTCGGCAAATTGGGGGTTCGCAGCACCTCGCTGCCATTGAGATACACGGCCGCGGCGTCGTCGTATTTCAGGTGCAGTGTGAGGGATCCGAAATCCGCCAGTGCCTCCACCGGAAACCGCGTCCGGAAATAGGTCGTGGCGAACTTTGCATCCGGGTCGTCGCCAAAGCCGACAACCGTTTCTTCGTCATCGTCTCCGTAGCCAATCTCGCCCCGCCCGGATTGCCAGAGCGAGTCGTCAAAATCGATTTCGCGCCACGCGGTGCCTTGATCGGAGCCGTCGTCCAGATAATGCCAGAGGGTGCCTTGCTCAATGAGTTCCAGGTCATCGCCGCCGGCGGCGCCGCGAATGGTGACGAGCGCGGAGCCCACGCCGTTGAACAATCGAATGGAAGAGGGCTCTAACCGCACCTCATTGCGGTCGGTTCGCAGATTGACCACGGCATCCCAGAGATCACGGCGATACTGCCCCTCGGAGTCTAACAATTCGGCGCGCACCAATAGGGGCACGCCGGGATAGTAGGAGTCCCGCGCAATGAGGCGTAGCTGGGCCTTCTCGCCATCTCCCACGGGGAACGCCAGAACGCCACCCACGTTCAACCCCGGGCTTTCCGCGTCCTCGAACCAGACATCGACCACGAGACTGACGACCAAATTGCCCACCCCTCCCCGCTCACCGTAGGCCTCGACCAGCAGGCGATTCAATCCGGCCTCGAGAGGTACCGTGTCGGCCGACCAGGTTCCCTCACGCGCATCAAGCTCCGTGACCGGCTGTCCGTTCACGAGAATGGAACCTGCGGCGGCTGCAGGGAAGGTGCCGGTCAAGCGCACGGCGTTCGATGTGGACCACCAATGACCCTGACGTTGCTCCAAATCCGGCTCCGCGGTGAAGCCGGTCTCGATCTGATCGAGGACACCGTCCCGCCGGCTCGCAGCAAAGTCCTGCATTTGTTGAACCGTCTCCTCGTCGACCCAGGATCCCAGCACCTGCTCGATGAGCGGATCCAGGATCTCCGGGCGATAAGTGGAGGCTAACAATTGCGTCAGGGCCGCCAGGTAGCGCCGTTCCACATCCGGGTGTTCGAAGAATCGTTCCAAGCCATCGAGCCCGGCATACGTCCAGATCGATCGATCAAAGTCCGGCGATCGTCCCACGCCCAGCACGGTATCGAGATCGTGGGGGATGAGTTGAAATCGCGGGTCCTCCTTCCCGCGATAGAGGGCGTAGTCATCGCCCTTTCCACTGGTGAGTCCGCCTTCGCGGTTTCCTAGCAGGGTATCGACGGCCATGGTGCGGAGCCATTGATCGATGTGCATGATCTCGCTCAAGGCCTCGATGTATTCCGTGTCGGGGAGTTCGCGATCGTTGAGGCGCTTCGTGAGTTCGATGAGATCGCTCCAGTCGTCTTCGTTTTCGTTCGTCTGCTTGAAATAGGTGTTCTGGTAGGCTTCCGCCTCCTCTCCGAGATGGGTCAGATCACCCTCGTCACCGGTGGATTCGTCATCGCGCACTTGATAGAGGTTGCCCTCGGGATCATCGGGAAAGTGATTGGAGGCAAACTCAGGGCCAAAGGCCTCGACCTGGGCGTAGTCATCCTCAGCGAGGACACGATCGTTGACGTGCAGTCGCACGGGCAGCGCTTCTGCCGCGGGAATTCCGGCCCGGCGAAAGAGGACGGGGCCGATGGCCTGGGAGTGCGGATGGCGCACATTGAACTTCAGGGCGGAAAGGCCCTGCCAAGCATCATCGCTGCGAAAGAGGACCAGCGCGTTGTTAGGCGGTCCCACGCGGCTGGAGGCCCCCCGGTTGCGCACGCCCACGAGATAGCGGAGACGCAGTCCCGTTCCGTCTTGGCTGATAAAGGTGGCATTCATCTGCGCGTTGCTCTCGGCTTCGGATTCCTCACTTCCGATCTGCGCCAGTTCGGCACGTTCAGCCTCACTCATGATGAAGCGATAGAGCGGCCGCTCCTCGGGGTCCCAGGGGAGGTCGGGATCGTAGTCAGACTCGACCTGATAGAGGCAGGGTGCTTCCGGCAAGGGATGGTGGCGCGTGTGCAGACCATCCGTGGCCTCGATGTGGAAACTAACAATTTCCCTGTCCTGTTGTGCCGGGATGGTGGCGCGAAACGATCCGGTGCCATCGTCGTCTTTGCTCATCGGGATTCGGATCCAGGCCGGCGCTGATTCCGTATGGTAAACGAGCGTCACCTGGTGATCGTCGGACTCATCGCGCACCGTCGCCGTCACGGTCACGGGATCCGTATCTCGCGGGATGATGGGAGTGTGATTCAGGTTGAAAATGACGGGTGCCGAATCAGTCGCGTGCCGGCTATTTTGACGGCCCGGCGTCCCTCCGGGTTCGGCACTTGCCGCCCAATTGAGGCCGCGGCGGTTGGTCAGTTCCGGCTGGATCAGCTCGAGGGAGGCGCCCTCGCCATCGTGGGCATTTTCCCAGATCCAGCCGTGGTGCCCCCGGTCCTCGGGTCCGCGAAGCCGACGCGCCCAATCGCCCTCGTCGGCGTACACCACTTCATCCACTTCCCGGCCCTCGGCGTCGAGCAGACGCAGACGTTCACCCGAATTACTCAGCTGTCCTTCCCATGGCCCGAGCGCCTGGACCCCGGGATGCTCTTCGACCAATCGATCGGGATCGGCCGCCACCACGAGAAAGGAATTGGCGCCCAACTCATCCCCCTCGGCAAAGGTGTGGCGAAGGCCGCCGCGCAATTGCCAGCCCGCGAGCGAGACCGGCTGGTCACTCGGATTGTAGAGCTCAACGAACTCCCGCCGCGGATCTTCCGGGTCTTGCGGGTGGTACATGATCTCGTTGATTAACGGTGCGGCCGGGCCGGCGACGGATGGGAGAATACAGAGGAGCAGCGCCAGGGGCGTGACCAGACGAAAGAGAGGGGGCATGAGGCTGGGGGCGAGGGGTCTGTTTAGTATAGGCGAAGCCCACTTGAAGCTCAAACTTGCCGACAAATGATCGCCACTCCACTGGCGAATTCGGGGAGTGATCGGTCGCCTTGACACCGCAAGTCCAATCCAAGAGGGTGGGCCTCTTCAACATCGACCTCATGACCGCATCGCCTCCATCCATCGCTCTGAGTATCCTCTTCAGTGTCGCCTTCGCTCTAGGTACGGCTTTTTCGGCCGAACGCGAGTTCACCAACACCGAGGGAAAAAAGATCAGCGCGGAGATCGATGCGGTTGACGGCGCCACGGTGATCCTCAAGAAATCCGACGGCAAACGCTTCCGCTATGCAGTGGACAAGTTGTCTCCCGATGACCAGCGATTTGTTCGGAAGTGGGCCAAGGAGAACGTGAAATTGAATGTCCGCGTCACCTGCAAGCAAGAGATGGTCGACCGCAAGCGCGTGCCCACGGAGAGGGGGCGTCTCTACAACGAGCAGCGGGCCTACAAGGTGACCATCCACAACGAGAGCCCCCACGCGATCGATGGAATCGTCTGTCATTACCGCATGTTCAAAACCAATCGCGACAAGACGACCCGAGGCGTGACTGGACGCAATGCCGGTTCGGGGCAGGTCGACGGGAAACACGACCTGCCGGCCATCGAGGGCCGTGGAACTTATTCATTCATCACCAAGGCCGTGGAGGTGACGAAGGGCCGCTATGTCTCCAACGGGAATGCCTTCGATCACCGCGAGAATCTCAATGGGGTCAACCTCCATTTCTTCAAGGGCAGCAAGCTCGCGGCGACGCACTATGTCGGCGCCTACAAGAAGGAGGGAACGGTGGTTCCCCGGCTGGTGGAAGAAGACGAGGAGGACGAGCGTTAGCGAGGTAATTGTAGAACGCTTGGGCCGAGCGTCTCGCATGTCGAGTCGGTGATCACGCCATATGAAGGACCGGCGGGACGCCGGTCTCACCTTTGGCGCGTGAGTGGACCCTTGGAAACAGCGTCTCGCCGGTCGAGGGCGGTGACGACTCGATTGTAGGCCGTGATTGGCGGGTGGGAATCCTGCTTCACCCGCGTTCGTTCGACAAGAGGCACGAATTTGCTAAGAGTAGCGGATGCTTTCTCTGCGTTGTCACTGTTGGAAGGTCGTTCTGCTCTTTTTCGCCATCGGCACGGCCGGCGTGGTGGCGGAGCCGTCGTTGCTCGTTCACTGGCCTCTCGATGAGGTGGCGGACGGAGCGACGCCGGATGCTTTCGATCGTTACCCGCTCGAACTCGTCAATCTCACGGAGGCCGATCTCGTTGCCGGACGCCGTGGACAGGCCATGGCGTTTGAGGCGGGGCGCGAGACCCTGCTGGCGCGGACGCATGCCGATGGTGACGATTTGCCCGTCAGCCAGCACGACGATTTCTCCATCAGTCTCTGGGTCAAAGGCAAGGGGACGGGGCAGAACGATCTCAGGGTTTTTTCCGAGGGCAGCCCGTCGAGCAACACGCCCCTATTCAACATCGGCACCGATCGCGCGGGGAGTTCCGATGTCGTCGATATCTTCATTCGCCCTGGATCCAATCACCTCCTGTCCAGTGGCGATGCCTTCGATGACACGTGGCGCCATGTCGCCTGGGTCCAGGAGGGTGAGGAGGCGAGGCTCTACATCGACGGTGAGGAGGACTCGACCGTCTTTCAGCCCGCGCGGGATCTCGATGTGGGCATCACATCCATTGGCGGTATCCGGCGGATGGGAGGGGATTCTCACTGGTTCACCGGTTGGATCGATGACGTGTCGCTCTGGGACGGGGCCCTCAGTCCGAGCGAGGTCTCCCGGCTCGCCGAGGG
>JANQJH010000159.1 GCA_028281705.1 Verrucomicrobiales bacterium
GTTCCCGACGTGGAACCGTTGAGCCAGCTCTTCACCGTCGTCGCCACGCTGGACAACACCGGCCAACAACTGACGCCCGGTGAATCCATCACGGGCATCGTACCGGTCAACCTCCGCGCCCCTCACTATCATTTCCCCACGGACGCTCTCATCCGGACTCCGCTAGGGGATCATGTCTTCGGAATCGCGGACGACGGAACCGCCAAGCGCATCCCGGTCTCCGTGGCTTTCGAAAGAGAGGGCCTGGCCTACGTGCCCGTGGAAGGCGCCAACATCCAGAGCGGTGAACGCCTCGTCATCGAAGGGAACGAGCGGCTCCTGCCAGGCCAGTCATTGATCATCCGTGAGCAAACCGGAACCGCAGGTTCCGTCGACGAAGGTCCATGACGCTCATCGATTACTGTATTCGGCAACCGATCTCCGTCGCCGTCGGTGTCGGTCTCGCTCTCCTTGCCGGCATCCTCGCCTTCGCCAGTGTTCCCGTGCAGATGAAGCCCGATGTCGACTCCGTCGTCATCGCCGTTTCCTCCAGTTGGGAAAGCGCCTCGGCCGAGGAAATCGAAAGCGACATCATCGAGGAGCAAGAAAAAGTGCTAGGTGACGTCACCGGATTGTTCTCCATGACGAGCAACAGCCGCGCCGGCCAAGGCATGGTCCGCCTGGAGTTCGTCACCGGCACGGACATCGAAGAAGCCAAGGCCGAAGTGCTGCAAAAGCTCGATGAGGTCCCCGGCTACCCGGAGAACGTCCTTCAACCCGTGGTCTATGACGTCGATCCCGAGTCCGTCGACTACATCGCCTGGGTCGGCCTGAGTTCCACCGACCCCAATTTCGACACCACCACGCTCTACGATTTCATGGAGCGCCGTCTCAAACCACGTTTCGAACGGCTCCCGGGAGTCGCCCAAGTGGGAATTCGAGGAGCGCGCCAGGCGGAATTGCAGATCCGCGTGGACCAGCACGCCCTGGCTCAACGCGGCATTACCTGGCAGCAGCTCAGCCAGGCCATTCGCGAATCCAATACCAACTTCTCCGCCGGCTCCCTGCCCGAGGGCAAGAGGGATGTCCGCATCCGCGCCACGGGACGTTTCGGGTCCGCCCAGGAAGTCCTCGACATGATCATTCGGCGTGACGCCGCCGGCCCCGTCTACATGCGGGACGTGGCCGAGGTCGTTTCCACGTTCAAGGAACAAGCGAACTGGTCTCGCTCCCGCGGCCAACCGATGCCCTTCTTCAACTACCTCCTCGAACGCGGCGACAATCTCATCGCCACCATGGATGCCATCAAGAAGGAATTGGCGCAGATGAACGCTCCCGATGGTATTCTGCAAGAGCACGCCGAGCAGTTAGGCATTCAAGGCAAACTGGAACTCGTGCAAGTCTACGATGCCACCTCCTACGTCAGAGATGCCATCAGGCTCGTCCAGAGCAATATCCTCATCGGAGGCATTTTGGCCACACTCACATTGCTCTTTTTTCTCCGCTCCCTGCGTACCGTGGGCATCATCGGGCTGGCCATCCCCATCTCCGTCATTGGCGCCGTCGTCGTCCTCGTCTCCGTCGGCCGCTCGGTCAACATCATCTCCCTCGCCGGCATGGCCTTTGCCGTCGGCATGGTGGTAGACAATGCCATCGTCGTCATCGAGAACATCTATCGCCATCTGGAAACGGGCAAACGCGCCCACGTGGCCGCCGCCGACGGCGCCCGCGAAGTCGCCGGAGCCGTCGTGGCCTCGACCATGACCACCATGGCCGTCTTTCTCCCCATCCTCTTCATCCAAGAGACAGCCGGCCAGCTCTTCAAGGACATCGCCTACGCCATCATCGCTTCGGTCGCCCTCAGCCTCGTCGTCTCGCTCACCGTCATTCCCTCGGCCGCAGCACGCGCCTTTCGGCGAAGTCTCAGAAGCCGCCCTCAAGAACACCATGCCCGGGGGAAGGGCCCCATCACGCGCCTGCGAGCGCTCGTCGACGCCTTGCCCGAGTACGTTGCCCGCTTTGTCGGAAGAATCAATCGCTCCTGGCCGGCTCGCATCGCCGTCATTCTCGTTTTCACCCTCGGCACCATGCTCGGCATTAAGACATTGCTCACGCCGCTGGACTACCTGCCCAAGGGAAACCGCAACATCGTCTTCGGCCTCATGACCCCACCGCCCGGGTTCAACATCGAGCAGCTCCATACAATTGGGCACCGGATCGAATCCGTCATGCGCCCGGCCTGGGAGGCCGCCCCGGATCGCTTCGCCGCCGAGGCCGAAGAACGCCAACACAACGGCACCGGACGGACGGAGCGCACCTTGGTACCCGCCGCGCCGGGAGCTCCGCCAACCATCCTGCCGCCCCCGTTATCCAACTATTTCATCGTGAGTTTCGATGGCCGCATGTTCCACGGCTCCATCTCGGCCGACAAGAAACGCGTCATCGATGCGCAGCCCTTGATGAACCACGCCACCTCAGCCCACAACGCTCCCGACACTATCGCCTTTGCCTTTCAAATGCCCCTCTTTCGTGTCGGCGGGAACACGGGCTCCGCCATCAAGATCGATCTCATGGGTCGTGACCTGAACGAGGTCAACGACGCCGCCATGGCCGTCATGATGGGCCTCATGGGCAAGTTCGGACCGCGCAGTGTCAACCCCGACCCTGCCAATTTCGCCATGCCTTCGACCGAGCTGCGTGTCACTCCGTTAGACCGCTCGCTGCGCAAGCTTGGACTCAATCGAACCGACGTCGGCCTCGCCGTGCAAGCCAACGGTGACGGCATTCTCTTCTTCCGCGACTTCGAAAAGGACGGCGAATTACACGACCTCAAAGTGATCTCCAAAGACGCCCTGGGAGAGCAGCCCATGGACGCCATCCTGTCCGCCCCCATCGCCACCCACACGGGTCAGATCGTGGACCTCCGGACGGTGGCCAGCGCCGAACGCGTTCACGGCCCCGACGAGATCCGTCACGTCGATCGATCGCGCGCCGTGACCCTGCAATTCACCCCACCGCCCGGGCTCCCCCTGGCCACGGCCATCGAAGACGTCACCAGCTTGGTCTCGGATCTGCGCCAGAGCAACGCCATCGCTCCCGGGATGGATGTGAATCTCGCCGGTTCCGCGGGCAAGATGAACGAGATCAAGACCGCCTTGTTAGGCAATGGCAGCTTCTTTGGCGCGCTCTCGAGTTCGCTCTTCCTCGCCTTCCTCGTCGTCTACCTCGTCCTCGTCGTCCTCTTCCAAAGCTGGAGCTACCCATTCGTCATCATGCTCACCGTGCCTCTGGCGACCTTCGGCGGATTCCTCGGGCTCGCCATCATCCACTACTGGAGCGTGCTCGACCGCTACATGCCGGTCCAGAACCTCGACATGCTCACCATCCTCGGCTTCGTCATCCTCGCCGGCGTGGTGGTCAACAACGCCATCCTCATCATCCACCAGACTCTCAATTTTCTCCGCAAGGACATCGAGTCCCCCGATCAAGCCATCCTCGCTTCGGTCAAGAGCCGCGTCCGTCCCATCCTCATGAGCGCCTTGACCTCCGTCGGCGGCATGATCCCCCTGGTCCTTCTCCCCGGGTCCGGTTCCGAACTCTACCGCGGGCTCGGCGCTGTGGTCGTGGGCGGCCTCCTCGTCTCCACCGTCTTCACCTTGATTCTCGTTCCCGCCGTTCTCAGCACGGTCTTCGCCGTGCTCCGGATCAACCCCGAAACCCGCGCCGCCTCCTCATGACATGATACCGGCTTGTTCACAACGGCAAGGCCCCCGCTCCTCGCAACGAGGATGGCCACCGCGCGCTTTCGTCACCGTCCTCGGTGTTCTCCTGCTCGGCATCCTCATCCCCAGTTGCTCGACCCTGACAGAGCACTTAAGCCCATCCGGAGGCGAACCCGAGATCCCGGCAAGCTACCACCGGACATCCGACGCGCCGGACATCAAGGGCCGAGGCCAAGTCGAATCCTGGTGGCTGGTATTCAACGATCCCACGCTGACGGCGCTCATCGGCCGCTTGAGGCAGAATCCCGACCTCGCCGCCGCCACCGCGCGAACCGAGCAAGCTCTGGCTCTTCTCGGTCAAAGCAAGGCCAACCTCTGGCCGCGTTTGTTAGGCGATGGCGCCGTTCGTAGCCGGCGGGATTCCGTCAATGAACTGCTCTTCCCCACGGAACAACGAGAATACGAACGCTATCAGTTAGGCGCTAGCGCTTCCTGGGAGATCGATCTCTGGGGGCGGGTGCGCGGCAGCGTCGATCGCGCGCGATGGCTCGCCCAGAGTGAGGAAGAGCAGCTTCGGGATCTCAGGCTCTCGCTCGAGGCCAACCTCGCGCGTCAGTATTTTGCCTGGCGTTCCGCCGGCGCCGAACTCGCCATTCTCGAGGAGGCCATTCGAGTCCGCCAGGATGACCTTGAACTCGAAGAGGCCCGGCTCGCCCTCGGTACGGGCGTCGAAGTCGATGTCTCGCGTTCCAAAGTCGCGCTTCACACCGCCAGAGCCTCCGCCGAATCGGCCCGCCGTAGCCGCGGCAAGCTCGAGCACGCCATGGCTCTTGTCGCCGGCATCTCTCCCGCCGAGTTCGCCGCCGCCCAGGCACTGCCACCGTCGGACGGCTCCAACCTCGGCACGCCTCCGAAAATCCCCGCGGGTCTGCCCTCCGCCCTCCTCATCCAACGGCCCGACCTGAGATCGGCCCATCAACAGCTTCGTGCCGCAGCGCTCCAAGTGGGAATCAAGAAGGTCGATTTTTTTCCCAAGATCTCACTCACCGGAAGCGGCGGCGTCGCCAGCCTCAAATCGAGCAACCTCTTCCAGCCGGAGAGCACCTTGTTCGACATCGGCCCCCAGATCGATCTCCCGATCTTTCAAGCCGGCGCCCGCAGTGCCGCCGTGGAAGAAGCTCGAGCCAGCTGGCGCGAGGCGGCCGCCAACTACCGGAGCCTCCTCCTCCAGGCCGTCGGCGAAGTCGAAGACGCTCTCCTCGACGTTAAGAGTTTCGCCCGCGAACGCACCATCCAGGAAAGCGCCGTCAAGGCCGCCAGAGATACCACCGAGATCGCGCGGCTCCGCCACGAACGCGGCCTCGCCAGCTATTTCGAAGTCGTCGAAGCCGAACGCGACCGCCTCGACGCCCGACGCGCGGAGAACGCCTTGTTAGGCGAACAATTCGCCGCCACCGTAGGCCTCATTCAGGCCCTGGGTGGCACCTGGTAACAACCCCAAAAAACTTAAACTTCAACTTACACTTAAACTAAGTCCGAGTTTAAGCCGAAGTATAAGTGCAATCTTAAGTCTGCGACAACAGATCCAGAAAAGCACGCAGCACTTCCGTATTCTGCCCGTACCCCCGCCCCGTCACCAAGAGCCCATCGACGACGACATCTTCATCCACATAAGTCGCGCCACCCTGTTCCGCATCCATGGCGCACTTGGGAACTGTGGTCACTCGTTTACCCTGGATGCAATCAGCTGCCGTGAGAATCTCGATCCCGTGACAGAGGCAGGCAATCGGTTTCCCCGCCTCTGCGATGGCTTTCACTGTCTGACATAGATTCCGATCATAACGGATGTATTCCGGAGCCCGCCCACCCGAAATGAAGGCGCCGGCGAAATCTCCGGCATCGAGATCGGCAAAGGCGACACCCGCCTCCAAGTGATAGCCCGGGCGTTCCTGGGTAATGTCCCACCGCACATCCGCGTTGGGAGGGATCTCGTGCAGCACCGTGTGATAAAGCCGCGCCTCGGGACCGGCCACGACCACCTCGTAGCCGTCCTCCGGAAGACGGTAGTACGCATAGAACGTGTCCAACGCCTCCGTGGCGTCTCCGATGGGCATGAGTATCTTGGGCATAAACAGCACCCAACAAAACTTAAACTTAAACTTAAACTCAAACTTAAACTTCGGATTCAGTTTGAGTGTAAGTTTTCGCCAAAGATCGATCAAAGCACACAACGCCTCGGACATATCGATCCATCGCAATCGATGACTCCTCCCTTATCGGATGCTCTGGACAAAGGCAATCAAATCGGCCAGTTCTTGATCGCTGAGCCCCGCCTCCAGTCCCTCTGGCATGAGCGAGGCCTGCGAACTGACGAGGGATTCCAAGTCGGCACGCAAAAGCTGCCGCTCCGTCCCGGAGAGCTGTTGGAATGTCAGCGTATTCCCCGTTTCACTCACCAGCGTTCCATAGACGACCTCGCCTCGAACCGTCGTCGCCGTGTAGGCGAGGTAGAGGGGTTCCACCGCCCGATTGGGATCGAGAATGGCGGCAAATACCGCTGCCTTGCTGCGGTTGGTCAGGGCGCGCAGATCGGGCCCAATGGGTTTTCCCAAATCGCCGACCTGATGACAAAGGGCACATCGCGCGGCAAAATGCTCGCGCCCCGTTTTCACATTTCCCGCAAGCTCGAGCGATCCGGATCTCGCTTTCAATGCCTTCTCACGATTCTGGGGCACGCCCAGCCACGTGGCCGCTTCAGGCGCCAGTCTTGAGAGACGCTGTTGCTGCGTCACGCTGAAGTCTCTGGGGCGCATCAGGCCACCCTCCAAGAATCTCAAGACGCGCTCTCGCCACGGTTGATAGGCAATCAAGCCATCAAGCACCGCACGGCGCACCGTGGGCGACAACGACGGCCATCGTTCTAGCACCATCTCAGGAACGGCATCCCTCCGGCTGCGAATGAGCGCATCGACAGCCGCGAGCTGCACCTCATTCGGCACCTGAGGTGTGAGGCAGCGAACCAGCACGGGGAACTCATCTGCCCAGCCAGGTCGATGCCGCCCCAACAGCAACAGGGCTGACCGGCGTTCCTTCTCACTCGCTCCGGAGTCATCCGCCCGCTCACGGGCCTCACTCATGATCCTGGTCCAATCCGGATCCGTCTTCTCTCGCTTGGAGCTGTCCAGCCAGTGAGCCAGGAGACGGAAATCGAGGTCGGAGGGGTTCTCCTGCTGGAACAGCCGCTGCAGAAGAGTCGACCGCTGATCGGGATAAA
>JANQJH010000198.1 GCA_028281705.1 Verrucomicrobiales bacterium
CCACGGAGGAAGACGTCGTGGAAGAAGACAAGTCTCCGCTCTCCCGCCTGCCCGTGCGCTCGGCCCTGGAGCTCGAGCGGCGCCGCGTCGAAGCGCTCGACACCAAGCAGGCTCAGCCCGACGAAAAAGAGCTCAACGCCGTCATCGAAGAGCAGAGCGGTGGCAAGTACAAGCGCATCCGAGTGCGCACCCGAAAGAAACGGCTAACTGAAAAACAGCGACTGACCAAGCTCATCCTCACGGGCGGGCTCATCGCCATCGTCGTCATTGCCCTTTCTCTCTGGGGAGCCTCACAGATGTTCCAACGCGACGATGATGTTGGAGTAGGGTCGACGGGCAGCAGGAGCCTGACCTTTGCCGATTCGGAGCCCATCGGAGCCCCCATTGGAAACAAGAATCAGCTGCTCGCTAACTTACTCCAGGCGGAGGACGTTGACGTCTTGCTCAAACTCATTCGGAATCCAAAGCGTCTGGAACCTGCCGTCCGGGCATTCTATGGGGGAAACACCTTGCCCAAACTGGTCGCGAGAGACATTCAGCCAGTGTCGGGAAACAAGTCTTCCCTGCCGAAGAATTTTATCCAGCTGCAAATGATCCTCAGCGATCGGAGCATCCCGGTTTACATCGAGAAGACGGAAACCCATGGCTACCGGCTCGATTGGGAGAGCTTCGTCGGCTACGGCACCATGCCCTGGGAAGAGTTCATCTCCAGCCGAGCCACCAAAACGGTGCGCATGCGCGTCCATCTCTCCGACGCCAAGTACTACGATGTCCCCTTCACCCGCGAACGCTTCCGTTGCCTCCGCATCGAAGACCCCAAACGCGAGCACATGGTCTACGGCTATTACCCACGCAACGACATGAAGTTCGTCCGGCTCGCCGAGCGGATCTTCGAAGAGACCAGCTCTTCAAGATTTCCCGGCGATATCGAGAACAAGGGATTCGACATGGCGGTCATGCTCGATATCCGCTACCGGCCGGGAGCCTCAAGCCCCTACCAGGTGGAGATTGTCGACTTTGTCACGGACTCCTGGCTGCGCCCCTAACCCAACTTGCGATGTCCCTAGGGCTCAGTCGGCTCGACCTCGGTTCGGCGGCGCTTGATCTCATCTACCCTCCACATTGCCAGGGCTGCGGCGCCTTCCATGAGGATACGGATGCGGCAATCGATGGGAAACCAAAGGCTCGCAGCTGGCTCTGTCATCATTGCCAAACAGAATTGTGGCCCTGCGAGGATCCCTGTTGTCAAAGATGTGGCGAACCCTTTCTCCCAACGTCGACGCCGGATTTCTCATGCCAGACCTGTGCCGGCCGCCACTTCGCCTTCGATTACGCCGTGGCACCTTACCAGAGTCGAGGCGTGATGCGTGAACTCATCCACCGCTTCAAGTACCAGCGCCAGCTCTACCTCCGTCCACTCCTGGGTAAACTCCTGGCCGAGATCGTGCAACGTCGCCGCCTCCAAGAGGATCTCCAACCGGGTTGGCTCGCCATCCCCGTGCCCTTGCACCCGCGCCGATTCCGCGAGAGAGAGTTCAACCAGGCCCTCGAACTCTGTCGCGAACTGAAACGGCGCTGCGGAGCCACCATCCTCGATGCCCTCCGGCGGACGCGCTACACCTCTTCCCAAACCCGATTCCGCCGGAGTCAACGCATGGCCAACCTTCGAGGCGCCTTCGTCACTCGACGGCGACTGGGAAAGCGTCTCCCGGGAAAAACCGTGGCTCTGGTGGACGATGTCTTCACCACCGGCTCCACAGCGAACGAATGCGCCCAGGTTCTGCGCCATGCCGGGGCAAAGAAGGTGGTTGTGATCACCTTGGCACGCGGTTAATATTTGACCTTCTCCCTCCCCAACTCGCTCGTCAGTCACCATGCCCATCTTCAAGAAACCGCCTTTCGGATTCTCCAGGACCAAGAAGAAAGACATGCCCGAGGGGCTCTGGCAGAAATGCCCCGAGTGCTCCAAAGTCATTCACGACATTGAGTTAGAGAAAAACCTCGGCGTCTGCCATCACTGCCAGCACCATTTCAAGATGTCCGCCGACGAGCGCATCAAGCTGGTGGCGGATCCCGATACCTTCGAGGAAACCGACGCCGACCTCATCACCGTCGATGCCCTCGAGTTCGAGGGCTATGCCAAGAAGGTGGAACAGTACCGCGATAAGACGCAGCTGAATGAAGCCATCATCACCGGCCGGGCCACCATCGGCGGCTATCCGGCGAGCCTCGGAGTCATGGACTTTCGATTTCTCGGAGCCAGCATGGGCTCCGTCGTCGGCGAAAAGATCACCCGCGTGATCGAGCGGGCCACGGAGGCGCGTGCCGCCGCCATCGTTTTCTCCGCCTCGGGCGGCGCCCGGATGCACGAGGGCATCCTCAGCCTCATGCAGATGGCAAAAACCAGCGCCGCCCTCGGACGCCACGCCGAAGCCAAACTGCCCTACATTTCCGTTCTCACCCACCCCACCACCGGAGGGGTGACGGCCAGCTTCGCCACGCTGGGTGACGTCATCCTAGCAGAACCCCAGTGCATGATCGGTTTCGCCGGGCCTCGCGTCGTCAAGGAGACGACCCATCAAAACCTCCCGCCAGGATTTCAAACGGCCGAGTTCATGCTCGATCACGGCCTCGTCGATCGCATTGTCGACCGCAAGGACATGCGGGAAACCCTCACCTCCTTGCTCCGCTACATGATGCCGGAGACCACCGCCGCCTCGGCCTGATTCGGGCGAAAGACAAGGACGACCGACAGTTTCGATCGATCGCACAGCATTGAAAGCACTCGACTGGCTCTTTGGGCTCCAGGGCATCGGAGTCAAGCTCGGCCTAGACAACATGCGGCGCCTCATCGCTGCCATCCCGCCGCCGTCGGAGCCACCGCTCACCTTCCACGTCGCGGGAACCAATGGCAAAGGATCCGTTTGCGCCTGCCTCGAGTCCATCGCCAGCGCTCATGGCCTGACCACCGGCCTCTTCACCTCGCCGCACCTCATCCACTTCCGCGAGCGCATCCGGGTCCGCGGGAAGACCATCGGCGACGACGATCTCGCGCAAGAGATCGGCCACCTGCGGAAGCTCGTCCAAGGTTGGGAGCCCCACCCGAGCTTCTTTGAAATCACGCTCGCCATCGCGCTTTCCCATTTCTACAAGCGAAACGTCGACTGCCTCATTCTCGAGACCGGACTCGGGGGACGATTGGATGCCACCAATGCCCTGGAGCCGCGTCATGTGTCGGTCATCACGCCGATCCACTACGATCACACACGCATCCTGGGTGAGACCCTGGAATTGATTGCTCGCGAGAAGGCCGGCATTTTTCGGTCCGGCGTCCCCGTGCTCAGCGCGGCACAACCACCCGAAGCCGAGTTGGCCTTGCGCCAGGAAGCCGCTCGGTTGAAGGCACCTATTCAGTTCGTGCCCTCCCCCTACCGTGGACCGCTCTCTCTCGCCGGCGCCCACCAGCGGCACAACGCCGCCCTCGCCATCGCCGCCTTCCGGGCCGGCGGCCATCCGCTTTCCCCGGAGGAGACGGAACGGGGACTGAATCAGGTGCAGTGGCTCGGACGGTTCCAACGGATCGGATCCCGTCAAGTGATCGACGGCGCCCACAACGTGTCCTCGACCAGCGCCCTGGTGGCCACCTGGCGTGAGACCTACGGCGATCAGAAGGCCACCATCATCTTCGGCTGCGCGCGCGACAAACAACCCGAAGACGTCCTCTCCTTGCTCGCACCCATTGCCCGGCGTTTCATCGTCACCCCCATCCAATCACCAAGATCCGAAGAGCCCGAGTCCTTGCGCCCGCTCCTGAGAGGCGAAACCCACATCGCCCAAGACGTCCGGGACGCCACTACCATCGCCGAAGGATTCCCGGAAACCATTCTCTTCACCGGCTCACTCTTTCTCGCCGGTGAAGCCCTCGCACTGCTCACAGGAAATCCTGAACCGGTCCCCACGATGCAGTAGCAGTAGGCGAAGTCATTCCGTCAGTTTGTCACAACGAAGGGACTGAAGTCCCTCGGCTATTGGAATCCTGTCACCCTATCACTCCGGCAGACTCACCCGCAAACGAAAATACTCACCGCTCGGTCCCGGAATCACTTTCATGGTGTGAAGCTCTCCACCTTGATCAACGGGCACGCTTCCCTGGGAATCGATGCGCTCCGATCCCAGCGCCTGCCATTCCGACAAATCCGATGACACCTCGACGACCACGCGAACATCCGCATTGGCGCGACGGGGGAAGACGATGCTCAACAGGCCCGAATCCTCAGCGACGGACAGGAAAGCACGGTCGCCGCGCTCCTTCGCCGCCGTGCCCAAGGCAAACTCCACTCCGTTGGGAAGCCCATCATCATCCGGATCCGCGTTGAAGCCGCTCACCGAATCCTCTCCCAGTTCGTCCGGGGAAAACGTTTCCCCGACCCAGGCCGCGTAACTCTGCCCCTCCGCAGGCGGAGCCTCGAGCACGCCCGGCGTGCCGCCCGAGACGCCACTCGCTCTCCAGGACAGGCCCACCGCTGGATCAGCGTCCCCCGCCAACTCTGACAAAGTCAGTGACAAGCCCTCCCCGTCGGCGGTCTGCGGCCAGGGATCACGATCATCATAACGAAAACTCTGGATCACCCGACCACTGGATGCCGTCAAGGTCAAGCGCTCGCCTCCGTTCGCCAAGTTCCCCGCGTAGACGCCCAGCACGGGCAAACCGCCACCATAACGTTTTTCGAACGCCGCCTCGTCCGCCACGACCAAGCCAACCTCCCCCGGCTGCAACATTCTTCCATCAGCCAAGCCGGCGAATTCAAATTGCACACCGCTAGAAAACACCAGCGACGCCAGATCCACCGCCCGAGGTCCGATGTTGGTCAATTCGATAAACTCAAAGAGATCCTGATCGGCAAAACCCGCTTCGATCTCTTCCGCCGAGGGCGCCGCGGGGTGGTACATCACCTCCGAGATCAGCAAGGTCTCCGGCTGCGGAGCGTCGATCGCTCCCGAGTTGGTCACCGTCAGTTGCGCACTGCCCGCCGGAGCGAAGAGAGATCCCTTGGAACCCTGATAGTCACGCGCCTGCAAGTTGATCTCGTTGACCTCTCCCATCAGGGGCAGGGTGATCTCCCAGGTCTCGTCATCGATCCAGTCCGGCTCCAGCCTCAGCCCGGACTCCACATGCTCGATCGTCCGCACGCGCACGCCGGCCGTCCCCTGCAACGTCACCTCGGCGGCATCCACCGAGAAGTCGGCTCCGTCGTTGGTCGTCACACGAAAGGTCGTCTGCGAACTCGCCTGACCCCTGACCGAACTCGCACGGGTTCGCACATAACTGATGTGCGAATTGTAATTCGTCCCGCCGACCTCGGCATAATGGCGAAACCATTCACCGGCGTAGCGTTCATTGAAAACCGTATCAATCACATCTAACAGATGTCCTCGGAAGAGCCGGTTGATGCCGGGCTCTTCCAGCAACCGCCAGAGGTTTTTCCGGCTCGATCTCGGATCGATGATCCGCGAGGTCGCCGCCAGGTTGAAGGTGAAGTCCCAATCCCAAGGAATGGCGATGATCTTCCGGTCCGTGGGCCGCCGGTAAAAGTTGAAGTTGTGCGGATTCTCCACCGGATAGACATCGGCAATCCCGCAGAGCGTCTGCACCGCCATCATCCGGGCCCATTGATCGGTATCGATGACCGCCTCCATCGCCTGGCGGAACTCCTCATCGGGAGCGCTGAAGGCCTTGCACAGGTCGATCATCGGTGTGTAGTCATCCTGCCGGCGTGCGCTGATCATGCGGAGCACATGCCGATACTGCTCCTTGTCGTCCCCCAGATCGGCGAGATCATATTGTACAATCCAGCCAATGGGCATCGGCCTCTTGATTCCCCCGGCCCCGGTCTGCTGAAAATCGCGGATGCCCTCCATTTTGAACACGGGTTCGCGATCGCCGTTTTCAAAGGCTCCCTTGACATAGTTCTCACCAAATCGCGCCATCTCCATGCGGATGAGGCCCGTCTGCCCACTGCGGTAACCACGCAGTTCAAGAAAGTCGTTGTAGCTCGCCGGAATGCCGATCGCTTGATTGGCCATGTGCTTGACCAAGATCTCCTGAGGATTTCTCCACCGGATGATGACCGTGGGCTGCGTTCCCCGGAACCGCTGGTCCGCGGGAAACTTGATGTTGAGCCCCGCACCGGCGCCGGCCCGGCTGAACATGCTGCCCCGCTGACGGACGCCGCAGCCATAGATGATATCCGTCTCATTCATGATCACCGTGCAATCGCGACGGGCGTTGCTCAGTATCAGGAGGGCATCGTGGATCTCGGAACTATCAGAGGCACGAACGATCAAGCGCATCGACTGCCGTTGGTCCGTGTCCACCGGGTTGTCCACTCTGACAAAGGCCCCTGATTCCGGACCGTCCGCCGGATAAACCGATTGCCCACCGGCCCCGTCCACTCCCTCGACGTAAAACTGGATCACCGCATTCCGCGCCTGCGCCGGAATCGTTCCGTGGAATTCGCCGCCCTCCAACGTCATGGGCGCCGTCTGCCAGGCTTCCTCATCGATCGAATAATAAAGTGTCAATGTATCGATGCCATCCGGATCGGCGGCAGCGACGGATACCGTGATCTCCTCGGAATCCGTCGGCACCGGGGGATGATGACGCAGGCCATGATAGGTCGGTCCCGGGTTCTCCAGGTAGGCCGTGTTCTGTCTCCCCGGCGTCCCGTTCTTCTCCGGCACGATGAGAATGTGCTTCTTGGCGAATTTGTTATAGTAGGCCTCCGTCCGCAGTTGAGGACTACCGGAAAGCCATTTCGCATCAAAACTGACTTCGTATTCCTTCCCAATCTCCACCTCCTTGTTCAAAGTGCCCTCGCAAAGGTTGTTGAGGTAGTTCATCGAACTCTCGGCCACAATTTTCAGGACGGATCCCGCCTCGGGATCGCTGATGGCCTCCGAGTCGCGATGGTTCCCCAAGAGACGCCATTTGCTCGAGGTGATCGGGGCAAAGAGGCTTCCAAAGGTCCGGTTGCTCATCATCTCCACCTTCGCGCCGTCGGGGTCCTCCACGACACTCACATTGTCCATCAAACAGCTCCCCGCCTGGATATAGCCCACCCTCAGTTCGTGAAAGTCGCGCACGTTGGCCGTGTAAACCGGCCGCTGGGCCACGGCCCGGTAGCGATAGGTGTGCCACTCGGACTTCAGGCTCTCATCACTCGCCGCCCAGGCTTCGGGCAAGCTGTTGTCCATATTCGGATGCTTCAGTTCGAGACTGGAACCTCCGCCGTCGGCATCCCCGGGCCAGGGGGCATCATCCCAGTAGTGCACCGCATCCACAGGGTTTCCCAAGGCGTCTTGCAACTCGATGCGATCGTCCCCGTTCGTCATGGATCCACTGAAATCGCCGACCACAACAATGTCAGGATATTTCCCCGCCAGTGCCGCCGCATCCTTGGCCACCACGAGGAAGCCGCCGGGCTCTAACAACACACCTTCTTCGAAATCGTAACGAACCCCGTCACGAATCGCCCAGCCCGTTAGATCCACAGTTTCTTCACTTCGATTGATCAGCTCAATCCATTCCTCATCATTTTCACGAAAGACGGAGTCCGGATTGTCCGGATCGGCATAATCGGGACGGTGGTGATACATGATCTCATTGATCACAATGCGATCGTCGAGTGACACATCGTTCACCGCACCTGGCGTCGCGGCGTTCGGGGTGAGGTAACGGCCACCGGAAACGAAATCGAGGCGAGCCCTGCCCTCGTCTTGAAGAATGACGGCATCGAGAAATTCCTCCCTCCCCGAGTCCAGGAGAAACAGGCGCGTGCTCTCCGTCGGTGCGAAATCGAGGGCAATCTGAGCGTAGGCCTGTGGCTCCAAGGTGCCTGCAAGCGGGAATCGCTCGCCAGTGCCCGCCAGGATCTCGAATTGAGAAAGGTCGGCCGCCTCCTCACCGGCATTGAACACCTCCACCCAGTAGGATTCCTCAACCACCGGCGGCACCTCATTGAACACGATCGCCCCGCTCGCCGGAGCCGTGTCATTGGGCTCTCCGGGCGTGCCGCCCAGACCCCGGCTGGCCGCCCAATGATCCGCCCGACCGCTACTCGTCAGGGGATCCCTCTTGGCCAGCGTGGCGCCGGATCCATCTGCGCCCACCGGCCAGGGACGGCTATCCCCGTAATCAATCCGGTCCATGATGCGGCCGTTGTGATTCCGCAAGGTCAAGGTCTCCCCGTTGTTGGCCAGGGCTCCCACAAGAGGACCCAGCGCTTCGATCCCGTCGCCGAACCCGCCCGGATCTTTGGCGATCACGAGATAGGAACGCCCCTCGATGGTCGTCCCCTTCTCAAAGAGAAACTCTCCCGCGCCCTCCAGGACCCAGCCGGACAAGTCCACGTTCACGCTGTTTTGATTGTAGAGTTCAATGAACTCCGAGGCCTCACCGCCGTCGGCGGGATGGTAGTGGATCTCGTTGAAGACCACGACCGAGTCCACCTGGGCACGACTGGTCAGGGGAAAGAGAGCCAAAAGGCCAAGAATGATCGCATGGGGGGAAACAGAACGCATGACGCTGGGGTTGGGGTAAGAAATCGAACCAAGTAAAACCTTAGGCCTCCATCCCACAGACGGTCAATCCCCCTCCCCAAATCGTTCTTGCCTCGAGCAATCGGCCAACCCACAGTCACCTCCCCCCACAGCAAACGCCCATGAAAACACCCCTCTCTCTCCTCGGAATTCTCTTTGCCGGACTCACGTTGCCCTCGCTCTGGGCGCAGGAAGTGACGGTGGGAGCCTTCACCGGGGCGGATATCGACGAAGGTCTCGATCTCAGTTTGGCCGATGGCGAGTTTGTCTACGCGGTCAACATCGGCGGCCCCGAAATCGAAGTCGGTCCCCTCACCTTCACCGCCGACGACGACACACCGGGACTGACCTGGGAAGCCGTGAACCACATTCCCAACTGGGGCAACGTCAACGACTTCGGTCCCGATCCCGAGGACGCCGCGCTCGCCGACATCATGCATTCCATCCGCTGGACCGCCGTCCCCGGGAGCGTCAAGGTCTCCCTCGCCGGCGTCTTGCCCGGCGCCCGCCACCGCCTCCAGCTCCTCTTCGCCGAGAAATGCTGCCAGCGCGGCTGGGACATCATGGTCGATGGCGACTTGGTGGCCGACGAATTCAGTGCCCGCGAACTGACGGACGACGCCGACATCACCAAGGGCGCCTTCTTCAGCTATGACTTCGTTCCGGAAAACGACGTCATCGAGATCGATCTCAATGGTGAAGACGCCGATTTTGGGGATCGCAATCCGATCCTGAGCGCCGTCACCCTGAAGCGATTGGAAGATTCCGTGGACGACCCCAACCTGGTCGCGAAATCCAAGCTCGGCTTTGGCCAGGTCCCCTCGACACCTGCCACGACGCAGATCCTCACCATCCGCAACGTCGGTGCCTCGCAGGATCTTTCGATCACGGAGGCTCGTGTGTCCGGCATCAACGCGGCCAATTTCTCCGTGGGTGACCTTCCCGCGTCCATTCCCGCGGGTGAAAGGGCCGACGTCGAGATCACCTTCGATGCCCAGGGCCAAACCGGTCTCTTTCAAGCCACCCTGGAATTTGATTCCAACGACCCCGGCGATCCCACCAGCCGCACCGAGGTCACCGCGAGCGTCATCAACCGCAACGGTCCCGCCATCCATCTTACCCTGGATGACGCTACGGGGTCCTCCGAGGCCACCGATGTCTCGGGGAACGACCGTCACGGCACTTTTGTCGACGGCGCTGGCCCGGTCAGCCTGGAAGAAACCGCACTCGCCAGCGGAACCGCCGCCGGATTCGAGAACGGTTCCCATGTCAGCGTGCCGGGCAGTGCCCTAGATGAACCTCTCGACAGCTTTGCCGTGTCCTGCTGGATCAAGGCCGACGCCCTTCCCGCGGGCTTGCAAACGCTCTTCGGCAAGGGCGATGCCGAGTCACCCACCTTTGCGCTGCTGACCTTTGGCGAATCCCTCGCCTGGTTTACCGGGGGCGAGGCTCCCGAATTCACCAGTGACCCCGTGCTCGTCGCCGGAGAAACCCATCACGTGGCCGCCATCTTCGACAACACCATCGGGGCCCGCAAGGTCACCCTCTTCCTCGACGGCGCCGCCGTGACCGAAGTCGACGATCCCTTCGCCGTCGCCGACTCGACCAATTTCAATTTCTTCGTCGGCGCCTACAACGGCGCCCTGCCCTATGCCGGCGTGATCGATGACGTGCAAGTCTACGACCGCCTGCTGACCGCGGATGACATTGTCTTTCTCAAGGAAAATCCCGGCCAGCCGCTCGGCGGAGAGGTCGACGGTGACGGCGATGGCCTGACGGACGTGGAAGAGGCCGCCGCCGGTACCGACCCGCTCAATCCGGATACCGATGGGGATGCCCTGGAAGACGGACCCGAAGTCAATACCCATGGCACCGACCCTCTGCTGGCCGACACCGACGGCGACGGGTTTGGCGACGGCACCGAACTCCGCAAGGGCAGCGACCCCCTCGACGCGAACGACACGCCGTCCACCGCCCTCGAAGTTGGCACCTTCACCGGCGGTGATCCCGGCGAGGGACTGGACATGGAAGGCGCCTTTGTCTACGCCGTCAACGCCTTCGGTCCCGGGGGCTCCCGCGTCGGCGATGCCCTCTTCACGGATGACGGTGTGGACGGCGTGACCATTCAGGCGGCGAACAACATCCTCAACTGGCATGCTCCAAACTACGGCGACACGCCCAACGACGACGGGCTCGAACTGGTCCTGCAATCCATCCGCTGGGACACCGCTCCCGTCGTCATCGATCTGGAGAATCTCCAGGTGGGGGAGCGCTACGTTTTGCAGCTCCTCTTTGCCGAGAGCTGCTGCGTTCGGGGGTGGGACATCGTCATCAATGGCGAACTCGAGGCCGACGAATTCAGCCCGGATGAGATCCACGGAAGGTCCCAGACGATGGGGGTGGTTGCCAAATACACTTTCACCGCCACGAGCGAGACCTTGAATATCACTTTCGCCAACGACGAAGCCGATTTCCCCGACACCAATCCGATCCTCAACGGGTTCACCCTGAAACAGGCGGGAGTCGACGGCGATTCCGATGATGACGGCCTCCTCGACACGTGGGAAATGGCTCAGTTCGGCGATCTCAGTCAAACGGGAGACGGCGATCCCGATGGCGATGCACTGGCCAACGTGGACGAACAGCGTCTCGGCACCGATCCCAACCTGGCGGATACGGACGGCGACGGTCTCGGTGACGGCACTGAGGTGGGTGATACCCTAACCGATCCCTCCCTCGCCGATAGCGACAATGACAGCCTTTCCGATGGCGTCGAAGTCAACGACTCGAAGACGGATCCCCTGAACCCGGATTCGGATGACGATGGCGACACGGACGGTTTCGAGCTGGCTTTCTCGGGAGATCCGCTGGATGGGGCCGTGCAGGCCCAGGCAAATGCCGCGGCCACCGCCTTCACCGGCGGCGATGCCGGAGAGGGCCTCGACCTCGATGGCGACTTTGTCTACGCGGTCAACATGCGCGGCGATGGCGACTTGCCTATCCGCGATGCCGATTTCACTGACGATACGGTGGCGGGCTTCAGCTACGCGGCGCCTAACGAAATACTGGATTGGCACTTTCCGGATTACGGGGACACGACCAACGACGACAACCTCGAGTTCGTCATGCAGAGTATCCGCTGGAACGGAGGTCCGGTCGACCTCACGATGGGCGGTCTCACGGCCGGAAGATCCTACAAGCTTCAGCTCTTGTTTGCCGAGAACTGCTGTGACCGCGGCTGGGACATCGAAGTCCAGGGCGGCACGGTCCTCGATGATTTCAATGTCCAGCAGGTCCAGGGCGGCATCGCCGAGCCCAGCATGGGCGTGGTCGTCACGGTGACCTTGACGGCGCCCAGCTCCGAGATCTCGGTCCACTTCAGCAACAACGCCCCCGCTTTTCCTGACAACAACCCCATCATCAACGGTCTCACCCTGGAAGACCTCGGCGAAGGTGGTGTCGGGCCGATTGACGGTGAAGACTCGGATCGCGACGGCGTTTCCGATAGCGACGAAGCCATTGCCGGAACGGATCCTAACAACGCCGCGAATTACTTCCACATTGCCACCGCCACTCGGACCGAAGGCGGTGTCCAACTCGTTTGGCCCGCCGTCGCCGGCAAGTCCTACCGCGTGGAGTACTCGGCAACGCTCGAGGCAGGCAGCTGGACGGAGATCGCCAACGGTATCATGGAGAACGGCGGCAGCGGAACTTTCGAGGACACGGACGCCGACCGGGTGTCGTCCGGCATCGGTTTCTATCGCTCCGTCGTCGGGCCCTGATCCGCAAAAGTGATGCGGACACTCGACGCCCCGTACACAAAAGGCAACATTTAGACGGATTCAGTTTTTTTTCCGGAATGGGAATCGAATGATGGACTTTCACGGTG
>JANQJH010000628.1 GCA_028281705.1 Verrucomicrobiales bacterium
GGACACACAGCGATCTTTGAGCATGGGAACCACACTTCCGTTGAAGATCCGCAGCGCTGAGGGATCGATCTTCATCGTCCTTCCCGCCGTAGACGCGACCGTGCCCGCCGATGAAGTTTTCCCCGGCTCATCCACGGCCTTCACCGAAATCGCAATCGTCTGCGTCGACGCCCCGTTGTCGAGCTCAGGCTCAGTCCCTCCGGTCATCCCATTCGACTCCAGCTCGGGTTCAGGCGCGGGGTCAACCGTGGTCACCACCAACTCCACCGGGGGATCATCAACCGACATTCGAGAGGGCTCAGGCGTGCCCGGAAAGACCTCCGGCTCCCCCGAGAGAGTCGCACCCAAATCGGAAACCACTGCCGCCGCCTCTCCCTCGTCGTCGGCATCGAGACTCTCCGAGATGTCCGCTAGTCCCGCATCGCCCGCGCCCGCACTCGCATCCCGCATCGCAAGATCGGGGCGCCACCAGATCATCCCGCCATTGGCCACGAGCATCATGAGGAGAACGAAGAAATAGAAGGAGGGCCAGAGATAAGGCTGCCGAGTATGCTGACGCCGGGTGCGCGAACGCGCCAGCAGCATCAGCTTTTGCAAATAACATTGTTGTTTCAGCATGGCCGCCACGGCACAACCCACGCCTAACAAGACTCCGATACCGCCGGACTTGACGGCCACCTCCCGCCCAAATGATGCGGCGGACTGCGAAAACGTTAAGAATCCTCCGGCAAAAAAGAGAACACTTCCAAAGATCAAGAGGACGACAACCGCCTTCTCCAGATCCACGCCTTTCCGCCCTCCGGAAAACAACTCCACCACCACCACCGAGAGCAAGACGCCCAGCGGAAGGAAGAAACAGGCATCGATCAAAGCTGCGGCTCGAGCCTCACTCAACATCGATGTCGTCGTTGCTCCTAGCAAGGTCACTACCTCCTGCATCGATCAAGAAAAAGGATCTATCCCGGCGATGCGGTTGTTAGGCGATCAAGTCCATCACCGGACGCCCCTTGTGCGCCAGGGTAAAGGGGCGTTTCGATGGCGAATAGACCACCTCGTCCAGCGGAAGCCCCAGCGCGTACCCGATCGTGGCATTGAAATCCGGGACACTGACGCGATTCTCCATCACATTGGATGAGGAATCGTCAGTCACGCCGTAGGCCTGACCACCCCGAATCCCGCCGCCGGCCAAAAGACCGCTGAAGGCCTTGGGAAAGTGATCCCGTCCATCATTGGAATTGATTGTCGGCGTCCGGCCGAACTCAGTCGCCAGGACGACCAAGGTCTCATCGAGAAGCCCGCGACGATCGAGATCCGTGAGCAGGGCCGCCAATCCCTGATCCAAGGTCGCGGCCCGCTGCGGGACAGAGTCGAAGTTGTTGCTATGCGTGTCCCACCCTCCCAGCGTGACCTCGACAAAGCGCACGTCGTTCTCAATCAGCCGCCGGGCCAACAAACACCCCTGACCAAAGGAACTCTGGCCATACTCATCGCGCACCGACTTTGACTCCCGGTTCAGATCGAAGGCCTTGAGGTCCTCGCTCTTCATCAAGCGAATGGCATCTTCATACATGTCCGTGTAGGCCCGGACTTTCTTGTGATTGTAGCGCCGGTGAAACTCCTGATCGAAGGCGCTGGCCATACCCAGACCATCTTTGAAAGCCTTCTCCGACATGTCGCGACGCCGGCGGCTATTCTTCAAACCATCGTTCGGATTGTTGATCACCAGCGGGGCGTACTTTGATTCCAAAAAGCCGGCGCCCGCACCACGGCTCCCCCCGCCCACGCGGACACTGGCGGGCAAGGTCCTGTTCTTCCGCCCGTCCAACCGGTGGATCCAGGCACCCAGTCCGGGATGCTGGATCGTCCCCCGCATCGTGTAGCTGGAGTGCATGTAATAGTTTCCCTGCTCATGCGCGCCCTGCGTCGTATTGAGCGAGCGCACGATGGCGGCCTTATCCATATGGCGCGCCAAGTTGGGCAAATACTCACTGATCATCACATCATCCGCATTCGTCCGGATGGCTTCCACGGGCCCCTGTTCATCCGTCCCCGGCTTGGGATCAAAGGTATCCATGTGGCTCATTCCACCGGCCATGTAGAGATAGATCACCTTGTTCGCTTTCGCGTTCGGATTGCTCGACTGGGCAAACAAACTCGTCGGCGCCAGCGACGGCAGCAGACTCACTCCAAGAAACGACCTCGCCGTCGTCGACAAGAAGTCGCGGCGATTTCCTTCATCCGAACGATTAAGTATAGATTGCAACATGGGCCTGTGTGAGAGGGGTTAAGGTGCTATGAGGATTAGGTACAACGTTATAAAATCAATTCGCGCAGAGATCACTGGATGAACAAGAGTTCCTTCGTATTGAGCAGCGCCCAGACAATCGCCTTGCAGGCCTCTTCACTGTCCTCGTGCTTCTCGAATTGCTCGTTCATGAGCTCACGCTCGCGTTCACTGGGAAGCCGTGTGAGCAGCGAGAGGAAAATGAATTCCTGCTTCTCATCATCGTCATAGAGCTGTTTGACCCCCTTCATCAACATGCTCTTGGAACTCGTCAGTTGATCGAAGACCTTGCCATTGAGCAAATTCAACACCTGTGCCACCGAGGCCTCCTGCTCCGCTGCCTGAATGGTTTCCCGATCCGATTGCCCGAATTGCCGCAAGAAATGATCGGCGGGCATCGGTGAACGCAATTCCGAAGCCCTGACATCGTACTTGCCGAAGCCCTTCCACCGCGGGTCCGGCCGGTCATCGATATTCTTGCGCGCGTTCTTGCCCTTCCGCGTGTCCTCCATCCTCTTCATCATCATCGACGCATCTCCCGATGACGACGACGCCGAGGCACTGAGGAAGGCGCTCTCAAAGGCATCGCGGATCTCCTTCACCTCCGCGTCCCTCGCCTCGCGCGCTGCCTTCATCTCATCGTTGAGCGACTTCGCCAGACGATCGTCGTCCGCTTCACGAGCCTTGGCCAATCGTTTGCGCAGCGCCTTGGTGTTCTCGTCATGATCATACTCCACGCGCGCCATGGCCTTGGCCGTGGAGAGAATCTTCTGTGGCTGCTTCTTCATCGCCTCGAGCCCCTGCACCCTGATCTTCATCTCTTCGTACTTCTCCTTGTAGCTCTCCGATCCCTTGCGCTCGTCCACACCGGGCATCGTCGCCGTCAACAAGGAGTCCCAAATCTGTTCCGCAGACATCCGCCGCAGCGCGGGGCCAGGATAATGATAGTCGCTCAAGTCCACATCTCCCAGGGTCGACTCGCGCTGGTAGGTCTTCGTGTTGTAGAGAATCTCGAGGAAGCGACGCATGTCATACCCGACGTTGACCATTTCCTTCTCCAGATAGGTCATCAACGCCGGGTTGCTCGCCACCGTGCCATCCTTGAAGTCATCCACGGGCTCGACCAGACCAACTCCCATCACCGCCTTCCAAAGACGATTGACGATCACCTTGGTAAAGCGAGGATTGTCTGCCCCCGTTAGCCAATTGGCATAAGACTGCAGCTGGCGGCTACTGCGCCCCCCGACCCGCTTGCCAAAAATCGTGTCCGGCCGGACCTCTTCTCTGGGCTCCGCATCGTCATACTGATAGTCTCGCGGCAAGCGCAGCATCTTTTCCTCGTCGTGCTGCACCCGGTAACTCAGGGGCTCCAAAAGATCTCTCAGCGCGCTCCGAATCTGCCGGTTCATCTCTTGCCCCCGCTCCCGCCGATTGGCGCGCTTCTCCATCTTGCTCATCTTCTCATCGACCTTTACCACCTTCTCCGGATCCACCCGGGTCTCCATCCCATAGGTGTAGGCCGCCATTTCATAATAATCCTTCTGTTTCCAGCGATCGAAGGGATGATTGTGGCACTGGGCGCAGACGAGCTGGGTCCCGAGGAAAATCTGCGTCGTGTTGGACATGTTATCCAACGGCATCCCCGCGTCCCGCATGTAGTACCCCACGGCTCCATTGTCCCAGACGTATCCCTCCGCGGTGATCAGTTCGTGAACCAGGTCGCGATACGACTTGTTCGCCCTCAGCGCCTCTTTCACCCAGTCGGCATAGGCCGCACCGGCGCCGTCCGCTCCGCCGTCCATGCGCGATTTCACCCGCAAGATATCGGCCCAGTAATTGAACCAGTGACTCACATAGCCCTCGGAGTTCAGGAGATGCTGGATGAGCTGGCCTCGCTTGGCCGAAGACTCCGCACCGAGGAACTGCTGCGCCTCCTGGGCCGTGGGCACGCGCCCGATGATATCCAGATAAGCGCGGCGCAGAAAAACGTCGTCGGCCGCGGGCGGGTTCGGTTTGATGCCATGCTTGCGGTAATTCTGCGCCACGAGTTCGTCGATCCGTCGACTGATGGCCCGATCATTGGCCAGGCCGGAAGAGACGATGAAAATAGAGACAAGAGAAAAGGCGAGAGCAGCGGCAGCGAGGCGCGAACGACTGGGGCAGGATCGTTGGACCATAGATGAGACGGAGCGTTTCCTTGCCGCCTCTGGGAGGCCAACAAGTTGTATGAACTCTAGGCGACGACTCCGAAAGAGCAAATCAAAGCGCGGCACGTCCTCCCAAGGGCACTCCTAACTCACTGACTTGCAGTGCATTCCAGATCGTGCCTCCCGAAAAAAAAGACGCCGGGAGCATCTGAGAGGCAGAGTTGCGAGAAAAAGCCCGCCGCCGGACCGCAATCGACCTCGGTAAGGAGCGTTTCCTATCCTCTTTACCCCGGAAAAGAGACCGCTCAAGCGGTCTTCGCCGTGACCTGAAACGTGGTCACCCGCCCCTCGCTCTTCACCCCGAGATCCATTCCCATATGTCCGGCGAGAACGGACGCCGTGGTCAAGCCGATGCCCATGTGGGACGTGTCCTTCGTCGTGTAGAACGGCTTGAACACCTCCCTCAGCTTGTCCTCCGGGATCTCCGATTCCGTGTTTCGCACCTGGAAGGTCACCCGGTTGGCAAGTCCATCGTAGGCCTGCCCATGCGCGATCTCGAGAGTCACCTCGCCCCGGGATCCCGCCGCCTCAACCGCATTGTTCACCAATTCGTCCAGGATCACCCGGAGGCGATCCGAGTCCGCCACGATGGGAGGCAGATTCTCACTCACGTGGAGATGAAACGGAAGGTTGGCCCCCTCCACCCGGGCGCGCAGACGCGTGGCCAGCAAGGGCACGGAATCCTCCAGCACCACCTCGGCGAGATCCACCCGGGAACAACCCGCCGCCGGTAGGATTCGCTCCCCGAGCTCCGAGGCCGTGCCCGCCGCCTCTTTCATCTGCTGCACGTTCTCTTTCGACATCTCGTCGAGATCCTCCTGCATGAGGACCAGGCTGGAAAAACCCTGGATCACAGCCAGCAAATTATTCAATTTATGCGTCATCCCCCGTAAGAGAGCGTCATAATGTCTTGCTGTTGGTGTATTCTGATCCACCAACTTCTCAGGGAACGTGAACTCAGAATCCCGGCGAGTTTCGATCAATTCTGCAACGGCCACAATAGATATGGCTAGCTAGCAAAATCCTCGATGTCCAGAACCAAAGTTAAGATTTTCAAATAAACAGGATTTCCTGATCATACGAGTTTCTTAAATATCTTATCAGAATGGAAATTATAGAAGACACCTCCTCCCCATGGGTCTCGATCTTGGATACCCAACTGCCCACCGCCAAGGTCTTGACGGACGCCGCGGCGCGAAAAGCACACGGCCACGATAGCTGGCATCTCACCTGCGAGCCCGAGTGTGTCGTCGTTGCCAGGACCCGGGCGGACGTCGAGACCACCCTGAAATTTGCCCACGAACACGATCTCCCGGTCACCGCCCGGGGCGGCGGCGTGGGTTACGTCGGCGGCTGTGTCCCAGTGCAGCGCGGCATTGCCCTCTCCCTCGCCGAGATGACGGCCATCAAGGAAATCCACGTCGGCGATGCCGTCGCCGTCGTCGAGCCCGGCGTCATCACCGCGGACCTCCAGGATGCGGCCCAGGAGCGCGGACTCTTCTACCCGCCAGACCCCGCCAGCCGGAAGGAGTGCTCCATCGGAGGAAACATCGCCACCAACGCAGGCGGACCCCGATGCTTGAAATACGGCGTCACGCGGCACTACGTCCTCGGCCTCGAAGTCGTGCTCGCCGATGGCCGGGTGCTCCAGTGCGGAAGCCGCTGCCACAAGAACAAGACCGGTTTCGATCTCGTGGGCCCCTTCGTCGGTTCCGAGGGCATGCTCGGCATCGTGACCGAGGCCACCCTGCGCCTTCTGCCCAATCCACCCGCGCGCGCCATGCTCTCCTGCTCCTTCCCCGACTTCGCCGACGCCGCGGACGCCGTGCAGCGGATCCTCGGATCCGGCTATCTCCCCTCCGCTCTCGAGATCAGCGACAAATTCACCCTCCAAGCAGCCCGCGAACACGTCGGCTCCGCCCTGATTCCCGACGGCAACGCCCATCTCCTGGTCGAGATCGATGGACAAGCCGAAAGCGTGCGCTCGGAATGCGCCCAACTGGTGGCCATGCTCCGGACCCTGGACCCCGTGACCCTCGATTCGGCCGTGACCGAAGAGGACTGCGAACGCATCTGGGAAATCCGGCGCGCCTTCTCTTACAGTCTTCGCGCCACCGGCCTCAAGAAACTGAATGAAGACATCGTCGTCCCCCGCGGCCGCCTCGTTGATCTGGCCAAGTTTGGCGAAAAACTCCAGGCAGACACCGGTTTCCAGGTCGCCTCCTTCGGACATGCCGGTGACGGCAACATCCACGTCAACCTCATGGTGCCACCCGAGGCAAACCGCCAATCCATCGACGACGCCCTCAATCGCCTCTTCACCCAGGTCCTGGAATGGGGCGGCGTCATCTCCGGCGAACACGGCATTGGTCTAGCAAAGCAACCTTGGTTCCACCAAGCGCTCTCCCCGACCAACATCGATCTGCATCACACACTGAAAAAAGCCCTCGACCCCAAGGGCATCCTCAACCCAGGGAAATTCCTCGGATAGGACAGCGTACCCACATCGATGTGACAACGTGAGACCGGCGTCCCGCCGATCCCGAAGCCTTCCCCCAATCGCGATACTGTCATCACCACACAAAAACAGGCGAGACGCCTGTTCCACATCATGCCAGTAATTGTTAGCACCCCAACCCTACGGGTCTCATCCCGGAAGCAACGAAGGGACTGAAGTCCCTGCCACTTTCCCAGAATGTGGGAGGGACTTCAGTCCCTCGGTTATTTATCCGGAAGCCTAACCGGGCCACCTACTTCCAATGCGCAGGAAAGACACGCGGATCAAAATCCCAAAAACGCGGCAGCAGTCCATAGACAAACAACGCCAAAAAGAGAATGGAAATCACATTCATCCAGAACCCCACCCGCACCATGTCCGGGATGCGCAGATAACCTGCCCCGAAAACCACCGCGTTCGGCGGTGTCGCCACCGGCAGCATGAAGGCGCAGGAAGCGGCCACCGTCGCCGAAACCATGAGCATGAAGGGATGCACGCCGATGGCCAGCGCCATGGGCGCCAGGATGGGTAACAACATCGAGGTCGTCGCGATGTTCGACGTGATCTCGGTGAGAAAATTGACCGCCGCCACGAGAATGAGCACCAAGAGCAAGAGGGAAACGCCATCCAGAAGCGTCATTTGACTACCCACCCACGCGGCCAATCCGCTGGACTTGAACCCCTCCGCCAAGGCCATCCCGCCGCCAAACAAGAGGACAATCCCCCAGGGAAGGTTCTTCGCATCCTCCCAGCGAAGAAGCGGCGTCTTCTCCGATCGACTCGGCAAGAGAAACAACACCAGCCCCGCGATCATGGCGATGATGGTGTCATCCAGCCGGGGGAACCAACCCAACTGTTGCTGCACGAACGAACGGCTGATCCAGGCGAAGGCCGTCGCGCCAAAGACTGCGAGAACGAGCCGCTCCTCAAAAGACATCCGGCCCAGGGCCGCGAGCCGTTTCTCAATCTCGCCCCGCCCTCCGGGAAAACCCGTCTTCTCAAAGCGGAACGCCACCCGGGTGAGGTAAAAGAAACACGTCCCTAACAAAATCAGCGAAACCGGCAACCCGAAGACAAACCACTGGGCGAAACTCACCTCAATCCCGTAAAGTTCCTGCACCACACCGGCGAGGATGAGATTCGGCGGTGTCCCCACCAACGTGGCCACGCCACCGATGGACGCACTGTAGGCGATGCCTAACATCAAGGCCTTGCCGAACTCACGATTCTCGTCCTCCGGCGTCGCCGGGTTGTCACGCAGCTGAGCGATGATGGCCATCCCGATCGGCAACATCATGACCGAGGTCGCCGTATTCGAAATCCACATGGAGAGCGCCGCCGTGGCCACCATGAAGCCGAGGATGATACTCGTCACGTTGGCGCCGATGGCATGGATGATGCGTAGCGCAATGCGCCGGTGCAGCCCCCACCGCTCGATGGATATCGCCAGGAGAAACCCGCCGATGTAGAGAAAAATGTAGCGGTGTCCGTAGGCCGTCGTCGTCGACTGCAATTCCATGCCGCCCGTGAGAGGAAAGAGCACGATAGGCAGCAGCGCCGTCGCCGCCATGGGGATGGCTTCCGTGATCCACCAAATCGCGATCCACGCCGTCGAGGCCAACACCGCATTGGCCGCCGGACTCAAACCGGGAGGGTGAACCAAAAGAAGAATCGCCAGAAATGCCACCGGCCCGAGGACGATCCCCACCAGCCTGGCAGAAACAGCAGGAACCATTCGCTTCACCTTGTCCACCCTCACACCTCCACCGCATCATCCCTCCTTTGTCAACGATTCTGGCGGGAAATGCCTCCCGAGTTCAACGATGTTGTGGCCGGATGGGTGAACATTCGAGCCGGAATCAATACTCTCCAATCATTTTGCCCCCAATCATTTTGCCGCTCTCCCTCGCCCACCCGACTGGACCTAAACTCTTTTTTTTCGAATATCCTTCCTTCTCACCGGTTTAGTCAGCAGAGCCAATAGCCACCCCATGACGGAAGAAAAAGCCATCGGACTTTGTTTGAAACACCACGATCCCATCGGGTTCGAGTTTCTCGTCCGTCAATTTCGCCGCGAAGCCTACTACCACGCCTACGCCCTGCTGGCCAACGAGGCCGACGCCGCCGACGCCTGCCAAGAATCCTTCGCCCGAGCGTTTGCCGCCATGCCCCGTCTGGAGAAGTTGGACCGCTTCTATCCCTGGTTCTATCGCATCCTGCGCAACCGTTGCCTCAATCTGCTGGATCGGCAACGGACGCGCAATCGCTACGAAACCGAACAACGCGCCTATCAAGAAGAAGAGGGAGACCCACCGAGATCAAACGATCACCCAAGGCAAGCCCTGGAAAAACGCGAAGAACACCAGCGGGTCTGGCAACAGCTATCGAAGCTCAAGCCGAAGCATCGCGAAATCCTCACCCTAAAATACATCCATGACTTCTGCTATCGCGACATCGCCGAAACCTTGGGCATTCCGCGAGGAACGGTCATGAGCCGGCTCTACGAAGCCCGCGCCGCCTTCCGCGCCAGCTACGACCCGGAGGGCGACGCCACGCCCAATCCCTCCGTGCCATCCACCACCAATCAATCATCTCGATCAACAACACAACCACTATGAACCTCGACCTCGAAGAATACCGTCCCCTTCTCATGGGCTTGATGGACGGCGAACTCACTCCCGAAGAGGCCGCCAGAGTGAATGACGCCCTCATCCGCTCGAACGCCCTGCGCGAGGAATATGAGAAACTACGCGAAACCACCGGACGCCTCGAAGCCATTTCGCTACTCGAACCCACGGATCAAATCGCCCGGGAACTTTGGAGCAGTCCCTATCATCGCCTGGCTCGAGATAGCGGCATCTGGTTGATCCTCGGCGGCTCCATCCTTCTCGTCGCCTATGGCATCATTGAATTCATCGTCTCCGACGAGCCCGTGATCCCACGCCTCGGCATCGCCGCCATCGCCCTCGGAACCGTTATGCTCCTCATTACCTTCATCCGGGAACGTGTCCGCACCCACGCCGTGGACCCCTACAAAGACGTCGAACGCTAAACTAGCCAAACGAACTCGACTTCACCATTCATTTATTCTCTATCTCACAAACCACATCATGCTCGTCACCACATCCCAAACCATCGCCGGAAAACGCATCGTCCAATGTCACGGTCTCGTCCGGGGCAACACCATCCGCGCCCGCCACGTGGGCAAGGACATCCTCGCCTTCTTCAAGAATTTGGTTGGCGGAGAGATTAGCGAATACACCAAGCTCATGGCCGAATCCCGCGAACAGGCCATCGACCGCATGCGCGACGAAGCCCGGCGATTGGGTGCCAACGCCATCGTGGCCACGACCTTCACCACCTCCATGGTCAGCCAAGCCGCCGCCGAAATCCTCGCCATCGGCACCGCCGTGACCATCGAGGACGAGTGAAGTGAATATCCCAATAAGCGAAGCCAAGTTGCTCCTGTCCGCCCGATCCGCCCTGACGATCACTACGGCGTTCGCGTTGGTTCTCAGCAGAAGGAATCAGGTCAATCTTACGAGAAACGTGGTCTACCCACCAACTGGTCATGCTAGACTTGGAGCAGCACAGGACCACTTTGTCCCAGATGCGAATGCCTCGGTAGATTCCTGAGTAAAGATTGTCACCAGGGAGTAACTGACGTTCGTCCAGCCGGCAACGGATCCCTTTACCTTGGAGGGTGTCATAGAGACGGCGGGCAAAGGACTTGTCATCGTGGGCGGGTATATTAACGGCAAAATGGCCAGCACATCTGACGGAGAGCCAAAAAAAATTGATGAAAAGATCTCAATTTTCCGCGTTATCTATTGTGAAAAACTCAGAAGCGGAGGCTACCTCGAAAGTGCGGAAGAAGAAACCGTGGACGAAACCCGTCGTGATACGATTGGCTGTCGGAAACGATGACGACATGAACTTGAAAGGGGCCGGGAGCCTTTCAAGGGCTCCAATTGATGAAAAAGAACTC
>JANQJH010000223.1 GCA_028281705.1 Verrucomicrobiales bacterium
TGCTCTGCACTGCAGTCTGGAGGGCGTCGGTCTTGGCCTTGATGGCATCGAGATCTTCCCCCGTCATGACTTCCTTGAGGGCGGCGGCGGCTTCTTCGACCGGCTTCTTCTTGTCCTCGGGCACCTTGTCGCCCAGTTCCCCTAACTGTTTCTCGGTTTGATAGACGAGATTCTCAGCGAGGTTGCGGGCTTCGACGAGTTCTTTGGATTTCTTGTCCGTCTCGGCGTGTTCTTCCGCGTCGCGTTTGGCGCGTTCGATCTCCTCCTCGGTGAGGCCGGAGGATCCGGTGATGGAGATCTTCTGTTCTTTCTCTGTTCCCTTGTCCTTGGCTGAGACGTGAAGGATGCCGTTGGCGTCGATATCGAAAGTCACTTCGATCTGGGGCACGCCGCGGGGGGCCAAGGGGATCCCGTCGAGGCGAAACGTTCCCAGGCTCTTGTTGTCGCGCGCCATGGGCCGCTCTCCCTGGAGGACGTTGATCTCCACGGATGGCTGGCTGTCAGAGTAGGTGGAGAAGGTTTGCTGCGCCTTCTTGGGAATGGTCGTATTGCGCGGGATCATCGCCGTGGCGACGCCGCCGGCGGTTTCGATGGCGAGAGTAAGCGGCGTGACATCGAGCAAGAGCACGTCCTTGACATCGCCCTGCAGGACGCCGCCCTGGATGGCGGCACCGATGGCCACGACTTCATCCGGGTTGACGCCTTTGTGAGGCTCCTTGCCGGCGAGTTCCTTGGCCGTCTCGACGACCTTGGGCATCCGCGTCATCCCGCCGACGAGCACGAGCTCGTTGATTTCCGAGGGGCTGAGTTTGGATTCGCGGAGGCATTCCTTTACCGGATTGATGGTGCGTTGGAAGAGCGAGTCACACATCTGCTCCAGTTTGGCGCGGCTGAGCGCTTTCTGGATGTGCTTCGGTCCCGTGGCATCCGCGGTGATGAAGGGGAGGTTGATGTCGTAGGACTGAGCAGAAGAGAGGGCGATCTTGGCCTTCTCCGCCTCTTCCTTGATCCGCTGCAAGGCGTCCGGCTGTCCGCTGAGGTCAATGCCAGTGTCCTGTTTGAATTCGGAGACCACCCAGTCGATGATTTTGTTGTCCCAGTCGTCACCGCCTAACTGCGTGTCGCCGTCGGTGGCCAAGACTTCAAAGACGCCGTCGCCGATTTCCAGGACGGAGATGTCGAAGGTGCCGCCGCCCAGGTCGTAGACCGCGATCTTCTCGTCGCTCTTCTTGTCGAGCCCGTAGGCCAGTGAGGCGGCAGTCGGCTCGTTGATGATGCGCTTGACGTCGAGTCCGGCGATTTCGCCAGCGGCCTTGGTCGCGTTCCGCTGCGAATCATTGAAGTAGGCGGGAACGGTGATGACCGCTTCGGTGATGGTTTCGCCGAGTTTGGCTTCCGCATCGGCCTTCAGTTTTCCGAGGACCATGGAAGAGATCTCTTGAGGGCTGTAGACTTTGGTCTCACCCTCGACTTCCACTTCAATGTGGGCGTCCCCGTTGGAGGCCTCCACAATGTTGTAGGGCACTTTCTTGTCTTCGGGGGTCAATTCGGCGAACTTGCGGCCCATGAGGCGCTTGGCCGAGAAGACGGTGTTCTTGGCGTTGGTGATTGCTTGGCGTTTGGCGGCTTGGCCGACGAGGCGCTCGCCACCCTTGGCGAAGGCGACGACGGACGGCGTCGTCCGGGCGCCCTCGGAGTTCTCCAGAACAACGGGCTCGCCGCCTTCCATGACTGCCATGCAGGAGTTCGTCGTCCCCAGGTCGATTCCTAAAATTTTTCCCATGTCGCTTGGTCCTTTCTGAGTTGGTTGAGCAGGTTGGCGTTCCCGCCAAGCTGCGAAGTTGTTCGTCTGTGGGCTCACTCAGCATGGCCGATGCCATTCGGTAATTTTTTTCCTAAATCCTTGTTTATCAACGAGTTGCCTATTGGGAGGCCGAGTGCATGGCCGTGGCGCCATCCACGATTTGAGTCATCTTGTCGCTGTGACAACGTGGCCGCGCGTCACAAAGTCGCCCGGAATGCCGAGGCCTGATTAGTTTGTTTGGCACCGCCAACCGGAGGTCTATAGGCTGGTGGCCATGCAGCGATGGCGTATCTGGGATTGGCTCCATGCGGGACTCGTGAAGTTGGTCGCTTTTTCGGCCTCGACCCTGGCGGGTGAACGCCCGGTTTCTCCGGAAGAGGCCCTGGCGATGTTCTCGGTCGATGAAGGTTTTGTCGTGGAGTTGGTCGCGGCTGAGCCCTTGACTCAGGATCCCGTGGCGATCGATTGGGGATTTGATGGCAAGCTCTGGGTGGCGGAGATGGCGGACTATCCATACGGAATGGACGGCGCGGGGAAGCCGGGTGGTCGCGTGCGTTTCCTGACAGATGGCGATGGCGACGGCCGTATGGACGACTCGACGTTGTTTCTCGATGGGCTTTCCTTTCCCACCAGCGTGATGGCGTGGGGAAATGGGGTCCTCGTTGCGGCGGCGCCCGACATCCTTTACGCGGAGGACACGGATGGAGACGGGCGTGCGGACCGGCGCGAGGTGCTGTTTACCGGTTTCATGGAGGGGAACCAGCAACTGCGCCTCAACGGCTTGCGCTGGGGATTGGATGGCTGGATATACGCTGCCAGTGGAGGGCATCATGCGGGTTTCGGTGCGGACAATCGGGTTCGCGTCGGACCGCGCCAGGATGCGCCGGAGGTGGCGCTGGGCAGTGGCGATCTCCGGTTTCGTCCCGGGCCGTGGACGATCGAGCGCATCGAGGGTCCGTCTCAGTTTGGCCGGGTGCGCGATGACTGGGGCCATTGGTTTGGGGTGCAGAATAGTTACCCGTTGTGGCACTATGTGCTCGAGGAAGCGGCTCTGAAACGCAATCCCCGCGTGGTCATGCGGGATCCGCGAAATCAATTGCGCGGGCAACAGCCTCGCGTCTATGGGGCCAAGCCAACGCAGAAACGGTTTCACGGCTTCGATCACGTGGGGCGATACACATCGGCTTGTGGTCCTAGCATTTATCGGGACGATTGGTTGTTCCCGCATGTGGAGAAACGGACCCATGCCTTCACCTGCGAGCCCTTCAGCAATCTCGTGCAACACCATCACTTGCACAGGTCGGGAGTATCATTCGAGGGTTCGCGAGCGCCGACGACGAGCAAGACGGATTTTCTCGCCTCGGCCGACCGCTGGTGCCGACCGGTGATGACGCGGACGGGACCCGATGGCGCCCTCTGGGTGGTCGACATGTATCGCTACATGATTGAGCATCCCGATTGGCTCCCGCAGAACGGTCGCGATGAGTTGAAGCCTTTCTATCGGCACGGGGAAGACCGGGGCCGGATCTACCGCGTGGTTAGGAAGGGCAAAGAACGGAAGCGTATCCCGAAGCTAGTCGATCTGGGACCGGCAGCACTTGTCGATCACCTGGCGGATTCCAACGGACTGGTGCGCGACGCGGCCCAACGCCTGATTGTGCATGGTCGAGCCGATAGATCAGAGGAATGGCTGCGGGATCCATCATGGGTGCCGTCGTTAAAGCGATTGTGTGAGGACGGTGAATCTCCTCGGGTGCGGTTGCAGGCGGTGGCGACACTGGCAGCTCTCGGCCTGGCGGATGAGGCGATTGTTCGAACGGCACGCCGGGATCGGCATCCGGGCGTGCGTCGGCTTGCCGTTGGTCTGGCGTCTGGCACTTCCGACGGGATCGCCGAGATGGCGGATGATCCGGACCCGGCGGTGCGTTTGGCGGTTGCCGTGGCGTTGGGTGATGATGATCGTGATCGATCGGGAGAGGCCTTGCTGGCCTTGGCAAAGCAACGGCAAACGGATCCGTTCACTCAGGCAGCGATTCTCAGTTCGGTGCCGAAACATTATGACGTCTTTGCCAGATCGGCGTTCGCATTGCGTCACCAGGAGACGATTGTGCGTGGTCTCCTGAGCATGGCGCCGTTT
>JANQJH010000325.1 GCA_028281705.1 Verrucomicrobiales bacterium
CTTCTGTGCCAAACCAGTGACGATCCCGCAGGACGCCGTCCCCGGGGACGACTCGGCAAATGTGAACGGCGTGTCCCTGGAGCAGTCTAAGAAAGAAGAAGAGTCTCCCTCGTCTCAGACTGACGCCGTGCCAACGCCCACCGCTCCTGCTACCGATCCTCCAAACACAAACCTCGCGGCCACGCACGGTGAGGCCGCAGCACCGGGTACCGAGGTGCCGAGCACCACCACCGGCGGTGAGCCGGAGGATCCCACAGCGGATCTCGAATGGGATGAGGAGCCGGAGGTGGATACGATCGAGGCCGGTAAAGTGGAGAACAAGGAAGAGATTCGCCGGCTGGCCGCGATGATGAACCCCGAGGATACGGGTCTGGCGGTGGATGACGACCGGAAAGGCCCGCTCAGCTTCCGCTGTCCTTCTTGCGGTCAGGTCCTGGCCACCAAGCGAGCGCAGCCCGGCGATCGCGTGCGGTGCAAGGAATGTGAAAGTGAGTTTACCGTTCCAGAGGGAAAGAACTTGATTGAACCTCGCGGGCTCGGAACGCCCCGTCCGAGCCGCGGTGAATTGCCCTCGGGCCGAAACCGCTTGCTCCGCACCGCCGATGACATCCGCAAGGCCCAGGCGGCGCACCAGGCGATGGCCACGGGACAGCCGGTACCGGGGACCGAGCAGGCACCGGCGTCGCAGGCAAAAACGGAAACGCTCCCGGCGCCAAACTCGACGGATGCGGGTTCCGTCCTCACTCCGGAAGTTCAGGCCCTCCTTCTCAAGGAACTCCAACGTATCCAAGCGGCGCAATCGAAGGCGGCGCCCGCGGCACCCGCGCCGGCACCAAAAACCGCGCCCTCCTCCCCCGCACCCAAGGTGCGCCGTCGTCCCCTACCGCCCTTGGCCCAGCACGGTGAAGTCGTTCCCGTCTCGGCCCCGGAAAAAGCGCCCCAATCCGAACCCGCGCCTCGCCGTGAGAGTCGCGTACGCCCCACACAGGAATCATTGCCTCCGCTGGTGACGATGGACACCATGGATCTCGACTCGGAGGTGGCGCGGCAATGGGGCGAAGCCGCCGTGGTCCCCACCAAAACACTCAATTGGGTAGCCTGGATCATCATCCTCTGGGTCCTCGGCGTTGGCGGCTATTTTGGCTACCACCTCTTTGACGATTGGAAGAAAGCCCAGGAGGCCGCGCGAGCTCTAGAGGAGCAAAAGGACACTGAAGAGCAGCCGTCCCAGCAGGAGATCAAAGCTCGGGAGAATGAGGAAACCCTGAAGAGACTGATCGCCTTCCACGAGGCCAACACCGCGGAGGAAAAGGCCGCCTTCGTCCGCCACGCCGAGACCGTCCTGCCCCTGATGCAGGCCTACTACAAGTACAACGATCCGGAGCCTCGGCGCCTCAAGCTGGATTCGATCAAGTACGAATCCAACACTTTCGACGATCGCCTCTTCCGCACCGTCCTCGGTGATTACCAGGAAGGAGCCGCCCAGATCAATCCCGACCGGAGTTTCCTCAGTTTCGAGGCCAACTTCGAGGCCACCCAAGACGGGAACTACCTCCTCGATTGGCTCAGTTGGGTCGGCCACAACGAAGTCCCCTTGGACACCTTCGCCAAGAAAGGGATGACGACCCCGCAGGTCTTCCGGCTCTGGGTAAGGGAGACCAACTATCGCCGCGCTCCCTACGACGACGCCTCGATTTACACAGGCTACTTGCTGGAAGACAAACGCGAGATTGACCGCATCTACGGCTATACCGAGAAAGGCACCCCTGCCAGCGAACGCCTGATCACCTTGTTCAGCGAGCTGAAGAAAAAGTCGGAAAAGAAACCGAAAGTGCGCCTGATGCTTTCTCTCCGCTTTGCTCCGGAGGTCGACGTTGCCAACGGCCAAGTCTTGATCGACGAGTTCATAGGTGCGGACTGGGTCGAATCTCCGGAAGCGCCCTGATCAGCGAGCACCGCCTCGCGTCGATCGATCCCCGATGAAGGCGGATCTCAGCTGCCTTGGCGTTCCACCGCGTAGCGGTAAACGAGGCCTTTGAGTCTCTCTTCCGGCGGCTTGGGAGTGACCAAGCTCACGGCCGAGGTCGCGACCACTGCGAATACAAAAGACCAAAAAGAGACGAAGAGAAACGGATCACGCGCGGGAAAAAGCTGATCTCCCACCGCGTTCAAGGCGTAGGCGAAGAGCACGCCACTCACCAGACCCGCCAGAGCTCCATGCCCATTGATCCGCTTGAAGAACAGGCCCATCGCAAGGATGGCCAGGGTGGGCCCCTGAAACATGGAGAACATCGTTTGGATGAATTCGTAGATGTTCTTGAAGTTCTCGATCTGAGGCGCGATGAAACCGGCGGAAACAATCAGGATAATGGTTAGGGAACGCCCCAAGATGAGGACTAACTGATCCCGCGCCGGCACTCCCCGAAACTTCTGATAGAGTGGCTGAAAGCCATCCGAGATCATGATGGTGGTGGCCGAGTTCAGATAAGAGTCCACACTGGACATGAGGGCGGCCAAGAAAGCGGCAAAAACGAGACCGCGGAGTCCCGGCGGCAGGAGTTCCCGGACCAGGGTGGGAACTGCCTGGTCGGCCATTTCGAGATCTGGATGCAAGCCCAGGGCAACGAGGCCCGGGAGGATGATGACGATCGGGACCAAGAGTTTGAGAAAGGCGGCAAAGAGCAAGGAGGCTTTGGCATCCCATTCCGTCCGCGCTCCTAACACGCGCTGAATCACGGCCTGATTGCCCGAAAAATAGGCCACCGACATCACCATACCGAGACCAAAGAGAATCCCCGACCATGGGTAGGAGGTATCCGCGTCGTTGGGAATCAGCAGCTGAAAATGATGCGCCATCTCGGGTCCGCGCTCGGTGACTGTTTGCACCATGGCGTTCCACCCGCCGATCTTGAGATAACTCAGGATCAGGAGAGCCGCCGCACCGATGAACATGATCGCCGTTTGGATGACGTCAGTCAGAACCACTGCCGTCAACCCGCCGATCATGGTGTAGACCCCGGCGACCACGACGGTCACCCAGATCGCCATCCCGTGAGACCAGCCCATGACGGTGTTGAGGAAGACCGCTGACGTCCAGAGCATGACGCCCAGCATGGCGACGAGAAATCCCAGCCAAAGTAGGCCCTGGCAAGCTCGCACCAAGGTCCCGTATCGCCGCCCAAGAAACTCGGGCAAGGTGCAAACGCCGCTCCGCCAGTAGAACGGGACAAAGACAAAGGCGGCGATGATCATCGCCGGGACGGAACCCAGCCAATCGAAATTGGCCTGGGCCAGACCTTCCTTGTAAGCCGCTCCGGCGCCAGAAACCATATCGATCGCGCCAATATCGCTCACCACGATCGACATCCCGACCGCCCAGAAGGGCAAGCTCTTGCCCGCGAGAAAGAAATCCTTCGAGGATTTGACGAAACGCCCCAGAAACAGCCCCAAGCAGAGCACTGCCCCCAAATAGAAGAAGATGATGACTTGATCGATCGAGGTCAGAAGGGACCCGCTCTCAGCCGCCAAGAAAGAAACCGCAATCATCCCGGGCATTTACACAGGTCCCCAGGCCTCTGGCAAGACCCCATCCCAACGTGAGACCGGCGTCCGCCGGTCCCTCGCATTTCTATCATCGCCACGCTCGATAGACGTGACGCCTATCCCACGTTTTTCAAGGCGCTGCTGCCGTGGCACCGTCGTCTCCGGGCAAGACTCCGCCACTGAGTTCTCTCAGAGCCTCGAGCAGCGTGGCCTCGAGCCCGTTGAGCCAGGTGTGCATCTCGGGGTACTCCGCATGCTCGCGGATCACCCCAAACATGAGGGGCAAGGCTTCCGCCCGAAAGCCGTGTTTGACGAGATCCTCACACATCTGCCATTTCATCTCCGGGAGTGTTTCCGCATGGAACTCCTCGTAGGGGTCCACTTCCTCGTTGGCCTCGGCTCGCGAGCGCGGATCATTGCGCCGGCGCGCGCCAATACCGCGACTCTCCTTGCGCGCCTCGCGCATCTTATCCCGCTCCTCCCGCAGACGCCCGTCCCGGGCACTGTCGGCGAATTTGCGCATGTGATCGATCTTCGCCCGCCACGCAGTGACCAAGCGCGGATCCCGATGCTCGCGCATGTGGGGCAGAATGGCCTCGTCGTAAATCCCACTGATATCCGTCGGATCCGGCTCCCAATCTCCGGGATCGATCGAATTCTCGATATCGTAGGCTTCAATGAAGAGGGAGCCCTTGGCGTCATCCATGTGCTCGTAGGCCCGCCCATCGGTATCCAGGAGGTCGTCGATAAAACCGATCAGCGGTTGCATCAATTCCCGGCGATCCTTCGTCGCCGCCGCTCTGATGGTCAAAATGAGGTACTTGAGCTCCAACTGCTTCGCCTCGCGATGGTAGGTCGAATTGAACTTGCTGTCATTGTTATCCCGGTAGGTGCGCCAGGCATCTGCCCGCTTCCCTTCGTCGGTGAACCGCAGTTTCTTCAGGCACTCCAGATAGAAGGTATTGGCCGCCACGGGCGAGGCGCTGTGCTTCTGAAACGCGCGTAGCGCCACGGCGTTCTGCTTGTTGTTTCTCGACATCACCGCGGCCCGGATTTTCTCCAGGGAGGCGATCATTTTTTCCACATCCTCCTTCTTGAGATCATCCGCTCCGGAGAGCGATTGGAGAAGGCAGGCAGGGATCGAGGCTAAAAGTAGAAGTCGTCGCATGCCGGAACCTAGAAACGAATCCCTCCGATGCAAATTCTCGTGGAGGAGCCCGAAGAATTCCTCCACCGCCCGGAGAATCACCCTTTTCCGCCCGGGATCCGTCGCCACCATCCTAGATTTCACTCGCAAGCTCCGCCGTCTCCTCCTATACGTCCTAGCCTGACTCCAAACCGCCTTTTCTTCCGTGCCTCTGACCGAAATCCGCCACAAAATCGACGCGATCGACGACCAGCTCCTCGCTCTCCTCAATGATCGCGCGGAACTCGTGCACCAGGTTGGTGAGATCAAGAAGAAGGACGGCCTCGAAATCTACGCTCCCGAGCGGGAAGAACAGCTGCTCCAGGCCCTCGAGGCCAAGAACAAGGGCCGTCTGCCGGCCAAATCCATCCGGGCGATCTACCGCGAGATCATGTCGGCCGCCCTGGCCCTGGAGGAAGATTTGGGCATCGCCTATCTGGGGCCCGAGGGCACGTGGACCCATCAGGCCGCGCTGAGCAAGTTCGGTCAAAGCGTGCGCTACGTCCCCCAAGCGAGCTTCGCCGATGTCTTCAATCAGGTGGCCCGGCGCATCGCGGACTACGGCGTCGTGCCCATCGAGAACTCCACCGAGGGCGCGGTCAACCACACCCTGGACCTCTTCGCCGATTCCCCTCTCAAGATCTGTGCCCAGGTGCTGCTCCGCATCGAGAATGCGCTCATGGCCAACGTCCCGCGCGACGAGATCAAACGGCTCTATTCCCACCCCCAAGTGTTTGGCCAATGTCGCGAATGGCTCCACCTGCACTTTCCCGATGCCGAGAAGATCGAGGTCTCCAGCACCACGCGAGCCGCTCAGATCGCCTCCAAGGAACCGCACGCCGCCGCTCTCGGAGGCAAGTTGGCGGCCGAACTCTACGGTCTCGATGTCCTCGAAACCAGTATCCAGGACAGCGCCACCAATACGACCCGCTTCCTCGTCCTGGGCCACAAGACCTGTCCCCCGACGGGAAAAGACCGCACATCGATCATGTTTTCCGTCCGGGACAAGCCGGGCTCGCTCTACCACGCGCTCACGCCTTTCAGCGAGTTCAACATCAATCTATCAAAGATCGAGAGCCGCCCCTCCAAGCGCAAGGACTGGGAGTACTTCTTCTTTGTCGATATCAAAGGCCACGTGAACGATTCGGCTCTGGTCAAGGCCCTCTCCGAACTCGAAGAGCACTGCAGCTTCATGAAGATCCTCGGAAGCTACCCCGACACCGACGACGCGGTGGCCGGTTAGGCTGCCTCCATTCCCTGTCACTTTCCCAGAATGTGGGAGGGACTTCAGTCCCTCGGCTATCTGGACGCACCTCAATCTCGAAGAGGACCTCCGGCAAATAAGGACGCAGACGGGGGCGGACAAGCACCTCAACCAACTCCGACGGAACTCATCTGGCAATTAATGAAGGGACTGAAGTCCCTGCCACTTTCTCAGAATGTGGGAGGAACTTCAGTCCCTCGGCTATTGGACGCACAACAATCTCGAAGAGGACCTCCGACAAGTAGGAACGCCCTATTGGGCGAACAGAAGTGTCCGCATCACTTGGCTCGGCCTATTCGAATCACGGAAGCCCCGGAGGCGGAGGAAGGGCGCCACTCGTGGAACCCTGACTCGTATCCGGCTTCTCATTGGGGGTCGTGCTGAAGTAGCCGATCACTTGCGCCGAGGCGTCTTTCCCTTCGTGCACGTGAAAGGAATCCACCGTGCTATACCCGTCGGTCCCCGAGTAGGCGAACTCCAGGTTGAGGTAATACGTCTCCCCCTCAAAAAAGGTGGTGAAGTCCGTATGCAAATCGCCGAAGCGCACAAAGTCCGCCTTCTGATCCGCCGTCAGCCAGGGATAGTTGGCCGTTGATTCCAGCGCAAGATTGACGTCGACGGTATCCGTCTTGTTGGGAGTGGAGAAATTGAGATCGATCTGTAACGTCACCTCGTAGGCACTCGTGCCCAGACCGGTCGTGGAATTGAGATAGGTCAATGTGCCGACGGTGAAATCCGTGTCCGGCCTGATGCTGGAAAAGCTGTCTCCTTCAAACTTCAATCGATTCTGATCGCCGCCGGCGAAAGCACGCCCATAGAGAAACTCACTATCAGAATCGCCTGGAGCAATACTCGAGACCAATCGATTGGAGCCCACGGCATCCTTGAAGACACCCGTCGAGCTTCCTGAAACACTGGGCTCATCGGCACGATAAGACTCCGTGGCCGTGAAGCTATTGAAGATCTCGGGATCATACACTTTGGGTTCGACAAACGCGCTCACATAATCACCACGCGTCAAAGGAATCGGCGTCGAATAGATCTGCCATGTGCCGCTATTGACGGAATAGACGATCTGCGTGGCCGAGGGGTCATTCGGATTGGACAAGGCCACCGAACTTGGAAAGGAAAAGAATTCGAAGAGATCTCCCTCGGGGGTGAAACCCGGAGGCAACAGTTGGTCGAGCTCATCGGGATTAGCCGGCGCCGCCGCTTCGTCGGGATCGTCCATCGGCATGCTCTGCGAGAGCAAGCCGGGGCCGGTCGTCGTTGCGGCAAAGTCCCAAATCCAATCATCCTCCTTGGCCAACTTGTTCATATTGTCACGGACATCTTCTCCATGATCGATTTCTAACATCGCCTCTTCCAGGATGAACTCCTTGATGCCAGCCGTCCCCGTATCCAAGACGACGAATGCCTTGATCGTGTCATCCCACTGAGCTCTCCAATTGGGCTCGGAAGCCTCGGCATCCGACTGCATCACGAGATTCAAACGCGGATCGACAAAAGCCCCACGGTACCCGGCGACAATCTCCTGATCGGAAGCCTTGGATTTCAAGGCTGCGATCACCTGAGCTGCGGTTGTCGCCGACGTGAGATCGCCGCCCTCCGTGAGAAAAGATTTCACCGCCGCGTTGATCGTGGCCACATCATTATCGAGCTTCACCTTCCGCACGTCGACTAACAGAGGCGTGACCGCGAGAACGACGACGCTCATCAAAATGCTAATCGCACCCAGGGTCGCCAGGAGTTCAATCATGGTCATGCCACGAACCCGAGCCGGGCACGCTGTGTCGACAGTTAGCATCATACGAATGATTATAAAAATTATATAAATTGTGAAAAACGCAAATCAATCTTGCTTCATTTTTTCACGCACGCCCTCTCTCACCATTGACGCAAAAACGTGCCGTCCAGCCCACTACGGGCCGGGCGCGTTCTCATTCTTGGGTTCTTTCGCAGATTCGATCCAAAAGAAGCAACTCCTTGAGAAATCCAGACCTTTTCGTCATCCGGAGGATCGGCGAGTCCGATCCCGCTGACTTACTCGTCCAAATCCTCGTCGCCATGGATGCCCACCCGCTTGGCACGCCTCTCCCAGAGCTGCCGGGCCACGGCCTGCATGTCGGTGTCTTCATCGGTCTCGTCGATGATTTCGAAGCCCACCAGCGTCTCGACCAGATCCTCCAGGGTGACGATCCCCTGCAGGCCGCCGAATTCGTCCACCACCATCGATAGATGCGCCCGCTTGCCCATCATCCGTACGAAGAGCGCCATCACCGTGGTATCCATGCGCACCGACCGGATCGGCTGAAGAAACTCGGACAACGCCCGATCCGTTTGGCCCAAGGCATGCGCGTGCAGAATCTGCACTCGGAGAACGAATCCCTTCACGTCATCGCGATTCTCTCCGTAGAGAGGGACGCGGGAAAACGGCTGGCTCCCGTGTTCCTCGGCGTACTGTCCCACCGTGGTGTCCTGAGGCAGCATGAAGACCACCGGCCGGGGAGTCATGATGGACCCGACGGTCGTCGCCCGGAAGAGCAAGAGGTTACGCAACACGGCGGTCTCCTGCTCATCCATGTGCCCCTCCTTGGAGGCGATCTCCGCCATGGCGCGGAACTCCTCGCGACTGAATGAGGTTCCGTGACCGGACGAACCCAGCCGGCTGGTGATCGTCTTGGAGAGCCAGACGAAAGGTTTCAAGGCCACGATCAACCACTGCACCGCGATCGCCGTTCCCCCGGCGAGGTTCTTCCAGTAGAGTGCCCCGATGGTCTTGGGAATGATTTCCGAGCCGATCAAAATGAGCAGCGTGAACACCGCGGAAAAGATCCCCATCTTCAAACCGCCCTGGAGAGCAACCGCCGCCTGAGTACCCGCGAGGGTGGCTCCCACGGTGTGCGCGATGGTGTTCAAGGTCAGGATGGCCGCGAGCGGCCGATCGATATCCTCTTTCAGGGCCTGCAATCGGCGCCCCGCGGGTTTCCCCTCCTGCACGAGGTGGTGGACATAGGGCTGCGTCACCGAGAGAAGGACCGCCTCGGCGATGGAGCAGAGGAAAGAAAACACCAGCGACCCCAGCACGTAGACCACCATCAAGGACCAGGCCAGAACGAGATCGGGTTCGTCGACTGCGAGCAGGATCATTTAGGCGCATCCTCTCAGAACCTCTGCGAATGGCAACGGCAAATTCTCCGCCGGAATTCCACTATCACATCCCCAATCGCGATTCCATCTTGCAATCCCATGCTCTTGCGCCACTTCGTTCTCCCTCCTCTGTCAATGCGAACCTCTCCTGCCCGTGTTTTCTAAAAAAGCTCCTTGGGACCAACTCAATGAAGCGCAGTCGGAAGCCGTCCGTCAGACGGAGGGCCCAGTGCTCATTTTGGCCGGAGCCGGTACCGGCAAGACCAGGGTGATCACCACGCGCATCGCCTACCTCGTCCATCGCGGGGTCGATCCCAGCTCGATCCTCGCCGTCACCTTCACCAACAAGGCGGCCAATGAAATGCGGGAACGGGCGGGGAAGATGATTCCCAAGGACGCGGCCAAACTGCTCACGATTTCCACCTTCCATTCCCTCTGCGTTCGTCTCCTCCGACAGTCGATCGAGAAACTGGGCTACAAGAAGAACTTCACCATCTACAGCGGCTCGGACCAAACCGGCCTCATCCGCCGCATCATCACACGAACCGCCGCCAAGGATGAGAAGCTCGAACCCGGACTCGCCCTTTCCCTAATCAGCAAAGCGAAGAACAGCAGCCTGCCGGTGGACGAGGATGGCAAGTCCCTCATCTCCGAGGTCTACCGCCGCTACACCCGAGAACTCAAAGCGCTCAACGCGGTCGACTTTGACGACCTCCTGGTTCTTGCAGTACGTCTGCTAGAGAACCACCCCGACGTCCGGGATCGGTGGCGGGGGCGGTTCCACTACCTCATGGTAGATGAATTCCAGGACACCAACGGCCTGCAAATGCGTCTCCTGCAACAGTTGGCCAATGAGAAACGCAATGTCTGCGTAGTGGGCGACGACGACCAGAGCATCTACGGTTGGCGCGGCGCTGAAGTGAGCAACATTCTCGATTTCGAACATTTCTTCCGCAATCCCACGGTGGTCAAACTGGAGGAGAACTACCGCAGCACCCAGCCAATCCTGGAGACGGCCAACCATCTCATCCGGCACAACGTCACCCGGAGGGAAAAGCGTCTTTGGACTCAGAACCCCGGCGACCAGCGGATCCGCCTCATGGGAATCCCGGGCGACAAAGAGGAGGCCGAAATGGTGGCCAACGAGATTTGGGATGCCCACCATATCAAACGCATCCCCTGGGAAGATTTCGCCATTCTCTTCCGCATGAACACGCAGTCCCGCGTGCTCGAACAGATCCTCAGAGAACACAAAATTCCCTACCGCCTCATCGGCGGGCAGAGCTTTTTCGACCGACGGGAGATCAGGGACTTGTTAGCCTATCTCACCGCCCTGAGCAATCCCCACGACGATATCAGTCTGTTAAGGGTGATCAACACCCCGCCTCGAGGCATCGGGAAAACCGTCATCGAACTGGCACTGCAACAAAGTGTGGCCTGGGAGAAGAGCGTCTACGCCACCCTGCGGCAGCGTGAATTCACCGGCCAGCTGAGCAATCGAGCCCGCACGGCCATCGCCGAGTTTCTCAAGTTCTTCGACTATTACAGCGACAAGCTGATCGCCCGCAATGCCGATTACGCCAAGATCACGGAACGTCTCATCGACGACATCGGCTACGCGGAATACGTCGCCAAATCCTGCCGCAAGGAAGAGGAAAAACAAGCACGGGCGGAAGCCCTGGGCGAGTTCATGTACGGGCTGCGGGAACACCAATCGCGCAACGCCAACGGCCTCCAGGGCTATCTCGACGACGTGGCTCTGTTAGCCGAACGCGATAGCGATGACGACCTCGAATCGAAGAAGGGCGTCACTCTCATCACGCTGCACGCCGCCAAGGGTCTCGAATATCCCCACGTCTATCTCGTGGGGCTCGAAGAGGGCATCCTCCCGCACAAACGCTCATTGG
>JANQJH010000338.1 GCA_028281705.1 Verrucomicrobiales bacterium
GTGAGGTCACGATTGAAAGCAGTCCGGGAGAGGGAAGCCGGTTCACGGTGGAGCTCCCCATCACACCCCTCGACCGAAATGAAGATGCCCTCGCCGCCGCATCCTAACGTCCCGGCCGAGAAAGCGGCCTTGGTGCTCATCGTGGAGGATGACCCCACCATTCTTCGCGGTCTCAAAGACAGCTTCTCCTACGAAGGCTATGAGACACGCACCGCCGTCGACGGGCATCTGGCATTGTCCCTGGCGCAAGACATCGCGCCTGACATCATCTTGCTCGACATCATGTTGCCAGGGATGAACGGCTTCGAAATTTGTAAGGCCCTGCGCGATCGCCAGGTGAACATCCCCATCATCATGCTCACGGCCAAGAGTCAGGAAGAGGACATCATCCTCGGATTGAATCTCGGGGCCGACGACTACGTCACCAAGCCCTTTCGCATTCAGGAACTGCACGCTCGCGTCCGCCGGCTCCTCGACCGCCAAGAACGGCATCGCGACGAGCAAACGATCCGTTTCGGTCCCTATGAAATTGAGCTGGCCAACCGCGTCTTGCGCCGGAATGACCAAGTCATTGACCTCCAGCCCAAAGAGTTCGATCTCCTCCTCTTCTTCGTCCGCCACCCGGAACGGGCCATCACTCGGGAGCAAATCCTCGACCATGTCTGGGGTGAAGACGTCTTTGTCGCCGACCGCAGCGTGGACCGCTGCGTGACCAACCTGCGAAAAAAGCTCGAAGCCGACCCGCGACGCCCCCGCTGGATCAAGACCCTGCACCGTGTCGGTTACCGCTTTGAGCCCCGCTGAACCGGCCCTGGAGGCGGCAAAACCAATCCCGGGATACAGGGTTTACGCCCTCATGAAACGCCCCTTAACGGTTCCCTTCGGACTCTGGCTGGTGACGAATCTCGCCTGGCTCGTCGTCCTCGCCATCGTCGTCATCTGGTGGAAATCCCCCGATCATACCGCCTCCGATGAGGTCGACACCCTCGCCGCCCGCCATGCCGCCCCGGGCGCCTCCTCACTCCTCTCGGGCAGGCCGGCCCAAGACCAGAAGGCCAAGGATCACGGAACCGGTTTGGCATCGGGCTCGACGGCAAATCTTCCCATCGGGCAGAGCTTTGAAGCAGCCCTCAAGGTCAAGGATCCCGTGGAACGCATGGCCGCCTTCGCCGCTCTGCTCCGGGATCTCAACAAGGAGAATCTCCCCCAGGCCCTCGCCGCCATCGAAAACGCCTCTCGCGAACCCGGTGACGACGCGCTCTTGGTCAACTTCATGCGTTCCTGGGTCCGCATCGATCCCGCGGGCGCCATGGACTACGCCCTGGACAACGAGGGCGCGCGCAAGTTTTACGTGCGCAACAGCGACGACAAGCTCATCCGGGAATGGGCCACCCGTGATCCCGCGGCCGCCATGGCCTATCTCGATGCCATCCCGCAGGACCACAAAATGAATCGCCACTCGCTTCACACCAACTTCGTCAAGGGGATGGCCGAGCGCGATCTCGCAGGCGCCGCCGCCTATGCCGAGGAAAACCGCTTCGGCCGCGAGCGCGGTGAGAGCATCGATTTTCTCGCCAGCACCTTCATGAAAAACGGCGGGGAAACCGCACTGCGGAATTGGTTGGACGGCATTGACGAGTCGGGAGAGAACAAGCGGCAATCCTACAAGGAGTATGCCATCTCACGCGCCGCTCGAGAAATCGCCCGGCAGGATCCCGATTCCGCCAAAGATCTCGTTGAAGGCTACCTCGGCACCGACCTCATCGACGGGCGCGCCCTTCGTGCTGCCGCCGACGGCATCGCCAATCGCGACCCCGCCGAGGCCGTCGACTGGCTCATGGATGTTTCCCAAGGTAGGGATCGCTCCTATGCCGTGGCCGAAACCATCGAAGACTGGGCCGACGACGACCCCAATGCCGCCGCCACCTGGCTGCACGGTCAGGAACTGACCCCGGAAATGGACCCCGCCGTCTCCGCCTTCGCCCGAGAGATCACCCGCGACGACCCCGAAGCGGCCCTCGCCTGGAGCAGCATCATCTCAAATGACCGGCAACGCGCCGAAACCATGATCCGCATCGGTCGCGACTGGCTCCGCCGCGATAAGTCCGCCGCCGCCCAATGGATCCAGCAAAACGAGGTCGATCCCAGCGTGCAAAAGTATTTCGATCGCTACCTCAAGTAAAAAACTTAAACTTACACTTAAACTTCAACTTCAACTCCGGCGGCAGCGCTCGGTCGGAGTTTAAGTGCCCCAGAGCCGGCTCTCGACCGTTTCCGCGCTCCTAAGGATCCCTCAATTCCTATTGCCTACGCGGCCAAAGAGAACGATGCTGGTGCCGCGCCATGCGCCTCAAATCTGTTCATATTGAGAATTTCCGCTGCTTCGAGTCGCTCGAGATGGATCTCGATCCATCGCTCAACGTGATTATCGGAATCAATGGAGCAGGAAAATCGAGTGTGCTCGACGCCATAACCATGGGCCTCCAGCCGCTGGCCGACTGGCTGGTATCGGCTCGCGATCAAGGGAGCTTTAAGATCTCACCGAAGGACATTCGCCAGAACGAGGAAGGCAAGACAGCGTCGTCGGCGAAGATTACGTTGTGCTCCACAGACAATCTTGTTTGGTCAGACGAACGGCGGCGGGATTCGCGGGTCAGCGATTCCGAGCCGTTGGGACGACAAGTAGGCGGTTCAAACCCTGCTCCCTTGAGAGACCGCTTTCATGCGGTCAGGAAGGCAATCTCCGCAGACGAAAACGCGGATCACACACTGCCAGTGTTCGCCTATTACCGAACGGGTCGCAATGTGGTAAATATGCCCAACATTACCAACCCCACGAACGCTCGATTTCCAAGACTCACCGCCTTGCGAGGCAGCTTTGATGCCAGCGCTGAGTTCCAATCCGTCGTGTCATGGTTCAATGCTAAAGAGAATCAAGAACTCCGGTCCCAGAGGAAGAGGAAGGACTTGAGTTACGCCCTCCCTGAACTGGACTCCGTGCGGCAAGCGGTCCTTAGCCTCATCGAACCCGCGGAAGAAGTCTTCTTTTCCGCCGCCACCCCGCCTCAACTTACTCTTCGCTGGCACGAAGGAGGAAGAGTTGTCGACCGGCTTGCATCGCAACTCAGTGATGGCTACCGGAACATGCTTGCCTTAGTCATGGATTTCGCCCGCCGTCTGGCGCAGGCGAATCCTCAATTGGCGAAACCTCTGGAGGCGGAAGCGATCCTGCTGATTGATGAGATCGACCTCCACCTTCATCCCGGTTGGCAACAGACCGTTCTCCAAGCCCTGAAGCGAGCTTTCCCAGAGACGCAGATCATTGCCACCACACACAGCCCACAGATCATCTCTACGGTCCGGCCCGAGAACATCCGCATTCTTGAAGCCAACGGCACCTGTTCAGTACCAGAAGAGCACACCTACGGCGCTGAAAGCAGTCGTGTTCTCGCAGAAATCTTTGAAATTCACCCTCGCCCAGACGTCTTAACGAAGGAAATCGACGAATACGTGACCCTTGTCGAAGCAGGGCAGGCAGATTCTGATCGCGCGCTCGAGTTGCGACGGGAACTTGAGAATGCTCTGGGCAACACCGATCCTCTCCTCATAAACGCTGATATTCGTCGGCAAGTTGACGCGGCTCGAGCTTCATGAGAAATCTGCCTAGGCCGGTTCCCCTGGACTGCCTTGAGGAGGCGAGGAACAACGATGAAGAGGGACCGTGGGGGGACATCGATCGCACTTGCCGTCGGAAAGTGCGAGTTTCCCTCCTTGAGAACCAAGACAACTACTGCGTTTGGTGCGAGCGACACATCAATGTTCAAAACTGTCACACAGACCATATTGTGCCTCAAGTTCAAGATCCCTCGAAGCGACGCGACATTATCAACTTGGCAGCCTCCTGCAACACAAAAGGCACCTGCGGCAGGTGCAAGGGCGGGAAAAATATGGATCTCGCTCTCCATCTCAATCCTTATGAAGAACCGAATCTCGCCGGACTCTTCACCTTCCTCCCAAATGGCGACATCAAGCCAAGTTCAGAAGACGCGCAAGGAAAAGCGAAGTACATGATTGCCCTCTGCGGGCTGGCATCTCCAAAATTAACTCTTCTTCGCAAGAACATTGCGACGGCGATTCTGAACCAGTTAGATGCCATTCGAGAATCAGAGAACAAAGACGCCGTTCGGAAAGCAATAATGTGCAATCCCAAACACTTCCCCACTCTACACAAGCAACTTCTCTCCTAACTGACAGTAGGACCTATAGCTCAAGTAAACACGCCCCTGACAATTGTCCCATGCACATCGGTCAACCGGTAGCGCCTCCCCTGAAACTTGTAAGTCAGCCGTTCGTGATCCACGCCTAACAAATGGAGGATGGTGGCGTGGAGATCGTGCACGCTCACCGGATCGGCCGCGATGTTGTATCCGTAGTCATCGGTTGCCCCATAGGTCGTCCCCCCGCGGATCCCGCCACCGGCCATCCAGAGGCTGAAACAGCGGGGGTGATGATCCCGGCCGTAACTCTTGGCCGAGAGATCGCCCTGACAATACACCGTCCGCCCGAATTCGCCGCCCCAGACGACCAGGGTTTCATCGAGCAGGCCCCGCTGCTTGAGATCCGTCAGGAGCCCCGCACTGGCCTGGTCCGTTTCCCGGCAACGCTGACGAAGTTGTCCCGGCAAGCCGCCGTGCGTGTCCCAACCGCGGTGAAAGAGCTGCACGAAACGCACCCCGCGCTCCGAGAGCTTCCGGGCTAACAAGGCGTTGTAGGCAAAACTACCCGGCTTGCGCGCGTCCTCCCCATAGAGAGCG
>JANQJH010000368.1 GCA_028281705.1 Verrucomicrobiales bacterium
CTCCGGTTCGGGCAACCACCTGGGAATGAAGGGGCCAATCGTGGCTCTCTGCGATGTCGACAAGAATCACCTCGCCAGAAGGGTCGGCGACGCGAAGAAGCGCGGGCACAACGACGTCAAGGAGTACCACGACTTCCGCGAGTTGTGTGCGCAGGACAATATCGACATCGTGCACATCTGCACGCCGCCGCATTGGCATGCTCTCATGGCGATCGAAGCGGCCAAGAACGGCAAGGACGTCTGGTGCGAAAAGCCGATGAGCCGGACCATTGGAGAAGGGATCGCGATGGTGAAGGCGGTACAGAAGTACAAGCGCATCTTCCGCATCAACACTTGGTTCCGCTTCAAGGGCGGTTTCTACGGAATGGGAACGCCGGCCGCTCCGCTCCGCAAGGCGGTCATGCACGGCCTGCTGGGTGACGGCCCACTCACCTTGACGGTGGGGGCGCACCAGGGCTTCAACTGGAAGTTCAACTGGGTGGGTAAGAAGAATCTCCAGGAGCAGCCGGTGCCCGCGCACTTCGACTACGATTTCTGGTTGGGACCGGCACCCAAGAAGCCCTACCACCCGCACCGCACGCACGGTTCGTTCCGGGGCTACTGGGACTACGACGGCGGCGGGCTCGGCGACATGGGCCAGCACTACCTCGATCCGGTGCAGTACATTCTGGGCAAGGACGAAGAGTCGCCGGTGGAGGTCATGATCGACGCCGATGCCCAGGACCAGGACGCGGTCGGAACCTGGCGCCGCATCGAGTACAAGTATGCGGACGGAACCAAGATCATCCTCGATGGGGACGGGCGTGAGAAAGACACTCCCTATATCGCTGGTTCGGAAGGCAACATCTTCCGGGGCTTCAAGTCCGACATCAAGGGCTTCAACGAGAAGCTCAAGTCCCTCAAGGATCCGGAGCCGCAGATCACCGATTTCCACCAGGCGGTTCGCGAGCGCAAGAAGTTCGCCCTCAACGAGATGAACGGATTCCGTTCCGCCAGTGTCGTGAACCTTGGAACGATCGCGCACCGCTGTAACAAGAGTTTCAAGTATGATCCGGATACCTTCACGGCATCTGAGCCGGAGGCCAACAAGCTGATTCATCAGCCCATGCGCGGGCCCTGGAAGCTGTAAGTGCGGGCGGTCTTTCGGGCAGGCATTCGGGCCTGCCCGAACATCATCGAACCGGCAGGCGGAAAGCCTGTCCCACAATGCTGATTTGTTAGATTGCCATCCGGGGCTGGAGAAAGAAGAACAACCGCAATGAGTGACAAAATTCGTGTCCTTTGTGTCGGAGCCGGGAATATGGGGCGCTCCCACGCGTTGGCCTATCACCAGATCGACGATTTCGAGATCGTGGGAATCGTGACCCGTTCGCCGGAGTCGCGGGGCAAGCTCAACGCCGAGTTGGGGGGCGGCTATGCCGAATACGGCGACTATGCCCAGGCCCTGGCGGAGACCAAACCGGATGCGGTGAGCATCTCGACCTATCCCGATACCCACGCGCCCTTCGCGGAGGCGGCCTTCGAGGCGGGAGCGCACGTCTTTATCGAGAAGCCGCTGGCCGAGACGGTGGCGGAAGCGGAGGGGATCGTGGCGAAGGCGAAGGAGAGCGGGAAGAAACTGGTGATCGGGTACATCCTGCGTCACCACCCGAGCTGGATCAAGTTCATCGAAATGGCCCGGACGCTCGGGAAGCCGTTGGTGATGCGCATGAACCTGAACCAGCAGTCGTCGGGCGAAGCATGGGCCACCCACAAGAACCTGATGTCGTCGATTTCCCCGGTGGTCGACTGCGGAGTGCATTACGTGGACGTGATGTGCCAGATGACGCGGTCGAAGCCGGTGCGGGTGTCCGGGTTGGGCGCGCGACTGACCGACGAGATCCCCGAAGGAAAAATCAACTACGGTCATTTGCAGGTGACCTTCGAGGACGGGAGTGTGGGATGGTACGAGGCGGGGTGGGGTCCCATGATGAGCGAGACCGCCTTCTTCGTGAAGGACGTGGTGGGACCGAAGGGCTGTGTCACCATCGAGGCCAAGGAAGCGGGCGGAGCCGGAGCTTCCGGCGATGTGGATGCCCATACCAAGACCGAGTCGCTACGGCTGCATCACAGCGACATCGACGAAAACGGAGAGTTTACCAAGGAGGACGAATGGGTCGATATGACCGACGAGCCCGACCACGACGAGCTGTGCCTGAGGGAGCAGCAGTACTTTCGCAAGGCGATCGTGGAAGATCTCGATCTCACCGACCACATGGAAGACGCCTTGAATTCCATGCGAATTGTGGCGGCCGCCGACGAGTCCTACAAAACGGGTAAAATGATCGAACTTTAATCCAGAACTCAATCCAACTCGCTTAAATCATCATGAAAACAATTGCTTCCCTTAGTATTATCGCAGCTCTTTCTCTCACGGCTCACGCCGAGTGGGAGGTCATCTTCAACGGCAAGGACTTCACGAACTTCGGAGGTGCGGGCAAGACCGAGCTGAACGGCTATGTCGTGAAAGACGGAATGATCGAGTCTACGCCGAAGTGCTCGAACCTGGTGACCGAAAAAGACTATGCCGACTACGTGCTGGAGTTGGAATTCCAGCTGACTCCCGGAGCCAACAACGGTTTGGGCATTCACTACCCGGGGACGGGAAATCCGGCCTTTGCCGGGATGGAGCTGCAGATTTTGGACACCGGCTACAAGGGGAAGCTGACGGATGTTCAGTATCATGGCTCCCTCTACTCCCTGGTGGCCGCCAAGCGGGGGCATCTCAAGCCCGCCGGGGAGTGGAATGTGCAGCGGGTCACCTGCGTGGGACCGCGCGTGAAGGTGGAGCTCAACGGCGTGGTCATTCTCGACGCCAATCTGGACGAGGTGAACAAGGCTCATCCCAAGCATGAGGGGGCCAAGCGCCGCAGCGGAAAGATCTGTTTTGCCGGTCACAAGGATGTGATCCGGGTGCGCAAGATGCAAATCGCCAAGGCGTCCTCGGTGGAGAAGACGAAGAAGTAGGTGGATTGCGACGTCTCGTCGCGATAAGAAAGAGGTCGAGATCTCAGCATGGGATGCTGGCCAGGCATTCCAGGAGGATGCGATGGTTTCGGACCGCGGTGAGTGATCACCGCTTTGCTGCCGTCGAGCCATCGGCGGCAAGTTTTGGAGCCGACCCTGTCAAGGGAGTCCCAGCCTCCCCGGCGCGATCACTCGCGCCCCACCTCAAAGCGCCGATCACTCGGCGCAGTCCGAAAGGAGTTCGCCCCGTGTGTCCTGGTCCCCATCTTGCAAGACACGCTCTTTCTTCTCGATCATCTCTCGTCGCGGGCTTCGCGATCGTGAAGAATAATTCGTGAATGGGTCCTAAACCGCCTTCCTGCGCTGGTTGAGAGCGGCGCGAAGATCGTCGGCGGCCCCTTCGGCGTCGGGTTTTTCGTTCGGGGCGTCGCTCGTTCCCTTTCCTTTCGCGAGGTTGGCGGCCGAGGCCTTCTCGGCCTTTGCCTGATGGGCGAGGGGAGCGGTGAATCCTTCGAAGCCGTCGTCCGGCTTTGCGCTGGTGGCCACCGCCGGATCGGCTGCGACCGGCAGATCGGAGAGGGCGGAACGGGATGGTTTCTTGGCCTGATCTTTGCGGGCCGGAGACTTGCGTGAAGTTTTCTTGGTCGTTGCCGCGGTTTGCTTGGAGGCCTTTGCGGCCGGGGGAGTCTCTGACCGGGTGGTCTTTTTGGCGGCGGCGGCCCGACTCGGCTTTTCGAGGTCGTCGATGCGGGAAGCCACCTTCTCGAGGGAAGCGGCGACCGGTTTGACGAGGGTCTCGACCGCAGCTTGGCGCGCTTTGACCGTGTTTGCGGTCTCCTTTTGTTGCGACGCGAAGCTGGCCTGAGCCATCTGCAGGAACTGCTTCTGCGAAAATTGCAGGGCCTCGGTGGCGAGAGCCTTGAAGCTCAGGCTCATCCGGTATTCCGTCTCCTTGAGCAGCTGATGCTTTTCCTCCAGACTGCGGTGGTGGGCTTGCATCAGGACCTCGAGTTCGGTCTGGCGCTTCAGCATGGCGGACTCGGTCTGGCGCAACTGCCGGACCTCCGCCTCCAGATTGGCGGATCCCGCTTCGAGATCGGCAATCGCCTTCTTCGAGGAACGGTCGCGCTCGATGCGGCGGGTCCGTTCGGTATGGATGCGGGCGCGGGCGACCAGCCAGATGAGGGTGGCACCGGCCAAAAATCCCGCGCTGGCGGTGAGGTAGGGAATCCAAGGTTCGAGAGCGGTCATGATGAAGTTGTCCCTTGCGGATTGGAGTGAACGTGCTTTTCTACGCGAGCTGACGCGAGTTCTCGGTTATAGCCGCAAACTCCGATCCTTCGCAATGGAAACCTATTAACACTTATCAACAGATTATTCCTATGGCACACGAACTTCCAGATCTTGGATACGCCTATGACGCGCTCGAACCACACATCGACGCGCGCGCGAAGTCGACCACGATGCGCTCCACCGAGGGCCCGACTGCTTCGAGCAGCAAG
>JANQJH010000374.1 GCA_028281705.1 Verrucomicrobiales bacterium
AATTCGAGACAATTTGTCACGAATTGCGGCTTTGTCAGTTGAGTTTTCAACTGCCGTATAACTCATTGGTAACGAGGTTTATACAAATTAATTGAGAGCGGTTACTCAAGATTTTTCCAGGTTAGAGTTTAAGGCCATACTTGATCTTGATAAGATCAATTGAACGAAACCCTGGCCCCGTCGACCATTCCCGCCGGATCGCGATACAGAAACACGCCCCGTTCAATGTCGCGATAGGCAGACGCATGGCCCACGGTGAGATCGAGCGGGATGATGACGGCCAGATCCGAACCGCCCGTCTCCCACAATCCAAAATCAGCGCTTCACCTGCTTCTCCGCGATGAACCGCAGCCCGTGCAGCGTCAAATCCGGCTCGTAGTTCTCCACCCCAAGCTCGTCGTAGAAGAGCTTTCCGGCGCCACCCGTGGCCACGATCGTCGCCGTCTCCGGGCGGGCAAAGGCTTGGAGCAGTTCATCCAGGATGCGACGGACCATCCCCGCATAGCCGTAGTAGGCTCCCGCCTGCATGGCCTCCACCGTCGATCTCCCGACGACCGGAGGCGATTTGATCAACTCCACCCGAGGCAAGAGCGCCGTCCGCTCGCTCATGTAATCGTTCATCATCTCCACCCCCGGCGCGATGACCCCGCCGCAATAGGCCCCGCTTTCTGACAAAACATCAAAAGTGACGGCCGTCCCGAAATCGACCACGATCCCCGGGGCACCGTAGAGTTCGGCCAGGGCCGCCGCATTAGCCAGACGGTCGGCACCAATGGAGCGCGGATCCGGATAATCGATTCCGACGCCTAGCGGAATCTCGCTGCTAACAATGAGCAAATCCTCTCCCAGAACCCCGGAGAAAACGGCGTTCTTCCCAGGCACCACCGAACAGAGGACCCACTCATCCGCCGGCCAGTCGCGCATCACTTGGGCCACATAGCTCTCCGATAATTCCGCGGTGGCCACCCGCCGCCTCTCGAGCAATCGTTCGCCTGCCGAGAGAACCAACTTCGTCCGCGTGTTCCCCACGTCGACCAAAACCCGCCGCTTCACCATGGCCTCAAGACGATGAAGATGGCGAGGAGGTTGATCCCACTGCCCTCGCCGGAAAATAGGTTCCGATCCCCTGCCCCAAGAGAAGATCGCCTAACTGCTCCGGCCGTCGTCCGTTGGCGATGTAGACGTCGGCGCCGCTGGCCATGGCGCGCTGAGCGGCGCGCAATTTGGTTGCCATCCCCCCGACGGAATAATCCCCTCGCTCGGAGGTGGCGAACCCAAACACCGCTTCGATATCATCGACCCGGGTCAGAATCTCCGCCGAGTCCGGGGGAAAGAGACCATCGACCGTCGTCAGCAAGACGAGAACGTCTGCCTTGATCAAGGCGGCGACGTCAGCGGAGAGCAAATCATTGTCCCCATATCGCAGTTCCTCCACCGCGACCGAGTCATTCTCGTTGATCACGGGCACAGTGTTGGGGAAGGAGAGCAATTGGTCGATCGTGTTGGAAACATTCTTCCGCCGTTCCGAGATCTCCAGATCATCGTGGGTGAGCAAAAGCTGCCCCACATGAAGTCCGTGCTGGCGAAACAAGGTTTCGTAGTAGTGCATCAGTCGTGTCTGCCCCACGGCGGCACAGGCTTGCAAGACCCGCAGCTCACTCGGACGCCGGGTGAGCTTGAAACTGGGCAGTCCCGCAGCGACAGCGCCGCTGGAGACGACGAGCACTTCATCCCCGGCGAGACGGAGGTTGGCCACCGCCCCTGTCAATTTCTCCAACTGATCGCCGTCGAGTTCGGCGCGATCATGGGAGGTCAGAGTCCCAGAACCAAACTTCAAGACGATTCGCCGCGGCATGACCGGAGCCTGCAGGCACTGCCTCGCTTGTCAAATCCAGACTGAGCCCCTTCTCAGGAGCTAACAAACCGCCGAACAAAGGCCTCCACCGCCAACCCGTTGGATTCGAAGGCGAAGTCCTCTCGTTTCACGGCTTCCGGCTTTGCCAGGAACCACTCCCTGATCTCCGACCGATCGAGCGTGATCCCCTCAAAGTTCTCCACCGTCCCCACATAGAAGAAATCGATCACCTGATAGAGGACGCCGCCAAAGGCATAGGTATTGGGGTAGGAAACGAGGTAGTCCAGCGGGCCGATCTCGAGCCCGATCTCCTCCTCAATCTCTCGACGCACGGCACTCTCACCCGTCTCGCCGGCGTCAATGAAGCCTCCCGGGATGCCCAACTTGCCCCGCCCCGGATCGCGCTCGCGCCGGATGAAGAACATTCGGCCCTCCCCATCGGTGAGCAAGCCGCCCGCCGCCGCCGCCGGATTGAAGTAGTAGCGAAACCCGCAGGGACAGCAAAGGGGGTCCGTCTTCGATTCCCGCTCGCGCCCGCAAGCCGGGCAATAACGGAACGACTGGCAGACCGTCGCGACCTCAGGATTCTTCGTCAACTTTTCCCTCCTGACCCCCAGCCGTTTTCCCCTTCTCGACACCCTCGTCCCCTGGAGACGCCGCCTTCTTCTTGGGCTCAGGTTTTTCAAAAATCATGAAATGCTGCCGGGGCAGAAAATCGCGGGTTTCCAGCCAGCGAAATCCCGAGGCGGCATACTCCAGCTTGGCCTGTTTCTGAGACATCTTGTGCAGCGGCTTGATCGGCACCAGCGGATCTTCCGCACGGTATTCGAGGAGAAATACACGCCCGCCCGGCTTCAGTGCCTGGTACATCGATTCCAACATCTCGCGGGGAAACGAAAACTCGTGGTAGGCGTCGACCAAGAGAATCCCGTCCACCGCATTGGCCGGCAACTTGGTATCCTTCTCCGTACTCAAGATCGTCTCGACATTCTTCGTCCCTTCCTTCTCACTGCGCTTTTTCAAGAAATCGATCATCTCCGGCTGGATATCGACGGCCAAGACCCGCCCTTGCGGCACTTTCTCCGCGAGCATGAAGGTGAAATAACCTGAGCCTGCGCCGATATCGGCCACCACCGCGTCCGGGGCCAGCTCGAGATTCTCCATCAGAAGACTCGGTTTCTCCTCGCGTTCTCGCTCCGGCCGCTCCAACCATCCCGCCGCCAAGTGGCCCATGACGTAGGAAATCTCCCGTCCCATGTAGTATTTTCCGATCCCGTCCCGGCTCTTGGGACCCTGGGTGTAGGGGTGGAAGGACTTCTTCGGAAGGGAGGCCTCCCCCGTGACCGGAGCGACCTTTTTCTCCTCAACCTCAGCCTCAGCCGACGCCAAGCCCCAAGGAAGGAGCAGCACCGTCGTCGCTGTCATCGTCGCTGCCGGGAGCCGGAGCCCGCATCGCCATTGCTTCATCATGGCTCATAGAAGCAGAGGATCCGCGCTCTGGCCAACGCGAAGCACGGCGAGGAACGCCTGCGCCTGGGAGGCGTCATTGAGTGCCAGAACTCCGGATCGCAGCCCCTTGCGGCCATTCTGATAGGTAACCAATTCCAGGGGCGAGGCCATCTCCAGCGACTCCGCCAGTTCAGCGAAGGAAGCCGCGCCCCGCGCCTTCAAGTGCCGCCGCGTCAGGATCTGAAACACCAGGCGCTCCCCCTTGACCACGTTCCGGGCAAGTTCCAGGGCCAACCGGCCCATGGTGTATCTCGGGTTGATCTCGATCACGGGGTGATGCACCAGCCCCCCGTCCTCCGCCCGAGCGATCATGGCGTCGACGCCCAGAGGCCCGGCGTAGCCCGCCTTCTCCAAATGAGGCCGCAGGAGCGCCGGCAGTTCCCGCTCATACATCTGTTGGACCTGACGGGATTTCCCATAGAAAAACCGGGTCACCGCCTCGCCCGCGCCCGCTGTGAGGGTCTTTTGCAGGGAGCAGGCCTGAAAACGGCCCCGGCGATCGTTGTGCAGCCGCACGTAGCCCAACAACTTCAGGTCGCGATCATACTGAACCGAAAAATCGAAAACACTGGCGAAGTAGGGCTCCACCACGAGACCGCCCTGTTCTCCCAACACTCTCCGAACCCAATCCAGGTCGTCCG
>JANQJH010000442.1 GCA_028281705.1 Verrucomicrobiales bacterium
CGCTCTCCCGCGCCACCGCTCCCAGGTGTCCGAGCAAGCCGAATCCGGTCACGTCCGTGCCACCCACCGCCAGCCCGCGCTCCGCAATCGCAGTTCCCGGCGTGTTGAGGGCGGCCATCAGCTCGATCGCCCGCTCGGCCAGATCACCGGTATCGATTCCGCGCTTGGTCGCCGTGGAGAGAATCCCCGTGCCCAGCGGTTTGGTGAGCACCAGGAGATCTCCCGCCTTCCCTCCCGAGTTCGTGATGAGGCGCTCGGGGTGCACCAGGCCCGTTACCGAAAGCCCATAGAGCGGTTCGGGATTCTGCACGGTGTGCCCCCCCGCAAGAACGCACTCGGCCTCCGCCACCTTGTCCGCCCCTCCCTTGAGGATCTCGTTCACCACCTCCAGACTGAGATGCTCGAGCGGCACTCCCACCACATTCATGGCAGTCACCGGACGGCCCCCCATGGCGTAGACGTCCGAGAGGGAATTCGCAGCCGCGATCTGCCCGTAGGTGTAGGGGTCGTCGACGATGGGCGTGAAGAAATCGAGGGTCTGCACCATGGCGAGTTCGTCGCTCAGGCGATAGACCGCCGCGTCGTCAGAAGTCGCGGCTCCCACCAGGAGAGCCTCGTCGTTGAGTTGAGTCAGTCCGCGCAGAACCTGCGCGAGATCGGCCTGGCCGAGCTTGGACGCTCATCCCGCACAGGACGACAATTCCGTAAGGCGTTTGATCTCTTCGCGAGACATGGGAGAGACCCTAGCAGGGTTTGCCCGCTTGGCTAGTCGTCCTTCCGCACTCGAACAACAGGCGTCCGCTGCCGACTACCGACCTGGCGACGAGGTGGAATGGCTCAAAATATTCCCATCCTTGCCGCCGCCGGAGACGTGGAGTATCGCTACCAGTCCCCAATGCCCGTTTCCCGCTGGCTCCTTCTCATCGCCGCCGCACTATTGCTGGCGGGCGCCGCGAGAACCATGTGGAAGCAAGCGAACACCAGCCCAACTGATTCACCGGAAAAGCGACCAGGCAAAGAACACGCGCACTCCTATTTCAGAGCGCCCTTTCGTTCATTGACACCTAGTGACCACTCCGAACCTTCTTTCGAGACCCTGCCAGCACACCTGCAGGAAGTGGTTGTCGAACTCAGAAGACATGTCCAGTTGCTAGGTGACCACCATTCGCAGATCGAACTCCTTCTCTCCCAAGAGGATTGGCTTCCTGTGGTCGCCAGCCTCTCCGCAGAAGACCTTCGCGCCCTGATCCTCTTCTATGACGAACCTTCCAATACCGCCACGATTGGCAATTGGCTTCTGGAGAAAGACCTCTATGAGGCTTGGGGCCGGCTCAATCCGAAATCTGCCACCAGCCATCTTACGACAAAGATACTCCATGTCATCGAGTCCTCGGACCTCGGAGTTTCACTCGACCCAGAGGATCCTTTTGACAATCCATTAGATCGCTCTCACATTTCAGCCGTTGGCGCAGTCTACAAAGGCTGGGCATCCCAAAATCCTAGACAGGCCCTCGCCGGTTGGGAAAACAATCTGGCTAAACTGAAAGAATCCCCATTCTTTATCGAGGTCGCTCGCCTCGATGACTTAGTCCAGTCTTCAATCATTTCCGGATGGAAAATCGCTTCACCTTTGGAGGCTTGGGACCATCTGCTGAGCAACCCGAACGGTGTGCATAGTAGTACACTGAATATATACGCTAGCGAACTTCCATCGACTACTCCGTGGGTCACTCTCCTCGATCGCATCAAGTCTGACATTCCCGAGTCATTTGACACCTGTGCCTCGGGAGTTGTTGGCAGCTGGGCTCACCATGATCCTATTGCCGCCATGAGATGGGCGGAGAGTCAAGGGGCTCAATCCACCCTCATCTACCCTGTTCTCTTCCGGAATTGGTTTGGCTGGGACACATCCGGCCGCCCCATCGAATGGCTCCGCGATCATGCAGCCGGTCTGCCCGAGACCACCCGATTTCAGGCGATTCACGCCGCTCTGAGCTTCCGAACCCATCAGCTCACTGCCCTCTTGCCTGTGGTTTCGA
>JANQJH010000491.1 GCA_028281705.1 Verrucomicrobiales bacterium
GCTCCCCTTCCCCAGGTCGCTGACGCCACCAAGAGTGTCGGCCTGGAAAACATCCTCTTTTCTCCCTGCGAAGCAGCTCCGCCCTCGGGCGACGACTACCTCAGCGTCATGCGAAAGAATATCGAGCGCCTCGAAGCTCTCGTCCGTGAGTGAGCGAGTTGCGTGCCGCTCAAGCGGCCGCCGTATCGCGAATGCTGTCCAGCATGGTGCAAAACTCGCGGGATTCCGCCTTCACGGTCCGCAGATGCGCCCCGATATCCTCCACCAGACTGTCATCAAGCAAGAGAATCTCGGCAAACCCGTTGACCGCCGCCAACAGGTTCCGGAAATCGTGACGTATGTGCCGGTCCCGAACCGAATCGGGAAGATCACTGCCCGGAGAAATCTTTTCCGGTTCGAGTCGCTGGCGCAGACTGATGGCCGCATCGCGCATGCTCTCGATGGCAATCGGTCCCTGCTCGCCCAGATCAGCAGCCCGCGATTCCAACCACCGAACCCCCTCACACAGAGAGTCCGCCAGAGCCTCAAACGTGGGTTGCGTGGAAGTCGAATTGGCGTCCATAGATTCCATAAATGTAATCGAATTATTCGGACGCTCAAGAAGTTCTCGAACTTTTCGTAATAATTCGTTGGGATCGTAGGGACGCACCAAGGAGGCATCGCAGCCGGTTTCATTCGCCGCCGACTCAGAGTTCGCATCCGGCACCAACCCAATTACCCCCACCTGAGCCGACCGAGGCCGGCACTTGATCTCCGCTACGGTCGTGTAAGCCATCTCTCCAGGATCACTCAGATTGATGATGAAAAGCTCAAAATCGTACTCCCGAGCAAAACTGGCCGCCTGACGCGCGGTCGTCACCGTCGCCACGGCAAAGCCGGAAGTCTGAAGAAACTGCGAGAGATGCACAGCCTCCCGGTTGTTGGTGTCGTAAATCAGAATGCGATTCATTGCTGGCGTATTTCTGAGGAATCATACCATAAGCCTGCTTTAAATCTATGGAAATTATAATTATTTTACTCAATAGAGGCCTGCGGGCATGCAGACCTGACCTCAAACCGGTCCATCTGAGAGGCCATCTTCAGCCATCGGCACAAACCTGCCTTTCCAGCCGGAGGAGTCCGGCGTAGAGAGTCGCATGACCGAGAATCCTTACGAGACGGACAAACTCGTCGGCGAGTACCTCCTCTTCCACTACGGCTCGCCCCAAGAAATCCTCCCCTACGCCGACGGTCCCCAAAACGCACTCCATTTCCCGGTCCGCGCCGTCACCGACATGATCTCCCTGGAAGAGCGTAGCGCGGAGACAGACCGCGCCCTCGATCTGGGATGCGCCGTCGGCCGATCCAGTTTCGTTCTCTCCGAGTATTTCTCGGAGACCGTGGGAATCGATTACTCCCACGCCTTCATCCACGCCGCACAGATCATGGCCCAGGACCACGCCGTTCCGTATCGCCGGATCGATGAAGGCATCCTCAGTACCCCGCTCACGGCTCGCCTCCCACAGACGGCACGTCCCGATCGCGTGTCCTTCCGGCAGGGTGATGCCATGGATCTCCCCTTTGATCTGGGTGTCTTTGATCTCGTCCTCCTCGCCAACCTCATCTGCCGCTTGCCGCAGCCTGACCGCTGCCTTGCGCGCCTGCCCGATCTTGTGGCAGTGGGAGGAGAACTCATCATCACCAGCCCCTACACTTGGCTCGATGAGTTCACTCCCCGGGAACATTGGTTAGGCGGCTACCATGCTCCGGGAGACCAGCCCATCGTCACCATCGAAGCCCTCACCGAGTCACTCTCACCCCATTTTCAGATCGTCAAGAGGCGCAATCTTCCCCTACTCATACGGGAGCACGCTCGCAAATACCAGTGGACCATGGCCGAGGGCAGCCTCTGGAAAAGAGTGGCGCCCGCAGAGATCGATTGAAAGATTGATCGCGTCGAAAGCCTATTCGGCAACGCCTTCCTCGAGCCCCAGCTGTCTCTCCAATTCAGCGTCCTTGGGGACTCCCAAGAGCCGGGCCCGCTGATAGTGCCGTTTGGCCAGCTCAACCGATGGTGGCTGCCGCTCCATGTAGACCAAGGCCAGGTTAAAATGGGCATCTCGAAATTCGGGATCGAGCTGAATCGCCTGGCGAAGCGACTTCTCCGCGCCATCAAACCATCCCATCGACTGCAGGACGACAGCGAGCTGATTGTGGGTTCGGGCCGACTCCGGCTGATCCGCAACCGCCCGCGAGAGCGCGGAGACGGCACGCAGCGGTTTCTCCCGTCGATGATACGCCATGCCTAGCATCTCCCGGGAGGCGACGAGATCGCCTTTCAAGGCGAGGGCCCGTTCGAGATAGTGGCAACAGGCGCGGAGGTCATCCAATTGATACTCCACCGCACCGAGATTCGCCAGAATCAGCGGGTTGTCAGGCTCCCGCTGCAAAATCTTCTGGTAAACGTGATTCGCCTCCTGCCAGTCCCCCTCGGCAAAGGCCCGCGCCGCCTTTTCGTTCAGTTCCCGGCGCTCCGCTCGCCAGCTTTCCCCGTCCGCTTGGGCATCCTCCTTCTCTCCCTCTTCAGCCGGGGCCGGAATCGCCAACGGGAGGGAGGCGATCCCCAAAGCCAAGGAGAAAAGACAGCAGACCCACCGCATCATGGTAGAGACCTACTAAAGCCGGAGAGCATAAAGTGCAATTTCCGCTTGGCAGATCCCAATGAAGGCCTACTGTTCCCAAGAACACTGTTCATATGCTGACAGCCCGACAACAACAATTGTTGGATTTTCTCAAAGAAGAGCATGGCCGAACCGGCATCATGCCCTCGACGAGAGAGATTCAGGATCACTTCGGCTTCTCCAGTCAAACGGCCGCCATCAGTCATCTTCGCGCGCTGGAGCGCAAGGGCGTCATCCAACGCCAGGCCGGCAAGGCGCGCGCCCTCAGTTTCACCGACGAACTCGAGCGCGGTCCCATGATTGATATCCCCCTCTTCGGCTGCATCACCGCCGGCATGGCCGAGGATGTCGAGCAGACCCAGGAACGCTGCGTCACGGTGGACGCCGATACCTTGGGCATCTCCCGGCACGCCAAGACCTTTGCCTTGAACGTGCGCGGGGATTCCATGATCGACGCCCATGTCCTCGATGGCGATTGCGTCATTCTCGAGCACCGCGAACCGCGCACGCGCGACATCGTCGCCGCTCTCATTGATGGCGAGACCACCCTGAAACGCTACCTGGTGAAGAACCGGCGCCCCTTTCTCAAAGCCGAGAATTCCCTCTACCCCGATCTCATCCCCGCCCGCGAACTCATCATCCAGGGCGTCATGGTTGGCCTTATTCGAAACTTCAAACCCGGCCACAGTTAGGCTGGCGTCCGACCCGTCTGACTCACTCTTCTCCATTAACTTTAGCCAATCAGCCATAACTGCACTAGGTTGGCTCCATGGAGAAACCCGCCCTCGATGCGCGTCCGGCAATCGTCTCGGCTTCCGGTGGGTTGATCGTCCTTCTCACGGCCATCTCCCGTGGGAGCTTGGCTGACCTCTCTACCTGGCTCCTGCTCCTGGGTGCAGCCCTCGCCGCTGGCGGAGCCTGGTGGTTTCGTCTGCGCCTCCGTGAACCGGACCGGCGCTTGGAAGAGGAAAAATCCCAGCTGATTCAAGATCGTGAACAGGTCGATCGCGAACGCTTGGCTCTCGATCTCTACAAAACGGACGTCGAAGAAGAAGCCCTCGTTCTCGAGAAACGGCGTCACAAGCTCTCCCTCCAACTCGCCCAAACAGTCGGCTGGTGGGACGTGGAAAGTCCCGACTCAGACCCCGCTCCCGGCACTACCGATGCCGTCGCCGCTTCAGCGTCGTCGACATCATCCACCAACCCATCGCCGGTCTCCTCACCCCCCACTGACGATCGCGAACGCGAGGTCCTCGCCTTCTGTCGCGCGGAATCGGAGCGCCTTTTCAACAAGGTCATCGACAACGGTTATGTCGTGGACGGTGTCCTCCAACCCGACGAAATCTACAAGGACGTCATTCAGCTCTTCGAAGGCGTCGCCCGCATCTACCAGCCCAATTCCGATCAACCTCTCCTCGAGACCAGCATGGAGCAAGTGCTTCGCTTTCTCCATAACGTCTCCCTCCAGTTGCTCGTTCAGCTAGAGCAGCTTCCCGTCGACGTCAAGGGATTCAACCTTCGGGAAACCTATCGCTTTGTCAAAAAGGCGATGGATTACTACGGCATGTACAAGAAGGTCAACCCCTACTGGAATTACGCCAAACCGGCGATCTTCCTCAGTCGATTCGCCCTCGGGGCCAATCCCATCGCCTTGGGGCTGAGTTGGACCATCACCGAACTCGCCTCCATCGGCGGCAAGAAGATCTCCTCACGCTACACGAGAAAGTACGGCTTGCGTATGTTCCACGAGTCCATCCGCATCGTCGGATCCGAGACCGCCGCCGTCTACGGTGCCAACTTTCGGGACCGGGATCCCGATTGGGTCTTCGCCACCGAACTCATCGAAATGGTCCATCACTTCCCGCCCAGCCGGGACTCCCTCGAAGCGGGACTCAAGGAGATCGGCCGGCTTCCCCTGCACAGCGAGTACGACCGCGTCTATCTTTACCGTTGCCTGGCCAACCGGTTCAGCGCCAAGCCGCGCAGCACACGTCTCCGCGGCCTCATTGCCGTGACCGATGCCGTCCAGGTCGCCAAACGGTTAGAGGTTCTTTTCGAGCAGTTCTACTCCCGCGAAGCACCCGATCGCATCGAGAAATGGAGCCGCGGCATCGAAGCACGTCTCGGAGTGAAACTCCAACTTCATGACGGACCGCAGAGTGTCTCTCCATCCGAGGAGCGGCTCGCGGCGTTCTATTCCCTCGCCAGTTACCTCCTCGGCCACAAAATGCTCGAACTCGAGGCGACGGAGACCTATCTGAGCAACTCCCGCACCGCTGCCGCCATGGAAGGAGATTCCCTCTCCAAAGGACTGCTCCGTGCCCGGCAAGCGCCCCCCATGGTCTTCGATTATCCTGAACACGCCCTCTCCAAGAAGGCGGCTCACGATTTCCTTCGAGACCTCATCGATTTTCAATTGGAGGTCTTCCCCCGCGAGCCAGACACGGCTCTGATTGAAGAGTCTACCGCCTATTTTCGCGAAAAACCAACCCCTTGGATCGAGCGTATCGACGAACGATGTCGCGAATTTCTCCTCGCTCAACTCCTCCCGGAAGCGCCCAAACCCCACATCGGTACCCGTGCCGCGCGCGCTCTTCTGGCCGACCTCGCCCCCGATGAACGCCTTCACCTCATCTACCCCGTCAGCGGCATCGAAGGCGCCATCACCTTTCATCACGCCTTCAAATCGCTCCTCCTTATCGGCACCAATCGACGCCCCCTGACGCTCATCGGCTTCGAAGAGGCCGACGAAGGGCGGCTCCGTGCCATCGTCACGTGGCGCCTCGGAAGCGCGCCCGTGCATCTCGATCACTCCAAGACCTTCCTCACTCAGGCCTATCGACTCCGGGGTGGGACTTGGATCGAAAACCATGCCCAGGTGGAACCGGAGGGTCCCCCACCCACCATCCGCTTGCGCAATCGACGCGGCTCCAGCCAGGACGGCTATTTCGATGCCTTTTTGGACCGCGTCCGCCAATTGAGCGGCGAAACCGGGGAGTCCGATCAATCCCTCGAGGGCTTTGGTGAGACGGAAACCATCTCCTGACAAATCCCCCATGCGGACGATGTCGCCCCTGGTCACCGTCGTCATTCCCGCCCACAACCGGCCTCATTGGTTAGGCCGCGCCGTTCGGAGTGTCCTCGATCAGAGGGAAATCTCGTTCGAACTCATCGTCGTGGACGACCATTCGACGGAGGACCTTTCCGCCGTGCGTGAACTCGTTCACCAACAGGGACACCAGTTCCTCAGCGCCCGGCGGGAAGATCCGGGCAGTGGCCCCGCCGGTCCCGCTACGGCCCGTAACCGCGGGGCCAACGCCGGCTCCGCTCCCTGGATTGCCTTCCTCGACTCCGACGACTACTGGCTGCCGGGAAAGCTCGAGCGCCAGACGCAGTTTCATCGCGTCCATCCCCAATACGCGATTTCTCAGTGTGAGGAAAACTGGGTTCGGGCGGGAAAAACCGTGGCTCAACTGAAGCGCTACCAACACCCCAGCGGCGATATCTTCTCCCATTGTCTCCGACGCTGTTGCATCAGTTGCTCCTCCGTCATGCTCAGCCGTGCTTGCTTCGAGGCCGCCGGGGGATTTGATACGCGCTATCCGGTGTGTGAAGACTACGAACTGTGGATCCGGCTCTCACACCAACACCAGATCGGCTGGATCCCTCAACCCTTGACCGTAAAACACGCCGGACATGCCGACCAGCTCTCCCGCGCCATCCCGGCAATGGACCGCTACCGCGTCCACGCTCTGCTCGATCTCTTCCTCAACCAGCCCCACCTGCGCCCCACGATCGTCCCCCACATCGCCTCCAAAGTCGCTACCCTGGATAAAGGCGCCCGCAAACGCCAACTCCCCGCCAACCTTTACCAGAGCCTTCTCCGCTGGTGCCAATCGCCGCCGGAAAACACCGTCCAAGAAGCAGAAAAACTCCGTGCCGAACTCTACGATCTCATGGGCTGACGCCAACTGAGGGTGATACGGACACCCCTGTCCGCCCCCTGAGCGTCCCTATTTGCCTCGGCCCCTATCCATCCAAGATCGATTTGCGACGACGACGTCACCGCTCCCATTACGAGAATCGTCCTTCAAAAAGAAAAAAGAAAGGCCCACCGCCTACACGGTGGGCCTTTCATCATTGATCTAAAGAGGAACTTGCTTACTTGCTCTCCTCAATCTTGGTGATCTTGGAGATCATCGTCATGTTCATGTCCATCGTCATGTTCTGACCGAGGATACCCATGTTCATTTTCATCTTCGTGATCATGTCAGATTTCCGCGGAAGGCCGAGCTTGTTATCGAAGTAAATGTCTCCCTCGAACTTGGAATCCTTGAACTCCATCTCGATCTCCTGACCCTGCATGTTCATCTTCGTCTTCCCGTCGGACTTGAGTTTTCCTTCCATGGCGATGACGACGCAGGGATTGCCCTCGTATTCATCAAAGCGTTTCACCGTGTACTTGCCCGAAACCTTGAACTTACCCATTCCCTGCGGCATCGGTGTCTCCATCTCATAGGTCCAGTAATCACCAATCTTTTGCGCCTCCTTCGGGACGTCCTGCAGGAGACCTTGATTCATCATCTCTTTCATCTGCTCCTCGGACATAAACTGCTTCAGCATGTCGCCAATGCCCGGTTGCTCCGCCGCGTCTCCTAGAAAGCCTTCAATGCCCTCCACTTCCACGACCTTGTCATCCTTGTCATAGATGAGGCTGAACTCCTTGCCCACAATCGTGGTGAAGGGATTGCCGTCATCCGATTCAGAATCGAACTCTTGCTTGATGATTCCCGCGTCCATCAGCATCGCCATCCGATCGTACTTCACCACGGCCTTCTTCTGGTCCTTGCCGTGCTTCTTGATGTCCATGCTCATGTCCATCGTGATCTTGTTCGTCATGTTCATCCCCTGCCCCTCTGGAGCGCCCGGGATGCCTGCCATCTTCATCTTCTGATTCAACACGATGGATTGATGAATCTTCTTCCCCACGGGGAAGCCCTGCTTCAATTTGACGCTCTTCTGTGCCGACGCCGATAACATCGTGCACGCCATCGTGGCCAAGAGCGCGGTGGGAATCGCGAATTTCATTTTCATTTTCTCAGTAGTAGTCAGTCTGTGGTTTAGGTCGGTCAGGGCACGCAGCCCCTGGCAACGAAGCATCCTAGAAGCGTATGGCGCAGAGACCATTACAATTTCGACGGTCTCTTCCACTCTGGCACGCGTGAGCATTTCGGCAATCGTTGGTCGCAGAATTGGTTGGCACAGAGCCCGAGAATCCTCTACCTCACGGGCATGGGGAAAGACTATGTCTATTTTGACCTCGAAACGCAGCGGTCCGCGGGCGATGTGGGGGGCTGGGACAAGAAATGCGACATGGGAATGTCCATCGGCGTGACCTACAGCACCAAGCTCGGCGAGTACCGCATTTTCGGCGAGGACACCGTGGATGACCTCATCGCTCAACTCCGCCAGGCCGATCTCGTGGTGGGCTACAACCACATCAACTTCGATTACCAGGTGCTCATGGGCTACACCTGCCTCGATCTTCCCAGCCAGCTCATCAGCCTGGACCTCTGTAAATACCTCGAGGAACGGATCCAACACCGCCCCAAGCTCGACCACATCGCCGAGGCCTCACTCGGTTGCGGCAAGACGGCCGAAGGCCTCCAGGCCATCCGATGGTGGCGCGAGGGGAAGATCATGGAGATCGCCCGCTACTGCTGTTTCGACGTCAAGGTGACCAAGCTCGTCCACGAATACGGCGTCGCCCACGGACGCATCAAGTTCATCGACAACAGCGGGCACGAACAGGTCGCCCCCGTCGATTGGCCCTCCTCCGACTAGATCAATCGTCTCACACAAACCTGATCTCTCTTCATTCGCCCCCTCACCGCATGCCTGTCATGACAACACCGCGCCTCACACTCGTCACCAGCGTCCTCGCGGCCTCACTCCCACTTTTTTCCCCACCGGTGCGCGGCGCAGACGACTACACGCTCGGATGGGAATCCGATAGACGTCTTCAGGGGGTGGAAAAGGGAACACTCACATTCTTCGAATTCGATCGCTCCAAGATCTTCGCCGACACCACTCGAGGCTGCTGGCTCTACGTTCCCCAGGCCTACACCGGCGAGGAAGCCGCCGCCCTCATGGTCTTTCAGGATGGACACGCCTATGTCAGTGAGGACGGACAAATGCGCGTTCCCATCGTCCTCGACAACCTCATTGCCCGTGGCGAGCTTCCCGTGACCATCAGCCTCTTCATCAATCCTGGGCACCGCGGACCCGATGAGGCGCCTCACGATCGCTGGGGTACGAGATCGAACCGTAGTATCGAATACGACACCCCCAACGCTGACTATGCTAACTTCCTCATCGATGAACTGCTGCCCCACGTCGTTCAGACGTACGGGATCAAACTCAGCCAGGATCCCGAGCGCCGAGCCATCAGTGGGATGAGTTCCGGCGGGATCTGCGCCTGGACCGTGGCCTGGGAACGCCCCGATCAGTTTGGCAAGGTCCTCAGCCATATCGGCAGCTTCACCAATATTCGCGGCGGCCACGTCTACCCGGCGCTCATTCGCAAGACCGAACGCAAGCCCATCCGCGTCTTCCTCCAGGACGGTGCCAACGATCTCAACAACGCCCACGGAAGCTGGCCCATCGCCAACCAACAGATGGCCAGTGCCCTCGCCTTCGCCGGTTACGACCACCGCTTTGTCTACGGCACCGGCGCCCACAACGGCCTGCACGGCGGCGCCACCCTCCCGGATTCCCTGCGCTGGCTCTGGCGCGGGTGGAACAATGAGAGTGAATCGGATTCAAGCACATCTCCAAGCGACCACAGCCTCACCCCACGCGAAGCCTCCTGGATTCCGAGCGGCGACGGCTACCAATTCACCGACGGCGCCTGCATCCATCCGGATGGCAGCCTCTTCTTCAGCGATCTGCCCAACGGCGCCATCTATCGCCTCGCGCCAGACGCGGAGAAGCCTGAACTTTGGTTAGGAGACGGCCCACGGATCAGCGGCATGGACTTTGCCCCCGACGGTGCCCTCTTCGCAGCGGTTCAGGGCCGGGACGAGAGCGTGGAAAAGAGCATTGTCCGCATTGATCCCGAGGACAAAGCCATCACCACCGTGGCCACGCGGGTGAATCCCAACGATCTCGTCGTCTCCCGGGCCGGTTTTCTCTTCTTCACCGACACCGAGGCCGGCACCGTCGCCCGCGCCCCTCTGACCGCTCGCGAAATGTCGCGGCCACCGGTGGTCGCCGGAGGCATCGTCAAACCTAACGGGATCGCCCTCAGCCCCGATCAGTCCATCCTCTATGTCAGTGAATTCGGTGGCACCCATGTGTGGCGTTTCCCTCTCGCTCCCAATGGAGACCTCCGCGGCGGCGAACGATTCGCCACCCTCTCCCTCTCAGCCGATCGCGAAGGCACCGCTGCCGGCGGCGACGGCATGGTTGTTTCGCCCGACGGCGACCTCTACGTCACCTCCCACGCGGGCATCCAGGTTTTCAATGCCGATGGCAAGGCCAAAACCATTCTTACAAAACCTCAAGAGGGCGCTACCGTGAGCGTCGCTCTCAGCCAGGACACGCTCCATGCCTGCAGCGGAGACAAGATCTTTCGTTTTCCCCTAAAAACCGTCGCCTCCGACTGGCGAACCGCCGGCGGCGATCCTCACAATCGACAATACGCCTCTCTCAATCAGATCAATCGCCAGAACGTCCATCTTCTCGAGCAGGCCTGGATCTATCACTGCGGCGACGCCGACACCGAGAGCAATCGCACGGAGATCCAGTGCAACCCCATCATCGTTCATGGAAAGCTCTACGGGACGTCCCCCCAACTCAAACTCATCGCTCTCAGCGGAGACTCGGGCAATCCGCTATGGACCTTCGATCCCTTCACCTATCGTGGAGAACACAAATATCTCGGTGTCAACCGCGGGGTGGTCCACTGGGAGAGCGACGATCCCGCTGAAGAGCGCATCCTTTTCACGGCCGGACATCGCCTCTTCGCCATCCGCGCGAGTGACGGCCTGCCCATCGAGGAATTTGGCGACCACGGAACGGTCGATCTCCGTGAGGGTCTCGACCGAGAACCGAGCGGTCTCAATGTGCTCTCCAATTCACCTGGCGTCATCTTCCAAGATCTCCTCATCCTCGGAACCCGGGTGGGAGAGGGCCCTGGCCCCTCCGCTCCGGGACATATCCGCGCCTACGACGTCCGCACCGGGGAGATCCGCTGGACTTTCCGGACCATCCCGCAACCGGGCGAGTTCGGATACGACACCTGGCCCGAGCCAGCCTGGGAGTACGCCGGCGGGGCCAATGCCTGGAGCGGGCTCTCGGTCGATCACGCTCGAGGCATGGTCTTTCTCCCCACCGGTTCGCCCGCCTTTGATTTCTGGGGTGGCAACCGCAAGGGAAGCAACCTCTTCGGCAATTGCCTCTTGGCTCTCAACGCCGCCACCGGAGAACGGCTCTGGCATTTTCAAATGGTCCACCACGATCTCTGGGACCGCGACCTTCCAGCGGCTCCCAATTTGGTTAGACTACAACACCAGGGCGCCTGGGTCGATGCCGTGGCACAGGTCACCAAAACCGGTCACGTTTTCACCTTCGATCGACGCACCGGCAAGCCGATCTTCCCCATCAAAGAAGTGCCCGTGCCCGGCTCCGATCTTTTGGGAGAAGCCGCCTGGCCTACCCAGCCGCTGCCCACCGCTCCACCTCCCTTCGCCCGTCAACGATTCACTCCGGATCTCATTACGGACATCTCGCCTCGCGCTCACGCCGAGATCAAAGAACGGTATGACCAGGTCCGCTCAGGAGAAACGTTTCTCCCCCCGAGTGAGACCGGCACGGTGATCTTTCCCGGCTTCGACGGCGGCGGCGAATGGGGCGGCGCTGCCTGGGATCAAGAGGAAGGCCTTCTCATTGTCAACGGTAACGAGATGCCGTGGATTCACCTCATGCTGCCGATCGACGATGCCAATCAGCCGCGAGGTCACACCATCTACCGCCGCCTCTGCATTGCCTGCCACGGTGAAGACCGGCAAGGATCCAAGGAGCGCGGGGTCGCCTCCCTCGTCGGCATCCACGAGCGGCGTCCCAAAGCGGAAGCCGGCCGCATTCTCAAGGAAGGCCAGGGTCTCATGCCCCCCTTTGCTTTTCTCACTGAGGACGAGCGCAACGAACTCATTGATTATCTCTACGAGGCCGACACCACCCCTGGTTCGGAATCCCCACAATCAGCGAATCGAGAGACCACGACGCCGGCCATTGCCGAGGAAGACGTCGTCTTTGACACCGTGGAGAGTCCCTACACCCATGATGGCTACGATCGATTCTTTGATTCCGATGGCTACCCCGCTGTGAAGCCCCCATGGGGCACGCTCAATGCCATCGATCTCAACCGCGGCACCATCCGCTGGCAAGTCACGCTGGGCGAATTCGCCGAGCTCACGGAAAAGGGTCTCCCGCCAACCGGAACGGAAAACTACGGCGGTCCCATCGCCACCAGCGGCGGCCTCGTCTTCATCGGCGCCTCCAAGGATGAAAAGTTTCGCGCCTTCGACAAGATGACCGGCGAGCTGCTCTGGGAAACTCAACTGCCCGCAGGCGGCTATGCCACGCCCGCGACCTATGCCATCGATGGCGTCCAGTACGTCGTCATCGCCGCTGGAGGCGGTAAGATGAAGACCGAATCCGGCGACGCCTATGTCGCCTTCCGCCTCCCACTCTCGGGAGAATAGTGGCATACTTCCATCCCTCCCGCACCGTCATGATCTCGACACGATTCCCTTTCTTCATCATCGGAACCGGTCTCGCCCTGGTCTTGACCCTGACCATCACCGCCCTGGGCGACGATTCCTTTCCCCTGGGGCTCAACGATGACCACGCCCGGATCCGCCACGAAGCCGTTCTCGCCATCTGGCAAGCCGGCGAGACTCGTTGGACCGAGGACCTCATCGACCTCGCCGTCGACGAAGATGATCGCCTGGTGTTCTACTCGATCTGGGGAGCCCTGCGCCACCTGCAGCCTCGCCAAGCGCTCAAGGACAGGCTCGACGATTCTCGAGACAAGGTCCGTCTCGCCGCCTTGCTCGCTTTGCTAGAAGACGACGCCTTGAGCGATGCTGAGATCGCCGCCCTTTCCAAAGACACCAACGAAACCATCGCCGGCCTCGCCACCCGTCGGGCGGGAGGCAAGACGGAAACCATCATCAAGGGACCGGCGCTTCACCAAGGAGCAGGGAAGGATACCGAAAACGATCCCGCGCGGCCTCCGCTCAACGTCGTGGATGCCATTGAAAGCAAACAGCCCGGTTACCGTGAAGCAACCTTACTCCCCGGAGCCAGGGCTTACCTCGATCGCCACTATCGTTTTCGCGAGATCCCCAACGAACTCCACGGGGAGACCTTCATCCTCGTGGCCAACAATGAGGCCGAGACGGAATCCGGCGGTGGGTTTACGCTCCAGCTCCGAAGTCCATCGACCATCTATCTCGCTGACGATGTCCGCGGCGAAGCCCTGCCCAAATGGGCCCGAGGCCGCTATGAACCCACCAAGATGAGCTTTCACAATGGCGATTCCACGATGCGCGTCTACCAGGCCGAGTTCCCCACCGGGAAGGTCTCTTTCGGGGGCAATCGGGAGGATCTCCGTGCGCACAAGAGTCACTATCATATCATCATCAAGCCCCATCTGATCCAGCCCCAAGAGACCGCTCCGACAACAGCCGAAGTGCTAGAAGCCATGGCCACCGCCAAGGCAACCCGCGGTCGCACGCTTTTTCTCAGCGCCCATGGCGCCACCTGCGCCACCTGTCATCAGCTGGAAGGCATCGGAAACGTCTTCGCCCCCGATCTCTCCGAGATCGGGGACCGCGCCGACGCTGAGTTTCTCATCCAATCCATCCTCGAACCGAGCGCCCAGATCACGGAAGGCTTCGCCATGCAGATGGTGACGAAGAAGTCGGGCGAGTCCATCGGCGGCATTGTGTTGGAAGAAACGGGACGCGCCCTCACTTTCGGCGTTGTGGGCGGACAAACCGTGACCGTGGTCAAATCAGACGTCGCCAAGCGGGAAACCGTCGACATCTCCGCCATGCCTCCGTTAGGCCCCACGCTATCCGCGCAACAGGTCGCCGATCTCACCACCTTTCTCCTTTCCCTCAAGAGAAAGGAAGGAAACGGCGTGCCGGAAGCCAGGACGAAGAAGCGCCAGAGTCCTTCCCTCTCCGGGAAATCGTGGGGACATGAGAAGAATGGTTTTCGATTGCTCGGCTACGATGAACGCCTGGACATTCAGTTAAACGGTCAGCCGATCGCCAGCTATTACTTCGACCATCCGGAGACGCGTCGGCCGTTCTTTGCTCACGTCAAGACACCGGACGGGAGACAAGTCACCCGCAATTTTCCACCGGTCGAAGGGCAAGATCCCACCGACCACGCCTACATGCATCCGGGACTCTCACTCGGATTCGCCGTGCTCAACGGTGAGAACTTCTGGCACAACGATCGCGGCATCGTGGAACTGGTCGGTCTCGCGGGTGAACCTCAGGCGGGGGCCACATCGGCCGCCTTTACCGTGACCAACCGCTACCTCGCTCAAGACGGCTCGGAGGTCTGCCAGGAAACCGCCCGCTACGCCATCCAGGCGAACGCCGACGGCTATCTCATCGCACTCGATACCGAGTTTTCCTCGGACCAGCCCTTCTACTTTGGCGTGCGCGAGGAAATGGGACTCGCCGCGCGCGTCGCCTCACCACTCCGTGTCCGGGACGGAAACGGCTCCATCTATAGCGCCAAGGGCGGACGCGACGAGAAGGGCACCTGGGGTCTGGTCGACCAATGGTGGGACTACGCGGGAACACTCAATGGCAGACACGTCGGCCTCCAGTTGATTTCCGGCCCGGGCAACCCTCCGGTTTGGGCCCACAGCCGCGACTACGGCCTTCTCGTGGCCAATCCCTTTCCCGTCGATCGAAAACCCAATCGCGACAAGAAAACCATGGTGGAGCCCGGCCAATCCCTGCGACTGCGTTTCGGCACCCAGGTGCACGAACACGGCGTGCGCACGGCCTTCGATCCCGCCAAGGCAGCCGCCCGCTATCTCGAGTCGATTGAGGCTTTCGTGCCAGAGTCATGAGCCATCCCGTCGGACTCATCGGCGTCGGACTTGTGGGGAGCGTCATCGCCGATCGTCTCAGCGAATCTGGCCACGACGTGATCGGATTCGACCCCGGCGAACCGCGATCCACCCAGGCACAGTTCGCCGATGCCGCCGGCTCTGTTTGTCAACAATGTCAGATCGTTTTCCTCAGCTTGCCACACAGCGGCATTGTCAAGAGCGTGCTTCGTGAGGTTCAGCCCGCACTCACCGCCGATCATCTTATCATTGACACCACCACGGGGGACCCTGAAGACGCCCTCTCCCATGAATCGATGCTTGCTCCAAAGGGAACCGCCTTCGTCGAGGCCACCATCGCCGGCTCGAGCGATCTCTTGCGCAAACGTGAGGCCGGCATTTTCCTCGGCGGCAAGGAGGCTGCCATCAAGCGCGCTCAGGCCTTGTTCGATATCCTTACGACACGTTGTTTCCACCTCGGTGACATCGGCGCCGCCTCGCGATTTAAGCTCGTCTTCAATCTCGTCCTCGGTCTCCATCGCGCCGTCCTCGCTGAAGCCCTGCATTTTGGCGAAGCCCTCGGTTTCGATCCGAGCACCATTCTCGACCTGCTGCAGCAATCCCCCGCTTCCTCAGGCGTCATGGCGACGAAGGGGCAGAAGATGATCGACGCCAGCTACCAACCTCCCCAGGCTCGGCTGACTCAGCATCTGAAGGACGTCCGCCTCATGCTCGCCGAGGCGGAACGTGCCGGAATCCAGCTCCCTCTAACCGCCTCCCACCGCGCTCTCCTGGAGTCGGCCGAATCCCTCGGCTATGGCGCTCATGATACCTCGGCCGTGATCGAGGCCTATCGGCAAACTGGTTCAAGCAGGGACTGAAGTCTTTGCCACTCTCTTATTCCCACCCTCTCAACTGTGTTTCCCAGGAAAGTGGGAGAGACTTCAGTCCCTTCATCAACCAAGTGAACCAAGGGACTAAAGTCCCTCCCACTTTCTTATTCCCACCCATCTCAACTGTGTTTCCCAGGAAAGTGGGAGGGACTTCAGTCCCTTCATCAACCAAGTGAACCCAGGGACTAAAGTCCCTCCCACTTTCTTATTGTCACCCAAAGGCTGCTCCATTATTCTCCCAACAAGGTCAGCAATCGGGTGCGGCGCTCAGGAGGGAAAGGCAATTCCTGCACCGTGAACCGCAACTGCGTCAATACGTCTGCATCGCCTGCGTCCTGGGCCCACTGCACGGCAGCCTCCGCATCCGCGGCAAAATAGACCTTGGCGAACGCCTGCATCCCTGTCTTCCCACCGGCCCCGCGTGCCATGCGTTCAGCCTCGCCAATCTTGCCCGATCTCACCAAGGGCTTCAAAAAATGGCGGTAAGCTCGAGCTTGATGCGCCTCATCCAGCCGATCGTACCAGGCAAGCCCATCGTCAATCCGATCGTCCGCAACAAACTTACCTGCGGCCGTCGCGGCAAATAGTTCCGTGTGATGCCCTTGGGGAAACCCTAGCATAAATTCCGTCATGCGGTCCAAATCCGCGTTGAGCCAGTGCGGGTAAACACTTCCCCAATCCCATCGCGCCTCTTCATAGGGGTAAGCTTCAAGTCGGGTCATAGCCTCATTTGGGTTCTGCTCGAACCAGTTCGCCCAAATGGCAGCCCAGACCTCCTTTTCCTGGGAACGATTGCCGATCAAGCCGGCGTTCTGCGCCGCCATGGCCGCGTTTTCCTCCGCCCACGCCCGCACGGCCACAACCATGGCGGCGTTCCTGGAGTCGACGCCCAAGCCTCGCGAAAACTCAAAGGCACCCTCGGGATCCGACGCCGCGAGAATCTTGGCAAGGACCACCGGCAGACTTCCTCCACCTACTTGTTGGACAAACAGTTTCGCCGCTTCGGGATCCGCTCCATGATACTTGCCTAACAACTCATCGACCAGACCGCCTGGCGGTCCCATTTCGAGCGCCCACTGCATGGCGCCCTCAGGATCCGTCCGCGACAGGAAACGGGCAACCTGAGACACGATTCCCTTGCGGCAGCCTTCGCGCGGCAAACTCGCGGCGGCCCGCTTCAATCTCTCCACATTGCTGGACGACACGTGAAGCGGCATGCATTCCTCGGTGGTATAGCGCTCTTTGGGCAATGCCCCGATCCAGTCGACACCGCGATCGGGATCGATCTCCAGCATGGCAAAGGCCAGTACTCGCCGGTGGTAGGAATAGCCGGAATGCCCGGCCGTTCGCCAGGCTTCATCAGGATCCACACGCACCCAACGCGAAAAAACCGCCCGCAGGCAACGATAGTCCTGCTCCTGGATCGATTGCAACACCGCCAACGTCCGGGCGGGATCTTGCGCAGCCCACACATCCACCGCAACCCGCAGATTCATGAGATCACCGGAGGAGAGCAAGCGGGCCGCTTCCTCCCAATCCTCGGGAGATACCGTTTCCGCCCAGCGGTGCATTTCACGGCTCCGCCGGTAGTGATTTGAAATGCTCTGCAGCCGGCGAACGGCGCCCGTCAACGTCTGCGATCCACCAGCGCGTGAGTGCGGCAGGACCGAGGCAGGATGCTCCGCCCCAGACATGGTCTGGGGCTCCTGCGATGAGGCGCCGAGCCGCTTGACGGCGCCACCCATCCCCCAACCGATCAGAAACACGGCGATCGCTGCCAACGCTCTTCGGCCCGCGTTCACGAACTGTCTCCCTCCAACTCGAGAAGAAGACCGGCCTGTTCCTCGGCACCCAATGACGAGGAGGCGATCGCCGACTGGACCTCAGCCAATCGATCTCCATGCTTTTCCAACAATCGCACCACGGCGCCACGCCGCGCCTCCGGCTCTCTCAGTGTTAGCGCCCACGAAGCAGCTGCGGACAGATCCTCCCACGCCAGAGAATCGAGCATGCCCAAGACCACCGCGTCACGTTCGGGGCTTGGTGAAAGCATGAAGGCCCATTGAGCGACATCCCCAGAGTTGTAGGAACTCCACCGCGTCGACACCGCCTGCATCACCTGCACTCGAGTGGCCTCCTCAGACAGGCTCCCGCTCCAGGCCGCCGCACCTGCGGGATCGCCTCCGCCCACCCATCCGTCCGCCAGCTGTGCCATCATCTCGGGTGCCCGGGCCCACTCCGGTGCGACCTCTCGCAACCACGCGATCGCCTCATCCGGTGATCTTCGAGCCAGTTCCTGCAGCCCACAGGAAACCGCCTCGTCCCGGGCCGCACTCCATCGCTCGTCATGCCCCACCCAATCCAAGACCGATTCGGGCGCCTCCAGCACCCAACGCCTAACAAGATCTCGCCCCAAAGCCTCATCCGGAACAGACTCAATCAGCGCAGCCACCGCAGACGTGCCGCCCCCACTCCATCGGTCCTGAAGGAGCCGATTCAGGGTGACCTCGACGTGTTCGTGGTGATCGTATCCCGTGAAAGGCTCTTTTCGAACCGCATCTAGCCAATCCGCCATCTCCTCGAAGTTTCCCTCTCGAAAGGCGGCTTCCCAGCCGGCCATCTGGGCCAACGACGCTTTCAATGCGCCCTCCGGCAAGCGCCCGACCAGTTCATTCAGCCCTTCGCCCGGATACATGGCCAGGGCCCGATTCCGAATCTGGGCCAGTGCCGAGGCCCGCTCCTCCTCGTTGCTTAATCCCTCAGCCCAAGTCAGCAACGCCTCCGGCTTCGCGAACAAAGCCGCCTGGTCCAGAATCCTGGCACCGACCGTGAACTGTTGCTCAGACGGCAAGGCCCGGAGAAAAGCAAAGGCCTGCTCGGGATCTCTTCGAAAATAGGCTCGAGCAACGCTCCTCGCTTCTTTCAGCGCGCCGTACTTCGTCAGCCAATCGACCGCGTCATCGACGGGGCCTTCGGCCAACACAGGGAGAAAAACGCTTAGATCCTGACGCTGAATCGATTTCTCCAACAACATCGCCCCAAGGGCGTCGCGATCATGCCGCCCCAGAGACGAGACCATCGGCGTAATGGCCGCACGATATTCCTCGATCTCTAACGTTTGCATCCAAGACTTCATGCCGTCGAAGTCGACCGCCGCCCACGCCGCCGCCAACCCCGAGATCGCACTGAATCGCTGGTCCACCGCGAGAACGGACAGGCTCTCTGCCAAATCGGAAAACGATTCACCTCCGGCATGCAACTCCCGATTGACAGCTTCCCACATCCTGTGGTTCAGATAGAGCTTCTTGTTTTCCATCACCGCTGCGTACACGTCATCCACGTTCTCCTCGTTGATCTCCCGAGCCCATTGAAACTGCACCCAACCGCTGTTGGCCTGACGCAGCGAACTGCTATTCGCCGCCATCGCCCCAATGACATCTTGCTGAGCCCACACGCGATGGATCATCCATCCCCAGAGATCAAAATCTTCAAGCCCTTCGGCGGCCTCCAAGGCTGACGCGGGATCGAACTCCGCCCATCGCAAAAAGAGCCATTGCAAAGCCACCGTACGATCCGCCATCGGGAGCCTGCGAAACGAGGCTAACAACTGCGCCATCGTCCCGCTATCACGATCCGCCTCATCGATCGCTCTCCCGACGTCGTGAAGAAGCGTTTTCTCCGCTTCACTCACGTTGTCGATCACCATTTTCTTGACAGGGATTCGCCCCTCTCCTGCCGCGCCTTCCATGAGTTCAAGCGGCACACGCCGCGACCTTCCTTCGGGCGAAAAAACGAATCCGAAAGCAACCCCACTAACCAAACAGAGCGAAAGAAGACTTTTGCTAGTCTTTCCAGCTTTCTTCATCCGCAGGATCACCCCGTTGCTCATCCAAGCCATCGCCACAACCATGGAGCACGGGAGGTAGGGTGACAACAACAATCACAGTAAACTGCATTGTACTACAACCGTCTACAACAAACGGGTTCTCGCTTTCCTTCCGCCGGGAAAAGAGATATCCAGCATGTTCCTATGACCGCCGCCGCCTCCTTCTCCATACGCCTCATCTGCCTCACCGCCCTCCTCGGAGCAAGCCAAACCGAACCGAGAGCCGAGACCGTGTTCACGGGCGAGATCCTCGATGCTCAAGCGGGTGAGCCCGTCGAGGCCCGAATCTACATTCAACGCCTTAGGGATTCGCGTTGGCTCTTCGTTCAATCGGCATCCGACGACGGGTCCGCCGTTCCCTATGCCGAGGAGTGGGTCCCCATGGCCCAGTCCGTCGAAAGACACACCACGCTCTCGGCACACCCCTTCAAAACCGTGCTCGAACCGGGCGATTATGAAATCACCATCGAACGTGGGAAAGAGTATCACCCCCATACAGAACGCATCACCGTCGCCGACACTCCCGTCCATCGGGTCTTCCGCCTCAAGCGCTGGATCAATCTGGCAGAACGCGGGTGGTATTCCGGGGAAACGCACGTCCATCGGCGATTCTCGGAGCTGCCTAACGTCATGCTAGCAGAGGATCTCAATGTCGCCTTTCCCGTGACCTTCTGGACCACCCAGGCTTACCGCGCACCTAACCTTTTACCCTCCACGCTACGTCGACAGGGCCCTTCTCCCTTCGGCAATCGAGAAGATCGAGGCGCCCAGCCCATCGCGGTCGATCCCACGCACCTCATCTATCCTCGCAATACGGAATACGAGGTCTTTTCCGTCGACGGTAGTGCCCACGTCCTCGGCGCCGTCTTCATTCTCAATCATCAGTCGCGCTTTGAAACCGGAATGCCCCCAGTAGGCCCCATCGTCGAACAGGCCCGCAGGGAAGGCGCCTTGTTAGACTTGGACAAACACAGTTGGCCCTGGTCGATGATGCTTGTCCCCGTGGCCAAGATCGATCTTTACGAACTCTCCAATAACAGTGTGTGGCGAACCGAATTTGGTTTCCGCCGCCCCTCCGTGGCGCCCGCTCCCTACATGAAGGTGGAACGCCATCCCGAGGGCGGCCTCACCGAGCGTGGCTGGCTGCACTACGGCCTGGAGAATTATTACACCCTCTTGAATTGCGGCTTCCCTCTGCAGCCGACCGCGGGAACAGCCTCCGGCGTTCATCCTGTCCCGCTGGGCTACAGCCGGGTCTACGTCCACACCGGAGAAGCCTTCTCCGGATCGGCCTGGCTCGACGGCCTCCGCCGAGGCCGGAGCTTCGTCACCACGGGCCCCATGCTCTTCGCCAAAGTTGAAGAGCAATTGCCCGGCCACGTGTTTGACTCTGAGCCCGGCGACCGGCTCCTTGTCCGCGGCCAATCTCTGAGCGCACAACCCTTGGAAAGCCTGGAAATCGTGCAGCACGGGAAAATCCTCCACCGCGTTGCCGTTGAGAACCAAAAGACGGCCGAGGGGGCCTATCAAACGTCCTTTGAGGAAGAGATCGAAGTGCCGGAGAGCAGCACCTGGATCGCCGTTCGCTGCTTCGAGAAGAATGGCCCCCAGCGCATTCGCTTTGCCCACACCGCGCCCTGGCGCCTTGAAATCCCCGGGGCACCCCCGCGTCCGCGGAAGGAGGAAACCGACTTCCTCATCGGGCGCATCGAAGACGAACTGGCGCGCCATGAAAACGTTCTCAAACCTGAGGCCCTGACGGAGTTCGAGAAAGCGCTCCGGATCTACCGTGAAATCGCGCAACGAGCCACGGAAGCGCCGTAAGGTATCCAGTCCTATCCCTTCTAACGAAGCAACTATTTTTCAAACGGCAGCTTGGGCAGCTTCGGAAGCCGCTCGGGCAACTTGGGCAGGGGCAACGCTTCCAGCAATTCCGGAATGGAGATGGATTGCTTCCCCACGGGCCCCGTCCAAGCGGGATCCAGTTTCTCCACCTCCCGTTCCAGGTCGCGCTTCTCCCCAATCAACTGATCACCGGAGTAGACTCGCACCCAAACGCCGCCAAAACGGTCCCGGGAACGCGAGGTGTCTTTTTTTGTCCTGACAGAGCGACGATGGATCGAGAGCCGGGTGTTCACCGTCTTCGTGCTCAGCAGCGTCGCTCCTCGCGTCGTCAGGCGAGCGCGCTCCCCCGGTGAGAGCCGATCCACCGGAGCCGATCCGGCTTGCGGAATGAGACGGCCCGACCCGTCGATGAGAAAGACCACGTAACTCATCGTCAGCTTTGTCGCGTCCTCTCTCGTCGTGTTCGTCAGATCGACCTCGTAATGCTTGTACTTTGCCCGCTGCTTTGTCTCACTCAGGATCGGCGGTCCCTTGGGAGCCTTGGCTCTGGCCTCATCGGCTTCAAAGGTCCCCGAGGGTCCGATGCCATCCTTCTCCCAGAGTCGAACCTGCACGCGGGCACGCGTTTTCGCATGGGTCGCCTTCCATCGCTTGAGAAAGAGCTGATCGGACACTGACAATTTCACCAAAGGCCAGACATAGGTTTTCCCGTCCTTCTTCAGAATCACGTTCTCCTCCCGCACGTCGAGTACCTCGGCGTCGATGCGCCTGCCCTGGGTATCGGTGAAGACGCGAGCTTGGCTGACGGCCAGAATCCCGGAAAACAGGGTGAGCGTGAGAGTGAGAGTGAGTGCGAAGGCTTTCATGGACAAAGAAAAAGGGCGCATCCCCTGCATGCCCGAGAATCGAGCAGCGGTCAAGAACCCGGCGCGAGGCACAACGGGAAACCGCGGCATTGCTTACCGGCCTCAGCCTCGTAAGATCCCTTCATGAATCGTGCACTTCTGGCCCTTCTCTGCACCTCGACGACGTCCCTCATCGCGCTTCGCGCCCAGGATGAGCCCGTGGCGGCGGACGAAACCCTCCTCTTGGAAAACACCCGCCAGCTCACCTTCGCGGGGAAGCGGGCCGGTGAGGGGTATTTCAATGCCGAGGGCAACAAGCTCATTTTTCAAAGCGAACGCGATGCCGAGAACCCCTTCTTCCAAATTTTTGTCATGGACCTGGAGACCGGCGATGTGGAGCAGGTCTCCCCCGGCCACGGGAAGACGACCTGCGCCTGGATGCACCCGGACGGCGAGAAGCTACTCTACGCCTCGACCCACGATGACCCCGAGGCCCGTGACAAGCAGCGCGAAGAAATTGAGATCCGTAAATCCGGCAAGGAAAGGCGCTACTCGTGGGATTACGACGAGCATTTCGACATCTTCGAGTCGGCCACGGATGGCACTGGCTTGACCAATCTTACCAACACCATTGGCTACGACGCGGAAGGCAGTTACTCGCCAGACGGTGAGTGGATCGCTTTTGCCTCCAACCGGCATGCCTACACCTCGGAACTGGATGAGAAAACCAAGGCTCGATTCGAGATCGACAAGTCCTACCTCATGGAGATTTACCGCATGCGCGCCGACGGTTCGGAGGTGCAGCGGCTGACCTCGGTCAAGGGTTACGACGGTGGCCCCTTCTTCAGCGCCGACGGGAGCAAGATCTGCTGGCGGCGGTTCAACGAGCACGGTGACCAGGCGGAGATCTGGGTCATGGATGCCGACGGCTCCAACCCCAAACAGTTGACCAAGTTAGGCGCCATGTCCTGGGCGCCCTTCTTCCATCCCTCCGGCGAGTACTTGATCTTCGCCACCAACCTTCACGGTTTTGGCAACTTCGAACTCTATCTCGTCGATGCCGCCGGCGCCAGGAAACCGCAACGCGTGACCCACACCGATGGCTTCGACGGCCTGCCCGCTTTCTCCCCCGACGGCAAGCGCCTCAGTTGGACGAGCAACCGCACCCCGAACAAGACCTCGCAGCTCTTCTTCGCCCAGTGGAACCACGAAGCCGCCCTCGAACTGCTCGAGAGTGGCGCCGCCACCGCGGATTTTTCCGATACCACGGCTCCCATCACCGTCGAGGATCTGACAAAACACGTGATCTACCTGGCCTCCGATGAACTCGAAGGACGGCTCACCGGAACGAAGGGCGAGCAGTTAGCCACGGCCTATGTCGCTCAAGCCTTCGAGCATCTCGGGCTCGAACCCGCGGGAGATCACGAGAGTTTCTTCCAGGAATTCGATTTCACCGCCGGCGTGGATCTTGGCCCCGACAACGCCTTCACCTTGTCTCACAAAGACACGGAGACATCCTATGAGGTCAATCGAGACTGGATCCCCCTTTCCTTCTCCAAGGGCGGCCAAGTCGAGACCTCCGGCGTCGCCTTTGCCGGCTACGGCATGGAGGCGCCCGAGGAGACCGGTGAGAGCG
>JANQJH010000510.1 GCA_028281705.1 Verrucomicrobiales bacterium
TTAGTTTGGCCTCAATGGAGGAAGGATCGGCATCCTTGGGCAGGCTGATGTGGCGGCTCGCTCGTGCCGGCTCGCGGTCGTTTTCATCGACCTTTTCCTGGTAGTCGACAAAGAGATCGGCATCGGATTCCAGGTGGACTTTGACATCCTCTTTCACGGCTCCCGGGAGATGGAAGCGGGCGATGTAGCGGGTGTCATCCTCATAGAGATCGGCTGCGAGACGGGTGTCGCCGCCGACGATGTCGCGCACGCGGTCGCCAAAGAACCGGGAGAAGGGTTCGAAATCGACGAAGGGATCGCGGAACCACTCGGAGAGTTCGCTCAGCGTTTGATTGAGAGGGTGTTGGTATTGGATGAGTTTCATGATATTGGATTTGTAATTGGCCCAATCGAGATGCAGGTGCCGTGCCACTGAAGGATGGATTGCGTAACTAGTTTAAGGAAAACGAGTTACTTGGAATCAGAGTGATATCTTGGATCGGGAATTGGAGTCAATATGACACTTTTGGTGTTCTTGATATCGAGGTGTATTGCGTCAATTTGGCGCAGATTTTCCGCCCGGGCGGGCCAGTCTGATGGAAGAGGGACTGAAGTCCCTCCCACTTTCTGGACAGATAGACGGAAGGTCTCCCGGTTAGCGAAAGGCCTGGGAGGGGAAGGTGCTGGGATCCAGCGCCTTGGCCTTGGCGGACTCCACGTTCTCCCGGTAGAGGACGATCCGATCGATGGCACAGGTCTCCGTGGCCGGGCTGAGGTAGAGATTGTTGATTCCCCGCTTGAGCTGGACCTTGCGGGATCCGTGGCTGGACCAGGCGTAAGTTTCTTCCGCGTCTTCGGGCCGGGCATCGAGTCCGATGGCTCGAATGGGGTGGGCATTGGTGACCGGTTGGCCGATGCGGCCGAGCCAGGCTTGCTGGGGTTCGGTATGGCCGCGGAAGCGCAAGTCGACATGATAGCCGCCGGGCTTGTCGGTGTAGATCCTGACGATGAGCCATTGATTCTGCTGGCCCTGTTGTTCGGTGGTGTAGTCCTCGCTCGCTCCGGGGGCGGGGGCGCTCTCGTAGTGGGGCGGCCGTTTCCACACGAGGCTGCCATCGCCGCAAAATCCCTGGGGTCCGTCGGCTAGATCCCAGGCGGTATCGTGCTCGATGGCTTCGGCCTCGATGATGACGCAGTGATCGCGTTCTCGCCAGATATTGCTCGGTAGCCAGTCATCTTTGCTGCCAGAAGGAATGCTCTCTGCCAGTTGCATCACGCCAAACTGATAGGGCTTGCGCGCCGGTTGAATGTCTTCGCTCCAGCGCCAGGCGGCGACCGGCTCTCCCTCGCTTTGGAGCACGGTGACGTTCAATCCTAGCAGAGCGTCGGACTGGGGTTCGGTGCGGAGCTGAGACCATGGGAGGGCGAGTTCATGGAAGGATGCACTACCTTCGCCGGTCGGTTGCATGGCGTAGGTGGCGCTGTCGATGGGAGGCGCTGATGGTGCAAAGAGGAGTTCGAAGTGCTGATCACTGAGCCAACCCGATTGGCTCAATGCCGGATCGAGATGCACGAGGAGCTGTGGTGCGGTGATCGGCGGGGTGGTGACGGCGAGATAGAGATGGTTTTCGGTCCACGCCAGGCGCATCGTCGACCCCTGACTCGATTGGTCGTTTTCAGGGTGTGTCAGTGCATGGGCTCGCTGTTGCAACCAGTGCGGTTCTTCGATCCCGTCGATTTCGTAAGCGGACGTGGCCTTTTTTACGGTGGCTCCATGCGAATTGTCAAAGGCGCTCGTTTCGACAATGACGCTGGTCTCTCGAGAGGCATTGCCGCCGAGATCGATCGCCCGGACATTGACATGATAGAGCGAATAGGGATCCAGGTCGCTCATGACGTACTCCGGGCGATAGGAGCGACCGATCCATCGCCGCCGCCAGAAAATGTCGTAACCAAGGACGGCGCTTTCGTCGTCTGCCGCCTCATCCCAGAGGAGATGCAGGTGGGCGCAACCGTGAGCCTTGAGACGAAGGTTGGTGGGAGCCGTGGGCGGCCGGAGGTCGTCGTATTCGAGTGAGTAGAGAAGCGGTGAAGCCCGGGTCTCGACATCCGGGGGACCGGAATCAGCCGGGTGGAGGATGAACCGGTCGAGGTACGGCTCGTTCCCGGGGGTCGGACTCTCGATTCGAATCTCGTGGGTCCCCTCCGAGAAAAAGAAATCTCCCTCGCTACGCAGGTGTACCCATTCCGGGGCTTCTGGGCTCGGGTGTGGCCGAGTGAAGTTTACGGCCTGGCCGTCCTCGGATCGAGCTCTGAGAAAGGGCGGGGCGGCCTCGGTGTCGTCGCCGGCCGACCATACCCGAAGCATGAGCGCGTAGGTACCCGGGTCCCGAATGTTCAAATGATAGGTGAGGGGCGATGACGGCGAGCCTGGTAGATGTCGCTCGCTACGGACATAGCCGTGTCCCCAGTAGTGCGCGTGCGAGTCGTCCCTCGTCCAATCCGATCCATCCAGAACGTGGTCGACGTCCTCGGCCTCGACGACGATCTGTTTGAGGCCGTCGGCCGGTGTCCAAACCGGTGTGATATCCGCTAGGCTGAACCCGGGCGCGACAAGGAACAGGATCGAGAGGAATCGAACGCGACAAGAAGCGACAGCCATGGACCTGTCCAAGGAGATACTTCACCCGGAGGGCATATTCCAAGGCAAATCGGCCTGCTCATTGCGGGGAATCCGCTTCAGTATCAATAATCGAGGACCTCGTCGTCGCGGAAAAAGCGCTTTAACTCGGCGGCCGCGCTCTCAGGGGAATCCGAAGCGTGAGCGCAGTTGATCATCATGTCCTCTCCCAGGTCACCGCGGATCGTCCCCTTTTCTGCCTTGGTCGAGTCCGTCGGTCCCAAGAGATCCCGCACGCGGCTGATGGCGTTCTCACCACTGAGGGCCAAAGCGACGACGGGTGAGGATTGCATGAATCCGACAATGGTGGGAAAGAAAGGCTTGTCCGCCAGATGGCTGTAGTGCTCCGCCAGGAGTTCGTCGGAGAGTTTCATCAATTTGACGCCTCGAATCTTGAAGCCCTGTTCTTCGAAGCGCTTCAATACTTCTCCGCACCGTCCTTTGGTCACGGTGTCAGGCTTCAGAAGGATGAGCGAGGTCTCTTGGTTCGACATAGTCCGGGAAGAAAGCGAACATGTCTCCAATTGCAAAGCGGAAATGCACTGCCGTCCAGGGACGGAAAAAGGAGGCCTGGCGGCCGGTTCAATGAGCGCTTCGATTGAGCTGGGACACGAGCGTCCACACGGGCCGGGTGATCATCTTCCAGAAGAAATCGAGTTCGCCTGAAATCTGGCCGAAGACCTGGGCGTGATGCTCGGCATCGACTTCCTCACTGAGAAGCTGGTCAATGGCGTAGATGGCAGTCAGCTGGTGATCTGTCAGGAAAACCACATCGCAGAACTGGAGATTACCGGCACTTTCCGCGCTCGTGTTCCATGCGGCGAAGGTCTCTTCATCCGTCTGCCGGCCGAAGACGGCCAGTTTGACTCGAGTCATGTCGCGCTCGCGCAGATTGCGGGCCCGCAAGGCGGTGGCGGCGTTGAGGCGCTGCCAGTAGGGGATGTCGTCGTAGGGGCGGAAGCCAAAGTTGACTTCGCTCTGCTGGAATCGCCAACGCAGTTCTCCGGCGACGTCGTTGGGCGAGCCCGTTTCTTCCTGCGCGATGGCGGGAAAGAGCTGGCCGGCGGTGGCGATGAGGCGTCGGAAGCGAGTGAGATCGATGGAGTTGGGGGACTTGGCGAACTCGAGTTTGATCTGCCTCAGGCGGGTGTTGACTTTGCCCGGCGTGAGTGCGGCGGGAGTGGCGCGGTTCGCCGGGCGGCCATTGCTGTGTGTCTGTGGGGCCGCATGCTCGGCGATGGCGGGCGCCCCATGATCCGCTTCCGCCCTGGGATCCGTGTCCTGGCGATCCTCCGGTGCAGGGGGAGATGTAGGTGTGGGGGTGGGCCCAGGCGTGCCGAGGAAGTCGCGACGCTTCTCCAGTGCGCGTTCCCGGAGTTGAGACATGAACGAGCGGAGTTCTGGCGTGATCTCTATTTTCTTCGTGGGAGAGTCCGTCTGGGCGGCGGCGTCCTTCCCGGAGGGCTGAGATGGCAGTGTGATCGATGGCGAGGCCGAGGCCTCTTGGGGAGTCTCTTGAGCTCGGTTCTTGATCAGGGTGCGGAGGTCGCCCATGGCCGCGGCCCAGGGGATCGCATTTGCTTTCCCGTCGCGCGACGGCTCCGCCAGTGGTTCGGTCCGAGAAGGAACCGGCTGGGTCTCAACCTCCGCCTCTGCCTTTGCCTCGACTTGGACCTCAGGAATGGGTTTCGTGAATACCGGGGGCGCCGCCTGTTCACCGGTGATGGGTGGCATCCAGAGCTGGGAGGCGGCGCGGAGGAGTTTCCTCGGCATGAGGCTTTCCGTGTCCCGGTGTGCGTCTGATAGTTTGTCCGCCAGGAGCCGAACCTCGTCTCCTTGGTCGGATTCGGTGTTCGCGCGCGCGTGGAGAAACGGGCTCCAGAGCTTCCGGGGGACGCCGTCGAGTTTGCAAGCGTGGGAGGTCAGACGATCGCGCATGGCTTCCGGCAGCCCTTTTTCAAACGATTCCTGCCAGGTATCGCGATTGATGCAGACCAAGGCGATGCTGTTGGGAATCAGTTTTTTTAGGTCCACGATCATGCGCGCCAAGTGAAGGGCGCTGGTTTGATCGCGATAGATCCAGTCGATCTCGTCAATGATCGGTGCTAACGGAACGTCCAAGGTGAGGAGCTGTCCGAAGAGTTGCAGCTTGGACCGATCCATCGATTCCTTCTCTTCGGCCTGGAGAAGGCGAGCGGTTCGGAGAAACACGTCCTGGCCGCCATCGTCGCCCGATGAAGCCGAGGCCAAGAGGCCGTATTGATAGAGGAAATCGAGGGAGGTCTCCAACTGTTCCGGCGCCGAGGGGAGCAGGCGCGCGTAGTGCTGGGCGATTTGCGGCAGGAGTTCGCCGGATTCGCGGCGGAACCAGCTCACCGCTGCATGCGGTTTCTCCGATTTCTGAAAGAGTTCCTCGCTGTTCTGGCGAAGCCAACGGATATCGGTGAGGGTTGGCCCGTCTGAGCGCGGGCTCTTGGTCAGGAGGTCCTCGAGACCCGAGGCGATGATGGAAGCGGTCCGCGAGGTCAGGGTGGTGAGATTGGATTTGGGTTCACGGGAGAGATGGAATCCCTCCAGCATGCGGCGGAACCAGACGGACCAGTTCAGTTCTTCGCTGTCGGAGAGGTCGAGTTCGAAGAAATGGGCGACTTCACGGTGCTCGGAGCGCAGTCGCGCAAGCAAATGGGTCTTGCCGGCCCCAGCTGAAGGTGAGGTCAGGAGAACGGTCGATCCCTGCCGCGAGGGGTGCTCCTGGTGGCGTTTGCCGGCCTGAACAATCGTCTCCGTCAGGTTCCCGATCTCGTTTTCATAGAGCGCGGGTAGTGTGGATTCGGCGGTGAGGGCACCAGAAAAGACGTCTTCGGTGAATGGGTTCACGTGGAAATCAGGGGCTGAGTCGTTGGGAGTGCGTGCGTGCCAGTCGGAAGGAAACATCCCTGGCGGGAGTGATTCTGAAGATTGAGAAGGATTGGCATTGTTGATACGAAAATACAAGAAAAAAGAAGGATGAATCGTGATTTATTAGAATTTCAATACAGAATTGAGAAGACCAATCGAATGCGGTTTATTGCTAAACATGTATTGAAATATTAGTAATTGTAATTTCTTGGATGCATTGAAAGAGAACAAAAGCGAATGAGTGATGGAGCTTCGAATTCAAAGAACCCGATCGAAATGCCCGCTTCGAGAAGGCGGAAGTCGCTTGTTCTCGAACTTGCAGAAACCAAGAGTGATGAAATCGTGGACCCAACTGGAGCGCCAGAGATCGTTCTTGAGCAAGGCTGCTTGCTTTCTCGATCGAATCTGGCTATCTAGCGGCCGTATTTTCTGTAATTTTAATAATTTAATTAGACATGGACTCACGAGTTGAACTTCGTTTACCGGGCTTGGGACACAGCCTATGGATTTCCGGTTTGCAATCGACGGCGCGTGCGGCCGTTTCATTACCTGGAGACGGTTTTTCCCTGTGGGGGAACGGAACTGCTCCAGCGTCGGTTCGACTGGTAGGCACGGCATATCAGCTCCCTGGAGACGGATTGAGTGTGTGGATCGACGAGAGCTTTGCCCAGGCTTCAAATTTGCTGGTGGCGCTCACGGAACAAGGGGCAGGTGGCACAAAGGGCTTGGTATTGCCCGGCGATGGTCACAGTTTGTGGCAGGCCTCCGATCTGGTTCCGCAGCCCGCGACCTTGGTCTCCGCTGAGACCAGCTTGGCTGAGGCCCAAATCGTGACGCTTCCCGGCGAGGGATTCAGCCTCTGGACTCATCCTGACCGCGCCTCGGTGGCGCCTCCTCCACCCCAGATTCGCCTTCCCGGCGATTCCTACTGCCTCTGGACGAAACCTTTTCTGCAGCCTTCCGGTTATTTGGATAGGCCGTTCATCAGTGAGAGTCCACTTTATCCTGAATCAACCCATCAACCTTCGTTAATAGCCAGAACTATGAAATTATTTGGTATCGCTCAATGGATCGGCGTCTTTCTTATCCTCGCTCTCCTCTTTGGCTTTCTTGGTAGCCGCCAAGAAGCAGACAATTTGAAGGCCGACCTGAGTGCAAGCGAGACAGCGCTGGTTGCGACGAAGAAGCAGCGGCAGAGCTATCTCGATCAAGTCAATGAACTCACGGTGAACGTGGCCGCGGCGAAGAAAGAGGGTGAGGGCTATCTCAAGCTGGCCAATGCGCTCGAGGGCAAGATCGAGGTCGCGGTGCAGAAGGAGATCGAGTTGAAGAACAACGTCGACGCCCTCACGAAAGCAAAAGCGGGAATCGAGAACACGCTCAACACCCAGATTGCGAATCTGGAGAAAGCCAATCAGGCGGCTGATGAGGCCAAGGCTGAGGTGGCTGCCAAGCTCAGTGAGGTGGAGAAAGCCGGCGCGGCCAAGGAGGCCGAACTCTCCGGGGTGATCGAAGAGATGCGGCGCGAGCTGGGCGAGAGCGAGGAGGAAGCCACGGCCCTGAAGGGATCCATCGCTGAACTCACCAAGGCCAACGAAACGATTGGAGCCCAGCTCGAGGAAAACGTGGCTGCGCTCAAGCAGGCCGAGGCGGAAGCTCAGAGTTTGAAATCGCTGCTCGACCAATCCGAGAAGTCCAAGTCCGAACTCGAGAAGAAGGTGGGAGAGTTAGAGAAGGCGTTGGAAGCCAAAGAGGATGACGAGGCCGCCGCGGATGCGGAAGAAGCTTAACCTGGGCTCTAAGGCTTCTTATTGCGACCTCTTCTCGAGTGTGTTTGCCGGGAAAGTGGGAGGGACTTTAGTCCCTCTATTCAACAAGCGAGATTCAGGGACTGAAATCCCTGCTACTTTCTTATCGTGATCCCCGTTGGCGTAGGGCGGGCGAAAAATGCTGTGCCGCCGGGAACGTCAAGAAGTTAAGAGATTTTCTTGAGGAAACTCACCCTTCCAGTGGCCACCCATTCGGCGACGTAGATGTTTCCTGCCGCATCAAAGCACGCATCATGGGGATGGATGAAGCGGCCGTCTTCCCACATGTCAGGCTTGCGGCGCATCTCAAAGCCGTTCCCCAGGGCTTTCTTCGTCCAGTCCTCACTGAATCCCAGGTGGGTGATCACGGCGTTCGATTTGTCGTAGAGAGTGACTCGGGCATGGAGATCCGGGACTAACAAAACCTCGCCTTGCACGTCGAAGTCTGCGGGGAAGCTGACGCTTTCGACAAAGCCCTGGTGCACCCCATCGAGGCTGAAATACTGCAGGCGGGCATTGGCGCGATCGGCCACCACGAGGGCGGCTTCGCGGCCGGGGCGGTCGTCTAACCAAATGCTGTGGGGCGTCTTCATCGTGCCGATGCGGGTGCCGGTGCCACCCCAGGAGCGCACCCATTGGGCCTCCTTATCATATTGATGGATGTAGTTTGAGCCGTAGCCGTCGGCGACGTAGAATCCGCCGTCGGGAGCAAAGGCGATGTTGGTTGGTGAGAAGCGGCGTTTCTCTCCATAGAAGCCGCAGTCCTGGGGAAATCCCTTTGTCCAGACCTGTTCGCCTGTGAGGGT
>JANQJH010000524.1 GCA_028281705.1 Verrucomicrobiales bacterium
CGAAAATGCTCTTGGTGCAAATACCCGGCAAAAACGGCTGGGAGCAGCCCCCGACCCACGTTTCAAGGAAACCTCAACAAAGCCTTACGGAACCGCTGCATGCCTCTCCCCATCATGGCCAAGGATCTCGCGGATGCCTTGCGCGGCCCGCTGCGGCAAGCGGAGATCGATCGCGACGCCTTCGAGCGCCCCTTGGCTGAGTGCCAGCTCCACCGCTGCAAGGCCACGTGCTGCCACGACGGTGTCATCCTGGATCCTCTCGAAGTGACCTTGTTAGAAGAGACCGCCGCTCAGCACAAGCGCCAGCTGACCGCGTTCGGGATCGATGACTCCCACCCCCTCTTCCACACAGACGGATCCCGCGTCCGCCGAACGGTCACCGCGCCCGCAGCGGCGAGCGACCTGGCGGAAGACTTTCCCGAACATTTTCCACGCACCCGCTGCGTCTTTCTCGATGACCAACATCGCTGTGCCTGGCAGCGTCTCGCCGATCATCAGGGGCTCCATCCCTGGGCCTACAAGCCCGTCTCCTGCTGGATGCATCCCGTGGCGCTCAGACCCGCCCCGGACTGCCACTCACCCCCTATCCTCACCGTGGCAGGCCAGACGGACGACCCGCTCGATTTCGCCGCCTGCACCCCTTGCGGCCGCCCCACCGCCAGCGGGAAACCGGCCCGCGAAACCCTCTGGAGGGAACTCACGGTCCTCAGTGCCATCGCCGGGAGGCAGTTCCTCGCCGAACTGGGTGTCGAATCCGCGAATATTGCCCCGTAGTCACTCTCTCCCGCTCGCCAATCGGGCATTATAGACCAACATTCGCCTTGTCGGAGTCCCCGAGCACGACTAGCCGTCCTCCACTCAGTTTATAACCACTAAAAATCCCGATGCCTGTGATGCGCTCCCTCTTTCTCGCCGCCCTACTGACTGCCGCGACGCCACTCTCCCTTCGTGCCGCTGCGGGAGACGTTCACGGTCCCATCTGTTCGTGGCACCTCGACCCCACGACCACCATGACCATCCAGTGGATCGAGCGAGTCAATTCCGCCATCCCCAGCGAACGATGGTGGCTGGCGACGTCGGGATTCGGCTACGGAGACAACGACGACACGACGATGCTGGACATGCAGGACAAGTACCAGCGTCTCTACATTCGCCGGGAATTTGACGCCAAGGATCTCCCCAACGTGGCGGAAATCGACGTCACGGGAAAATGGAAAGCCATCGCCAAGATCAACAAGAAAGACTACGAACTCGACGTCGAATTTGAGTTCAAAGACGAAAAACTGAGCGGCACCATTCAACAGGGCATCGGCAAGCCTCAGCCCATTGAATCAGGTTATGTCAGTGGTCAATCGATTCACTTCACCACGACCTTTTCCCTCGTCGGCATCACCTACACCATTGAAGTTTCGGCCAATCCCAAGGACAAGAAGTTCGAGGGCGAATGGCGCGCCCTGAACAAAGACGAGGAAGAAAAAGCCAAGGATTCCCTGACACTCGAACGCATCGAGTCCGAGGAGGACAAGAAGAAAACGGACGAACAGAAAAAGAAAGAGGAGGAAGAGAGGAAGAAGAACGCCAAGAAGGTCGTCAACCCCGATGCCTTCGAAATGCAGCTCCGCATCCGTTACGATGACGCCTTCATTGCCTATCTCAACGGTGTTGAAATTCACCGGCAAGGCGTTGAGGAAGGAAGCGGAAAATCCGCCAAGGGCATCAAGGACCACAACGCCGACAAGGAGGAAGTCTTTGTCATCGACAAGAAGTTCAATCGCTTTCTCAAGAACGGGAAAAACATCCTTGCCATCGAAGGGCACAACAAGGCAATCGACAGTTCGGACTTCACCCTCGACCCCAAGTTCTGGGTCAAGGTCGACAAGAAGGAACTCAAGTACCTCGATGGGAAAGACGAATGGGATTTTTTCCTCGGCGAGCCCTCGGAGAACTGGAAGACCGGCGAGATCAAATCGAAGAAGCTGCCCCTGCTCCAGGAGGGAATACCCGCGTTCGAACTCCGTTATGGAGAGCGTGGCACGGTGGCCTTGCCCCACCGCGCGGTGGCGGAGCGTCTGCCCTTTGCCGACACCCGGCAAATCGTTCACCGAGTCATTTTGCGTGGCTTGAAACCCGACACCGGCTACGCGTTCGAACTCTATCGCCAAAATTCCTCCGAGCGCGTCAAGCGCCGCAAGTATTTCTTCAAAACGGCGCCCACCACGCCTGGCGAAAAGCTCACCTTCGTCACTGGGGGCGACATGTATCACAAGAGGCCGCTCCTCGATGCGATGAATAAGGAAGCGGCCAAGCACAATCCGCTCTTTGCCCTACTCGGCGGCGATCTGGCGTATGCCGATGGCGAGAAGGCCGACAAGTGGTACGATTGGGTCGACTCCTGGCATGACTGGTGCGAGACCACTGGGGACTACATGATTCCCATGGTTGTCGCCATCGGAAACCACGAGTGCAGCAAGGAGATCAAGGACCTCAAGCCCGAGGAACTCCCCGATTACAAACCGGAACAGCACGCCAAGTTCTTCTACAGCCTCTTCCCCCTGCCCCATGACAAATCGAACTACGCCCTCGATTTTGGCGACTACATGAGCATCCTCTGTCTCGACTCAAATCACACCCAGACGCCGGAATCCCAGGTTTCCTGGCTCAAAGAGGCTCTGCGTGAGCGCAAGGATCTTCCCAATCTCTTCGTCTGTTATCATCGGCCGACCTACGGAACTCTGGTCAAGGATGACGAAGCCGAAGTACGCAAGCACTGGGTCCCTCTCTTTGATCAGTTCGGCGTCGATGCAGCCTTTGAGAATGACCATCACCTCTACAAGCGCACCATGCCCTTGAAGAATGGCGAAATCGATCCCTCGGGCACGCTCTACATCGGAGACGGTGCCTGGGGCGTGGATCTCCGGGACGTTCCCTGGGACAAGACGAACAAATTGGAATACCTCGTGCGTGCCGCTAAAGAGCACCATCTCATCCGTGTCCAGCTCCACCCGAATCGCCAACAGTTCGATGCCCTCAATGGCAAGGGCGTTCGTATCGATAGCACGGCCCTATTCCGCTAACAAATAGGTGCTCCCGAGTGGATGCGGACACCCATGTTCGCCTGATAGGCGTCCCCATTTGCCGGAAGTCTGCTCCAAGCTCAAGGCGCTTCCGTCCTAACGAAGGGACTGAAGTCCCTGCCACTTTCCCGATCATCGTGCAGCTCCAGGCGTCGGGGTCACACGCACGGACAGTTCAAAGCGATTCTTCGATCCCTGCCTGCTCATCCAATCGCCAGTCACTCCGATCTGAAATACGGCCGGACGATCAAAGTAATATTCCAAGCCGGCGGACTCCATGGGCTTGATCCCGGCGACGCCATATTGGGAAGCGAGGCGCAGGTCTCGCCTCGCCAACTCCTGCATCGCGGGGTGCGCCGGTATGGGGATCCGTCCCGGGAAGAGATCCATGGAGGCTGCCGACCGGCCGTCGGCCAGAGTTACCTCTGCCTCGAGGCGGCCTCCCCCCTTGAACGCCGTGGCGTCCACGATGACCAATTGATAATCCTGTAGCCCCTGGCCCGGCGCCGTGATTTCCCCGGTCACTTTCGCCTCACGCCGTTCAGCCGTCAGGAGAAGCTTCTCGAGAATGGGAGCCGGTTCCGACTCCGAGTTCGGCCCGAATGCCTCGAGTTCCACCTCGAAGAGATTCTCCGCCGGATCAACCACCGCATCGCTCACCGAGGCTGCGAGCCGGAGTTCTTGCCCAGGTCCAAAAGGGAAATAACCACGCTGTTCCCGCTCCGGTGGGAGATCACCGATCACACTGAGACGATTCGGGGTGACCTCCCGCTCCTCGCCGACATCGACACGATACCACTGGAAGCGCCCGTGGCCTTGCCCCTCGGAACCCATTCGCACATTTGCCACGATGAGCCCCCCGTTGGGAAAGCCATCGAGATGCACATGAATCATGCCAATGGAATCCGGTCGAACGCGTCCCTCAACCCGAGCCTTGGGTTGTTCCCGGCTCAGCAAGATGCTCTGGACATTGTCCGCACCCTCCGCCTCAGATCTCAGGCGTTCCAATTCCTCACCTAGGGTGGGCGCCGCCGTCACCAAGCCGGGGAAGCGCCCCTCTTCGCCGGCTTCCCGCTCGCGCTCCGCGATGGAATAGGCCTCTGGCCGGGGAAAAACGAGCACCGCGGCCGCCGCCAGCACCGTCCAGGCACCCGGTGACATGCTGGTTTCCAGCTTCCACCGGGAATCCAATAGCCGTCCGATGCGCGTGCGGATGAGAAAGGTGTTTCGCGAAACGCCTATGCCCATCATGGGCGACGGCTTTTTCTGTGACCATGTGAGGACGTCAAAGACCGTTTCCGCCGATTGCTTCGCTTCCAAACCCGAGGCGCGCAAGGCCTCGTCGTCGCAACTGTACTCCCGCAGCTGATTGAGCATCGTATGCGCAATCCAGTAGGCCGGATTGAAAAAGAAGAGCGCTCGGAGAATCTCTTGTACCAAAGCCACCCAAAGATCCCGGCGTCGAACGTGAGCCAATTCATGGGCCACGGTCCACTCGAGACGATCCGGCCGCAAGGAGGTGAGAAGGGATTCTGGCAGGATGATCGAAGGCAGGCGAAACCCCGTCGCCGCCGGAGAAGTGATTCGATCGCTGACGAGAAACTGCACTCGGGGAACACCCACCTTCTCGCACAGATCAAACAGTGAAAATGGAAGTTCCGCCGGATCGAGTGGCCTCGCTTGACCTCGGAGTTTCCGAGTCCGCCGAATGAGCCAGACCAAGCGCCCAAGTCCCAGCAGCGCCAGTCCGGCCCAAACCACCAACAGTGTGCCCGCCCAGGAAAGCGATGTCCTCGCCTCAGCCCCACCTTCCGGCAATGATGACGCTGAGGGAGAATTCGGCTCCGCCTCCATTGGCATCGGCATCGTTTCTCCAGGCGGATCGATCACACCGTCCTCCGCCGGAGCGGCGACGGATGAACCAGTACCCGCGGCGGGAATTTCCAGCGCGCCGGGCAAGGATCCCGGAGGGAGGATGGG
>JANQJH010000607.1 GCA_028281705.1 Verrucomicrobiales bacterium
CATCGACGCCTATGAAGTGTTCGTCGAGGATCATCCCGAAGCCGAGATCTACTGGACGGGCGAAGTCGAATACGAACTCCGCGGCATCGTCCTGCGAGAGGGCGAGAATACCTTGAACGTCAAGGCGCGCGGCACTGATGGCACGATCCTGGGGTCGATCTTTGCACCCAAGAAAGACTCGATCACCGTGACGAAGACCAATCCGAGCAAGCCCGTCGGCGTGCTCGATTTTCAACCGGCTTCGCTCAACGTCTCCCTCGGCCAGGGCCTGGAGATTGACGCCAGCGGGAGCTGGGATCCCGAGGAGGACGCGCTCACCTTCGCCTTCCAAGCGCCTTCGGGAGCCGCCATCTCCGCTGACGGCGCCACCGCCGAGGTGGCCTTTGACCAGCCCGGCCTCTATCCCTTGACGATTATCATTACCGACACCAACGGCAATGCGACGGAGCTTGTCCGTGAGGTGTCCGTTTATGGTGGCGGCCAGGGATTCGAGAACTTCTCCGAACGCCGCATCGCCACTCACTGGCAGACGGAAAACGTGGAAGAGCAAACGACGCGCTTCCAGCCGAGTTACTACGCCTTGAACGATCCTGACGGAACGCTCTCGCTCGTGACCACGAGCAACGATGCCAAGCCCCTCGCCCTCGACGGCTCCTACCCGGCCATCGTCCGCGATCTCCCCTCCGGATCGGATTTCTCCCTCCAAACCAAACTCGTCCTGGCCAATCTTCAGTTAGGCCCGTTTCACACCGGTCTGGTCGCCGAGTTCACCATTGATGACCAGCCGCACCGTTATGCCCTGGGAATCAAGGGCGGCAACACCATCGCCGTCTCGGAGGTCACAGGCGACGCCGTCACGGAACTCGCCTCCATCGACCGCAATATCGGAAGGGCGACGGTACGCATTCGCCGGATGAGCGGCCAGCTGCACTTTGAATACCGCGAATCCAACGAATGGCATTCCGTCCACACCCTAGCACTTCCCGAAACGGCGACGGCCGCTCAAGGCGGTCTCTTTGCCGCCACCGATGAGGCCGTGAGCATGCGCATCCTCTTTGACTACGCCATGCTGGTGGACACGGGCCAGGTCTCCGATCTCCAGCGCGACCTTCGTCTCACCGAGGTGATGTACAATCCGGCGGAGAACGAGAATCTTGAATACCTCGAATTGCAGAACATCGGGGGTACGACCCTGGACCTCACCGGAGCTCATTTCACCGACGGGATCGACTACACCTTCGAAAGTGTCCAGCTCAGCGCCGGGCAGTTTCTCATCGTCGCCAAAGACCCGGCAGCCTTCACCGCGCACTACGACGGCAAGGGTGCTCAGGTCGTCGGCGGTTACGGAGGCCGCTTGAGCAATGGTGGCGAGACCATCGAACTGGTCGACGCCAGCGAGCGTCTGATCTTCTCCTTCACCTACGACGACAATGATCCGTGGCCCACGGAAGCAGACGGCCAAGGCAACTCGCTCGAAGTGATAGACGCTACCGCCAGTGTGAATGCCGCCAGCAACTGGCAGGTCAGTGCCGCCGTCGACGGTTCACCGGGCGCCGGTGGCGAAGTGGTCGAGCCCAATCCCGACGACACCGACGGCGACGGCCTTCCCAACGCCTGGGAGCAGCAATACGGGTTGGATGTCAACGACCGTTCCGATGCCACGGCTGACGCCGACAACGACGGCACCTCCAACATCGGAGAATACATCGCCAATACCAATCCCATCGACCCGGCCGACTTCCTCACCCTGCAGATCACGCGTGCCGCCGAAACCGCCACCCTCGAGTTCGCGCCCAAAGCCGCCCGCCGCTACGTCGTCGAGTTCGCCGATGATCTCGCTTCCGGTCAATGGACCGCCCTGGCAACCCTCGAAGCCAGCGACGCTCCCGAAGCCTCCCACGCCGTGGACGATGCCGCGGACGGAAGTCGTGAGCGGTATTATCGGGTTTCTGTGTCTCTACCGTAATCCCACTATCAGAACGGTGCATCGCTGGGAGCGATGCGCCGTTCCCAACTTAAACTTACACTTAAACTTCAACTTAAACTCCCACCACAAGCACTCGATCTTCTCAAAGGCGGACAGAAGATCAGCAACGACACACAATTCAGGCGGACAGGAGTGTCCGCACCACTCAGCGACACTTGTTCAACAACACCTTCGTTCTTGTAATAACCCCAGGAAACTAACCACACAAATCAAGCGGACAGGAGTGCCCGCACCACTCGGCGACACTTGTTCAAGAACACCTCGCTCTTGTAAGAGTGTCCTCACCCGAGTCAGCGCTTCACCGAACCCGAAGCCTGACCTCACCCTCACTCTTCTCCACCGCCCCAATCGCCGCCGCCTCCGTGAGCCCGACGGCGTGCAGCTTCTCCACAATCGCCTCCGTCTGGTCCGCCGGCACGGCAACGAGCAATCCCCCACTCGTCTGCGGATCGAAGACGATCTCGCGCCTCGATTCAGGCGCACTAGACTCAAACCGGATACGCGATCCCACCACTTCTCGATTGTGCCGGTTCACTCCCGTGGTCACCCCTTTGCCGTACATCTCAATCGCCTCCGACATCACTGGCACTTTGCTCAAATCAAGAGCCAGGCAAATCTCCGCATTGGTTGTCATTTCCAACCCGTGCCCCGCCAAACCAAAGCCCGTGACATCCGTCGCCGCATGGACGTCGAATTCGGCCAGGACCTCGGCCGCCGATCGGTTCAAGGTGGTGACGGCGGCCAGACAGGCGTCAAACGCGGCGTCCGAGACCAGGTTCTTCAGCCGCGCGTTGAACATCACCCCGCTCCCCACGGGTTTTGTCAGGATGAGTGCATCACCGGGGCGCGCGCCCACATTGGCCCAGATCTTCTCCGGGTGAACGATTCCCGTCACCGCCAGACCAAACTTCGGTTCCGCATCGTCGACCGAGTGACCGCCGGCGAGAACGGCGCCCGACTCCGTGATCTTGTCCAGAGCACCGGCCACGATCTGATGCATCTGTTCCGGCGGCAACTTCTTCGAGGGGAAACAAACCAGATTGATACAGGTCACCGGACGCCCGCCCATGGCATAGACATCACTGATTGAATTGGCCGCCGCGATTTGACCGTAGACGAATGGATCATCGACCGGCGGCGTGATGATGTCGGCCGTCGTGATGATCGCCGTCTCGTCATTCAAGCGGTAGACCCCCGCGTCGTCCGAGGTGTCGAAGCCAACCAGAAGGTTGGGATCCTCGTTCTTCGGCAGTCCTTCAAGTAGTTCACCGAGCCCGACCGGGTCGATCTTGGCCGCTCACCCGCAGGTCTTGGAGAGGCTCTGCAGGCTCGCTTTTCGAAATGGTCCAAATGCCATACGCTCCCCTACACGGTTCCGGGAAGGAGGCAAGCCTCAACCCGAACCCGGGCTCGGGTCGAGGCTATTTGGCCGCCAAAAAAAAAGGAATGAAACAATCAATCAGTTCTGCGAGACGGTCTTGGGGCCGCCCGCATCCACATAGGTGTAGGTGGCAAAGAACATCTCGTTGAAACTCTGGTCCCCCCATCCCACCGTCTTTGTCGGATCGGGGTTGTGCAGATTGGAAGCCGAGTTGTCCCAGGCATTGCGCACGATCAACTCGGATCCGGCCGCCACTTTCAACGGCTTCTCCAGATGATAGGTCCGCTGCCAATTGAAGTTGTAATTGGGCACCGAAAGCAGCGCCTCTTCGCGTCCGTCGGGGTGCTTGAGAGAGAAGTTCATCCACTTCCCGCGAAAATGCATGTGGGGATTCAAGGCGTAGATGAGGATATCCTTGTCGATCTTCGTCACGTCCGATTGCGAGTACTCCGGATGATGCGGCGGGATCTGAAACTTACTGTGCACGATTGCTCTCGTCTTGAACGCCTTGGCCGGCACTTCGTCTAACAAATGGATTCCCAGCCGCGTGATATCCTCTTCCTCCCGGCCGGAAACGGTGTAGTGGAGTTCGAACTTCAAACGATGCCCGCGAGGGAGAAAAATCCCCGTGCCCTCGGGACACCCAGAGGGATCCGTTCCCGGGGCGTAACCGGAAATCCATTGCCCACTGATATCGCGACGCTTCTTCGCCGTCTTCTTCTCCGAGGTCACGATCACGTGGTGCACCACCTGGGTGTTCCCCGGCTTGACCTCAGCGGCGCCTACCCAGACGTCCCGGTCAAAAGGTGAATCGATGAAGACGTAGCGGTATTCGAGAATCCCTTCCGCCGGAATCTCCTGCTTGGGCAGATCGATGACCTTGTCCGGCGTTCCCAAGATCCACTCCGGCTGGTCCGGCTGATAATCTGCCAGTGGATCGGGCCCCTCACCGCGGGGACTGCCCGACCGGATCCATTCGACGACGGTCTTGGCCTCCTCATCCGTGATCCCGGAGTCGTTGCTAAAGGTGCCAATGTGAGGATCGGCATGCCACGGCGGCATCTGCTTCGTGAGGATCATTTCCCCGATCATCTCGGACCAGCCCCGCACCTTGCGATAGTTGGACATGGCAAAGGGTCCCACACCGCCCTTGGTATGGCATTCCACGCACCGCTGTTTCAAGATCGGCGCCACATGATCGGCGTAGGCCCGCGCCGTCTGGCCCGTCGTCTTTTCCAGGGTGATCTTGCAGCCGGGAGCGTCAATCTCGGGGTCCTCGATCGCGTGACCGCCTAACAAGGCCCCGATGGCATCCTTCAGATAGTGGTTCGATGCCTCAGGCCGCTCCTTCTGATAGGACATCCGGTCATCAATGGGTCCGCGAAAGACCACCTCGCAAGTCTTGGTATCGACGAGGAGTGCCTCGGCCGTGCGATCGATGTCGAGCATGCGCGCCACCAACTGCGCTCCATCCTTCAAGATCGGCATATCGATCCCGTAGGCCTCGGCCTCTTCCACAAGATCCTCACGCTCATCCTGCGGGTTGGCGTTGAGCATGCCGAAGAGGATGCCCTGCTTCTCGAACTCATGGCGCAGCCGCTTCAACTCGGGCACCCGTTTCCGCACCAGTGGGCAACCGTTCCCCTGGACGAAGAGGACGATGCCCTTCACTTCAGGATTCCGGCAATAGTAGTCGAACTCGTGGTATTTCCCCTCGTGGTCGATCAAGGCAAAGTTCTCCACCTTGGTCAGCGCCGCATGGGCTTCCTCCATCTGGCCAAGGATTCCCGTGGCACCGGCGGCGAGGAGGAGAGAGGAGAGAAGACGATTGGAGAGAGATGACATAGGCGAAAACGTGTGAGCTGTGGTCTCGGAGACACTCGCCGGCAAAACCGTGTGACAAGTTTTCTTGAGAAACTCCGTCTGGCGAGGGGTCGCCGTGCCTCACCGGGTTCACGGACGCCCGTTGAGCTCCCCGGCCTTGGCGCGAAGGACAGACTCCATCTCGATGAGAGTCTCCTGTTGTTCCTTGCTCAGGTCCTTCGACATGAGCTTGTAGTACTTCCCCATGATCTCGCCCACTTCGGCGTAGTTCCGGTCGTAGACGTCGTGGAGTTCGCCACAGGCTTTGGCCACCAGCGGCCGAAAAAGTTCAGACTGCGCGTCGGAGAGTTCCAATCGCTGATCGAGCATGTCCATGATGCTCTCCGGCAAATTCTCGATCTTGGCGCGCTCGGTTTGCGCCTCCATCTGAACGCGAGCGCCCAAGAAAGCCCCCGTGATGGCTCCAGCGAAAAAAATCGCTACGATGCCAAGCACCACCCGCGTTCGGATCGGAAGTCTCATTTGATCTCGACTCAGTTCATTTCACTTCATCTCATCCGGCAGGACCAACTCAGCCAACTGCTGGTGAAACACCGCCTCGGAGTTGACGTGCGCCCCGCGAAGCGCCCGCACGTTGAGAAACACGGAGGCCAGCATGATCACCACGGCTCCAGCAACCCCCCAGCGGACACCGGAGAGCCAATAGCGTTCCGGTGCCTCGGCGTTTTCCGGCCGGCGCCAGGCTCGCCGCAGCACCTCGGCCGGGAATTTCGCAGCCATGGGCGGGACTTCAGGCGTGCCCGAAGCCGCCAGTTGGATCAGGCGATTGAGTTTCTCGTCTTCGTTCGTCTTCTTCATCGTTCGTCAGCTAAAAGGTTGTCCAGGTGTTCCCGCAACTTGCGCCGGGCCCGGGCCACGCGCGCGCGCAAGGCCGCCGCACGAATCCCGGAGATCTCCGCCGCTTCATCCGAAGTCCGCCCCTCCAAATCGATTAATTCAACCGCGAGGCGCTCCTTGGGATTCAATCGATCCAACAGCTTGGCCAAGAGTTCCCGGGATCCGGCGACCCGGCTGGGATCCTCCAGGGCATCACTCGACACCACGTGATTCAATGCCTCGTCTTCAGATTCGGAGAGATCCGCCCGCCGCAACTCCAGGCGAAGACGACGTCCCCGCAAGGCGTTGAGTGTGGTGTTGACCGCGATGCGGCTCACCCAGTGCTCGAACGGCACCGCCCCTTGGTACTGGTGGAGCTTGTGAAACATCTTGATGAACACCTCCTGGGCCACGTCCTGTTCGCTCAGCTGACGCGGCACCCGGCCCCGCACGATGCGCATCACGAGGTCGTGCAATTGCGCCACCAAGGCCTCGGCGGCACGCTGATCATGCTGACGCACGCGCCGAAGACAGGCATCGTAATCGAACACGTCACTCGCCGCGCCGCTCTGTCTGTGGGCGGAGTTCACGGACGAGGGTTCGTTACCCCCAGCTTCCCAAATTCCCCGTGCGGTGACGAGAAAAAGAGGCGTGGGCCATGAGTAGGTGAGCATGATTTCGGACCGGCGATCTGCAAGAGAAGACGGGACTTCCCTCCCCATGACACCCCAGCTGGCAAATCTGTGACACCACGAGCCTCCCCTCGGAGCGAGCGCCCCGTGCGTTCTTCCGGCCAAACCACCCAACCGCCTCCCGGCGTGATTGGTTTAACGCAGCCGCTTGATCGAGACGTTGCGGAACTCCACGGGATCGCTGTGCCCGGCAAAGCCCACATAGCCC
>JANQJH010000620.1 GCA_028281705.1 Verrucomicrobiales bacterium
CCACCTCCGTGGGCACCCAGGCCATCTTCCGCTTCGCCCGCCCCCTAGCCTATCAAGGCTTCCCTCAGAGCCAACTGCCGGAAGAACTCCGCGACGACAACCCCCTGGGAATCGCCCGCATCGTGGATGGCCAACGCACCGTTTAGCTTAGCCACGACCACATAGTGAAGAAAGTGGGAGGGACTTCAGTCCCTTCAAACCTGCATCATTGATTGAAGACTAACAAACCACCCACCTACCGATCAGCCCGCACTCGAAAATGATCGCGGGCCTCCGCATCAAAGGGTGTTCGTCGCGTGCATAAACTAAGAAAGGTCCCCCGGCCGTCATAAGCCGGCCTCAGTTCCATCTCCAGCAGCCCCGCCTCGGCACCCGCCCAGGAGACCAGGTCCGCCGAGTTCTCACAGGCATAAGTCACACCGCTGCCGGCCCGCCTCCAAAAGGCAAAGACGGGATAGACCCCATCCTCCTTTTCCAAACGCAGCACCGCGGTCTGAGGAAGGGAGGCGGCGGAGCGCGGATGCGACCCGAAGGCGTACTCCGCGAAATTGGTAGACCCATCACCATCGGGATCGTCTTCCGCTCCAGAGGTCGAAGCGAGATCCCCCAAGTACGCCTGCTCCCAGTCATCGCGCAGCCCATCCTCGTCGGCATCGGCTTGACTGGCGTCGACCGATTCCATGATCATCTGCTTGAGGGTCGCCCGATTCGCCGGATTCCCCAAATCGTTCGGCGTGAGATTGTAGACCCCCGCCAACTCGAGGCGCGAACTCACGATCCTGACATCACGCCACACCGCTCCCCACGAGGCCCACTGGGATGCCGTGTCCGTGTCCTGCAACCAGGGAAGCGTGCGATCAGCCGTCACCAGGGGATTGTTCGACTCCTGATCCAGCCGGTTGATCCCAATCACTTCCACATTAGCCATGGGCGCCGAGGCCTTGATCTCGGCTAACAAATCTTCCAGGATCGCAAACTGCGACCGGCAGTAACCTCACCCCGCGGACCCGAAGTAATAGGCGCTCACCTGCAGGCGATAGTTGTCCGGCGAGACCACCTCGGTGTAACGGACCGACTTGGGATTGATATCGGGCAAGGCAAAGTTGGCCACGGTCTGAGCATGACCGGACGGCGACAAGCCGAGACCAACGAAGGGCAAGAAAACCAAAAGGCGACGCATCATGAAGAGAGAGCACGAAGTGGGGTTGTTCCATTATCCACCGCCCGACGCCTGGTTTCAACCCTCCCTTCGACGTACCATCCAACGACCCGGATCAGGCTCCCGCTGGAACCCAAATCCCTCGTAAAGCCCGTGCGCATCCCGCGTCGCCAGTGTCCAGGAATCGATGTCTCCCATGCGCGGGTGCTCCAGCAGAAAGCGAACGATGGCTTTGCCCAAGCCGCCGCCACGGTGGGCTGGATCCACCAGGACGTCCATGAGATAGGCGAAGCGGGTGAAATCCGTCACCACTCTGGCAACGCCACACTGGCCATCGACCGGATGGTAGGCGCCGGCGACGAGGGAGGTGTGGTCGATCGCCCGGCGAAGCCTCGCCGCGGGGATGCCGGCGGCCCAGTAGGAGTCCGCCAGCCAGCGATGGACGCGCTCAAAATCGAGGCGCGCAGGCTCATCACTGAGCTCGTATTCACCAAAAACGACGACGTGCCTCGGTTCCTCAGCCTCGCTAAAAAACGACGCCTTGCCAGAGGACGGACGATCCTGCACCCCTAGTTGTCGTTCGCCACCATGGCGTTGCTCTCGACACCCGGTCGGCCGTAGAGCACATAGGCTTCGCCATTGTTGCTGTCTTCAAAGTTCCCATCGCCATCGATATCGCGATTGGCTCGATGGGCGCCGATGAGAAAATCAGAAATGCCGTCTCCGTTCACGTCACCGGCGCGAGAAATGGCCTTGCCTGAGAGATCGTCATCCTCAATGCCCGGGATGAACACGGCATCGCCCGTTCCCAAGAGGGCCTCGATCGACTCCTCGGCCGCAAAGCCGTTGCCACCAAAAATCAGGTAGGATTCGCCGGCGTCCGTAAAGTCCTCATCTTCGCTCAAGCCGTTGGCCCGGGAAGCACCGACCACCAGATCGTCGATGCCGTCACCGTTCACATCCCCCACCAGATCGACGTCGGTCCCCGCATTGTCATCGTTCTCCACTCCCCGGAAAATCGTCCCGTTGGTGCCGTCAAAATCATCCGCGTGGAGAATCGCAGGGAATCCATCCGCACTCCCGAAGACCACGTAGACCTCACCCGCAGCCTGCGGATCGGTCCCGCCCTCTTCATTGGCGACGACAAAGTCAGAGAGACCGTCACCATTAAAATCACCGTCCCCGGCAACGACCCCGCCAGCATACTCGTTGGCTCGGATGCTGAAGCGGAAGCGGAAACCGCGATCGCCGCTCAAGGCCTCCAAACGCTGCCGTGCCGGGAATCCGTCCCGGCTCCCAAACAACACGTAGAAATCTTGAGTCGTGATCGTATCCGATCGCTGACGCCGATCGCCCGTGCCAATGAGCAAATCAGTGATCCCATCGCCGTTGACATCTCCGGCGTTGGCCAGGTCGCGCCCGGCAAACTTGTCCAAACCTGGTCCGACCAGAGTGATCCCGTTTGTGCCATCCAGCGCGTCCAGATCGATCTCCGCCGGGAAGCCCGTGTCATCGCCAAACACCACGTAGGCCTTCCCACTACGGGCTTCGTCAGGATCCGCCAGGTCGGCGCCCACGGCCACATCGTCAAGGCCATCCCCGTTGAGATCCCCGGCATTGGCCACCGCCACCCCGGTGCGATCCCACTCAGAGGCCCCGCGCATGGCAAAACCGTTCGTTCCGTCGAGACTGTCGACGTCCAGGATCGCCGGAAAGCCATCCCCGGTCCCAAAAATCACGTAGGCTGCTCCCGCATTCTTCTCCGGGAGATCCGCCAGATGCGCCCCCACGAGGATGTCGTGGAGTCCGTCACCGTTCACGTCACCGGCAGCGGAAACACTTCCCAAACGATCATCCCGATCCGCCCCCAGAATGGTGAATCCATTGGTCCCATCAAGCGTCTCCACCCCGATGGCCACCAGGGGAACGCGAGATCCAAAAACCACATAGGCCTCCCCTGAAAAATTCCCGTTGCGATCGTCCCCGGCGCCACGCGCCCCGACGATCACGTCGTCTAATCCGTCTCCATTGACGTCCCCCAGGTTCGACACCGCAGCGCCGAGAATGTCGTCCTCACGCCCACCGCGAATGGCGAATCCATTGGTGCCGTCGAGAGACTCCAGGGGCACCGTTTCCGGCCAGGCGGCGTCCACTGCCTGGGTCGTCGCTCCTTCAATCATCAGGCGAAAATACAGCCCCTGGTGCGCCGCCACCTCTTCGTCGAGACGCATCGTGATGGTCTCGCTCGTCCCATCCGTGGAGACCGCCGTCTTCTCCGTCAACAGGATGAGCGGCTTGGCCTCGCGCCATGAACGGAGATTCTCCGAGCGCTGGATGGTATACTGAACACCCAAATCCCGCGCCTCGTAGGACCGGCGGTAAGTGAACTCCGCATAGGTCTTTCCGCCGTGATCCACCAAGGCAAACTGCTGATAGGCACTGACCGGCGTCTTCTCGGTGGCGGACGTTCCCAGCGCAAACTCCTGGAAATTCGTCAACTGATCCTCATCGGCATCCCCCGTCAGCGCTTGCTCCGCTACCCCTTGACGCTCGGCCCAGGCATCGTAAACGGAAGAACCGGCTGATTCCGCGCGCACCCCTTGGTGGGGCAAGAGGGCCGCAAGGAGAGCGGCTGGGACCGCGGTGCGAGTGGGAAAACGAGGCGAGAACGGCATGGTCGCGAAAGATTGGTTAGATATAAGTCGATCCTAGGAAGCGTAGTGTCATTCTCACTTGCGGACTGACGAAGGCAAGCTCGAAATCCCGCTATCCAGGAGAACTCAGGCCCTCATCCACCGGCGTTCGCTCACCGAAGCATCTCCCCCAGACGCCGGCTCGACTGAACGAGCGATTCCCCGGGACGCTCCATCGCCTCGGACGGACTGACATCGTCAGTCAGGGCTCGCAGACATCCAAAGGTCTCGATCAGCACCGGCCGCGCCTTCTCCTCCACCGATCCACAGAGCGCTGCCACGGGCTTACCGTGCTTGCCCGCCAATCGCGCCACCCCGTGCGGCCCCTTGCCCGAGAGAGTCTGGCTGTCCATGCGCCCCTCTCCGGTGATGACGAGGTCGGCCTCGCCGATCGCCTCTTCCAACCCCGTGCACTCGCTCACATAGTCAAAACCCGGCACGATCCGGGCCCCGACGAAGCTCACCAACCCAAAGGCACAACCACCGGCCGCCCCGGCGCCGGCCACACCCCGACAATCAAGCCCCAAGTCTCGCGCCGCCACGTCGGCCAGCCTGGTGAGTGCCGCTTCCAAATGCTCGAAGCTCTTCGCCGTCACTCCTTTCTGCGGTCCGTAGACCGCCGTCGCCCCGTCCGGGCCCAGCAGCGGATTGGTCACGTCCGCCAGGACGAGACACTCGAAAGACGGCGCCTGAGCCGGCGGCCGAATCTCCGCCAGACGCACCAAATCCATCGGCCAAACGAGCTCGGCTCCCTCCCCATCGAGAAACTGATACCCCAGGGCGCGCGCCAATCCGCTACCGCCGTCATTGGTCGCACTCCCCCCGAGTCCAATGACCAAGCGCTTCGCGCCGTCCGCCAGCGCCGCCCGCATCAGCTGTCCCGTGCCAAACGTCGTCGCCCGCTCGGGATCGAGTTCCGCCGCCTCCAGGAGCGCCAGACCCGAGGCCGACGCCATTTCCATGTATGCCGTGACGCCATCTGGAGCCGAACGATCCATCCAGTACCGAGCCGTCACGGAACGCGAACCCACCGCGTTCTCCACCTCGACCTCACAGAGTTTCCCAGGGAGCCGGGCCGCGAGGGCTTCGACCGTTCCCTCCCCACCGTCGGCAATGGGGCACGTCGTGAATTCGGCATCCGCGAAACCCGACGCCGTCAGGCCTTCTCGCACACGGGCACAAGCCTCCAGGGCGGTCAGCGTCCCCTTGAATTTATCTAGAGCCAAAAGGATCCGCATCTCTCTCGCCAGCAGCGCCACCCCAATCGACTAGTAACCAATGGCGCAGCCGTCCTTCCGCGGATCCGATCCTCCGAAGTAGCGACGCGGCTCCTCCATGCGCCAGATGCTCTGATAGCCTCCAAAGGCTCCCTCTCCCCCGCGAACCCGATGCCCCATTTCCGCCAGCTTCAGTCTCACGGACTCCGTGATCCCATGCTCGAAGCTCACCATTCCGGGTCCCGTGCTGCGGGCGCCTGTCGGCGTCGAGCTTTCTGAATGCATGACGCGTGCCTGGTCGCCCGCCTGTTGGGGCGACATGCCGAAGTCGATCATATTCATCAATACCTGGGCATGACCCTGTGGCTGGAAATCACCACCCATCACGCCAAACGACATCAACGGCCGGTCATCCTGGGTGAGAAAGCCCGGGATAATGGTATGGAACGGACGTTTGTGAGGTTCCAGCTTGTTCAGATGCTCTGGATTGAGCGAGAACGACGACCCACGATTCTGTAAGGCAAATCCCAAACCATCCGGCACGTAATGCGACCCCCAGCCATGGTAAATGCTTTGGATGAGTGAAATCATGTTCCCCTCGCCGTCTGCCGCCGTGAGATAAACCGTATCCGAAGACCCGCTCAATCTTCCAGGAGCCACTTTTTGCGCCGCCCGCTTCGGGTTGATCAGCTTGGCCCGTTCCCTGCCATAGTCCTTGGAAATCAACTGTTGCAACGGCACCTCGGCAAAATCCATGTCGGCGTAGTAAACAGCCCGATCTTCAAAGGCGAGCTTCTTGGCCTCGATGAAGAGATGCAGGTGCTCGGCGGAGTTCGGTTCCAGATCGGGGATGTCAAACTCCGCTAACATGTTCATGATCTGCAGAGCGGCGATCCCCTGCCCGTTCGGCGGGATCTCCCACACATCATAGCCCCGATAATGTGCGCTCACCGGGTCCACCCAATCAGCCTTGTGATCCTGAAAATCCCGCAGGGAAAAATGCCCTCCCTGCGCCTGGGAAAACTTCACCACGCGTTCGGCGACCTCCCCACGATAAAAGGCATCGGCACCGCCCTTGGCAATGATTTCGAGAAAATCCGCCATGCCCGGATTCTTGAAGATGTCTCCAAATCCCGGTGCCTTTCCGTCAGGCGCGTACGTTTGATAGAGCGTCTCATACTTTTCTCGTCCGCGATTGCCCAACCACCCTCGCGCAATGATGGGCGAAACCGGAAACCCGTGCCTCGCATAATCGATGGAAGCCTCGAGGATCTCTTCGAACTTCAGCTTGCCGAACCTATCGTGCAGGGCCCCCCAACCACTGACACATCCAGGTACGCTCCAGGCCAGCGGCGAATAGACCGGGATGGAATCGATGCCTAACTTCTCTGCCGCCTCCAAATTCCAGGCATGGGGCGCACGGCCACTGGCATTGAGGCCGAAAAGCTTCTGGTCTTTCTCACTCCAGAGGATGGCGAACAAGTCCCCCCCAGGTCCACAGCTCATGGGCTCGACCACACTCAAAACGGCATTGGCCGCCACCGCGGCATCAATGGCCGATCCTCCCTTTTTCAGAATATCGAGCCCCGCGACGCTGGCCAAGGGCTGGCTCGAGCAAACGATCCCGCGCTGACAGGCCACGGTGGACCGGTTGCCGTTTCGCGCCCGCAGACGGGCGCCGTCCAACGGAACTTGAGCCGCCTCAATATCGGAGGCACTCCCCCATCCACCTAAAAGACAACCGGCAGATGCCGCACCTGAGCCTTGAAAGAACGATCGACGATTCATGAGGAAATGATTTTCCTCACACCTTGCGGCTTCGCCCTTCCGTCGACGAGCAAATTCAGTCCGGCCGCGGGATCAATCTCCGGCGACGCAGAACTCTTCCGGCGGTACCAAATCCATGCCCATGAGGACATAGTCATGGTAGCTGGAATCCATATCCTGCACGTACTCGGGCAGGCGGACGAGCTCATCAAAGCCCACGGTCGAGAATACCCGGATGCCGTCCTCCCGCTCGCCGATAAACTCGGCTTCAAGCTTGTTCAAACCGTCATGCCGGGAGAGATCGATCAATTCCGACAACAGAACATTCACCAAACCGTGACCGCGATAGTCTGGATGCGCCAGCACACTGACGGAACCGATGTTGCGCCGCCACCCCCCGTGGCGTTGATGGAGCGTCCCCACGGCCGCCAGATGATCCTCATGAAAGGCGAACAGCGGCAAATTGGACTCGTAGTCAATCTCGCTGCACCACCGCTGAAAGAGCGACTTGTCAGACATCCGGTCTTTGATAAAGAGCCGGTCCACGGCGGGCACGGAGAGCATGAATTGCTGAAAAATGTCTTCGTCATAGCGGTCAAGCGGACGGATCTTGATTTCAAGACCATCGGGAAGACAGAGGTCTAAAGGATAACGATCGAGTGCGAATTCTAGCATAGAGGTAACTGGGTTTTAGGTTCGACCACGCCCTCGTGCCTTGCACGCATCGGACTGGCCCTAGTCATGAAGCAACCTCAAGATTACCCAGATCAGCTAAGCCGGTCAATACTGAAGCAGCTCTCCCTCGGAACCAGGCCATGAACCTAGGTCCAGTATTTGTGAAAAATTTTTATGGCTCTCCCCAGAAAACCTCAAATGCATGAGTATTTCAGTCGAAACGAGGCCCCATTTCACCAAACTTAAACTTCAATCCAAAGGAAACTTTAACCCAATCGAACGTCCTTGCGGTAGCTTCGCCGTGCTTCACCGGCGTCTCAGGCCCGCCAATGCACCACTTAGCGCTTTTTCAGACGCCTCCGCATCTTCTCCAAGGCCTCCTCGTTCTCATCATCCTTCTCCTTGCGCAATCTCGAAAGAATATTCCTCAGAACGGAACTCTTCTCCTCGGAGCCTTTTTTCTCAATCGGTCTCAAACTGGATTCCGTCACCGGAACTTCCAAGTTCTTCAATCGAGGGTCTTTTCCCAGTCTTCCCTGCCCGGCAAAGGTGTTGACCTGAATCGGGTAGAGCTTGGTCGACGAACGGAGCTTGCGATGGCTCTTGATGAAATTCGTCGGATGATAGTAGCAGGAGTTGTTCCGCGGCCACGAAGACCGGTTCATTCCCAGCCGCAGTTCCTTGCGCATCTCAAAATGCAAATGGGCGGCATACATCCCTCGATTGGACCCCATGGAGCCAATCTGCTGTCCTCGACGAACGCGGTCGTGCAACTTCACATAGCGCTTCAAGAGATGCCCATACTGGGAATCCACATAGCGAATCTTGCCGCGATCATCCCGGTAGGCGTGTCTCACAATCACGCAATTGCCCCACCCCTTCCGCACATCATCAGAAAACACCACCACCCCATGGGCCACGGAATAGATGGGATCTCCCAAATCGGAATCGCCCCCCCCGACGCCGTTCCAATCCTCACCCAAGTGCCCGTTGGGCGTGTAACCACGATACTTGTAGTAGCCTTTGCCATCCGGTTTACCCACCGGATAATCGAAGCCATCCGCCAAGATGTGCCGGATCACGTCTCGCGCCATCAGTTGCTCAGTCGCCCCGAACCAGCAAGCCGCGATGCCAACCGCAATGATGAGATGAAGCCGAGTCATAGGCAAGAACCTGCTTCGAACCTCGACACTTCCCCCCGAATCGCAAGGAGAAACCAACCCTCACTCTCAAAAGCAAGCGATCACACCGGGGCGGAACCACGAAGATCGCGCGGTCACCCCCCACCTTTCTGAGAGCCTCAGTTAATACCTTCCGTTTTCAGAATCCCCATAACAATGGCGACCGCCGCGCCGATCGCCAAAAGGATCCGGTAGTAGCCAAAGATCACCATGCTGTGTCTCTGGAGATAACTCACCATCCACTTCACGGCGATCACCGCCGAAATCCAGGCCGCGATCGATCCGATGATCATGGGCGTCCATCCATACTCCTCCACCATCAAGGGCCCGGCGTCCCTCGCCTTGTAGACCGTGGCCGCACACAGTGTGAGAACGCCGAGGAGGAAGCTGAACTCCACGGCGGCACTGAGGCTCAGCCCGACGAGTACGCCTCCCACAATCGTCACCAGGCTTCGGCTGGTCCCCGGACACATGGCGAGGCACTGAATAAACCCGATCACCAGCGCCATCCGCCAAGTCAACTGGATCAGGTCTTTCCCCTTACCCGCTTCCTGCCGCCGTTTCCGGCGGTAGTAGGCCGTGCCGAGAATGGCGAGCCCCCCAACAAACCAGGCGATGACGATGGTCCAAAGGTTGAAGAGCTTCTCCTCGATCATGTCATCGAAAAGAACCCCCAGAACGGCCGCGGGCATGAAGGCCACGATGATGTTCACCCCCATGTGAAACCCGTTCTCACTCCCCTCTCCAATGCCCACCTTGCCCAGCCAGCCAGTGGCCATCTCGGAGACCCGCTTCCAATAAAGTCCCAGCACCGCGAGAATGGCCCCGGCCTGAATGCACACCGCATAGGCATTCGAAGCCTCCGTGATCGGAAGGGAAAACGCGCGTTGTGTAAGAATCAAATGCCCTGTGGACGACACCGGCAAGTACTCCGTCAGTCCTTCAACGATCCCCAAAATTATGGCTTCCCACCAAGTCATGCAGGCTTCTAGCTGCGAAGCCCGGTTCCAGCAAGGGCAAATCGAATCCGGCTCACGGCTCCCATCAACGAGGTTCAGTGCGATCCATTCCCGCTCGCCCCAAAACGTCGAACCCACTGATAACGAAGGGTTAACCAAAGGTCATGCAAGGTCACCGCCAGGGCTCCCCGCTTCTCAAACCGTCGAGCGGAACTGCGCACCGGCGGTCCCAGACATGCCAGTTTCCCTTCCTTCTGCAATCGCTGACACAAATCGAAATCCTCAAACACCGGAAGATCTGAAAACCCTCCGATGGCTTCGAACACCACCCGCCGCGCAACCAGGGACTGGTCTCCGAAATAGAGCCCGAACAAGCGGCCGCGCAAACTAGCAAGCATGCAGGTCACGAGAAGGAGCGGAGAGGCCGAGCGAAACCGCCGCCGGAATCCTCCTCCAGCCACTCGCGGATTCTTCAAAGCCTCGTCAATCGAACGCACGGCCGAGGGGGAAACCCAGGTGTCCGCATGGAGAAACCACAAGATATCACCGGAGGCCTGCGCGGCCCCGAGGTTGCACTGATGGGCACGCTGCCGGCGATCACTCGTGATGACCCGGGCACCCATTTTTTCCGCCACATCCGCCGTCCCATCCTCACTCCCGGCATCGACGACCACGATCTCCACCGCCTCACCGAGTTGCGCCAGAGCGCTCAGCGTTTCGGGCAAGTGGTGTGCTTCGTTGAGAGTCGGTATGATGACGGAAATCACAAACAGCTGGGGATCACGGAATACCCTTCAACGATCCGCTCCACAGGATCAATCCTGCAAAGAAAGGGTATCCAACAATCGTGATTGCATTGGCAGGTAGGCACATCCCTATTCAGCCCATGCATGGATCTCGGGACAACGAATCTCCTCCGGTCACCCGGCGCTGGCTCAACCGCCAGCGTACGGTCACCACCGGCCTGGGAACGTTGGCTGTCCTGGGACTGGCCTTCGCCGTCAAGATCATCGGAAACGCACCCGAAGTCGATCAGGGCGCCGATCTCGAGGGGGGTCTCCCGCCCGCGGCTGTCTTCGTTCAGGCCGTGAACCAGGAGATGGCGCAGAACACCGCAACCGTCACCGGATCGCTCCGCGCCATGGCCCGGGCCGACGTGGCCGCCCGGGAACAGGGTGCCATCCTTCACGTTCTCTTCGACGAGGGCGACGCCGTAGCCGAAGACGCCGTCCTCGCCCGGCTGGATGATCGCCGTTCGATGGCCCTCCTCAGTGAGGCCCGCGCCAGTTTGACCGCGGCCAGGAGCCTCGTCCTCCAACGGACCGCCGAACTCGCCCGCGCTCAGGAAGACCTCAGGATGAAACAAGG
>JANQJH010000625.1 GCA_028281705.1 Verrucomicrobiales bacterium
GATTCCTGACGTATCTCGCTAGGCTCTCGCGACCGGTCGGTTGGGATCACGGATCCACTCGCTCCAAGAACCCACGTAAAGTCTCGAGCCGGAAAAGCCGCCTTTTTCCATCGCGATCAGGTTGTGCACGGCGGAGACACCGGAGCCACAGCTGTGGACGATGTTCTCTGGGCCGCCTGCTTTCTCGACGACGCCGGCAAAGCGTTGTGCCAGTGTTTGATCATCAGCGTAAAGGCCTGCCTTGAGATTCCCGCCCAGAAACAGATTCGCCGAGCCAGGGATGTGTCCTGCCACGGGATCGATGGGTTCCTCCTTCCCCGTATAGCGTTCCGAGCTGCGGGCGTCGATCACGGTCACGGCATTGGTCGCTAACAAATCCACGAGCGCCGCTGTGGAGATCCAAGCATCATCATTCGCGCTTCCTTCATAGACAGCCACTTCGGCATCGGGCTCTTCGGTGGAGAGGGGGAAACCGGCCGCCTGCCATTGCTTGAATCCGCCATCCAGGACGGCCACGGCCTGGTGGTTGAGCCAGCGGGACAACATCCACCAAAGACGCCCGGCAACGGCCCCGCTGACATCATCATAAACGACGACCTGACTGGTCTTGCTGATGCCGAGTGAACCCAAGAAGCCAAGGAATCGCTTGAAATCGGGAAGGGGATGCCGCCCCCGAGCGGGGTCGCCATGCTGTGAGAGATCTTCTTCCAGGTTGGCGAATCGCGCGCCTGGCAGATGGCCGGCCGCGAAGCTTCGCCGCCCGTAGTCAGCATCCGTGAGTGAACAGCGGCAGTCGACAACGACGACCGAATCGTCTCGAATCAGCGCCTCCAAATCGAGTGCACTGATTGTTAAATCGTAGAGAGGTTTGCTCACGCTTGAAACGTTACTTGAGATCAGGAGGTTTTGGAAAGACGAAGGTCGCCGGACTTGATCTTTGTCATTGTTGAGCATCACATCCATCGGAATCCGAATCCGGGGTGGGCATTGACATCGCTTCTCGGCTTTCGTTACGGTCCCCCATGAACCTGGAATCGAAGCTCATCCCAAGGACGTGGAAGGAAGTTCCGAATCGCTTTCACGAGAGGCTGGGTGACAACTACGGGCGGCAGCGCGCGATGTTTGAAGAGGAACACCTCCTGCTGATCCTTCACGAGGTCCCGGAGCCTGGCGTGCCGGAAAGGGAGGGGCTTCTGTTCTGGCGGGCGCCTGACGGTGTGTGGAAGACCAGTGGTCCGGGCACGGGCCTGCCGGCTTTGAAAGAGTTCCTCACCCGTTACAGCGAGCGCATCAATCAACTGGAAGACGATCTCAGTGAAGCGACCAGGGCCAAACAGTTTTTCGAGATTCTCAAGAGTGCCAATCCGATCCGCCGAGCCTCGAGACACGTGAGTGAGACCTTGCAGGCTGCGAGAGATTACATTATCCACGACAGGATCATCATCTCGTTGCGAGACGAGGCTCAAGAGATCGGACGGGCCGCGGAGCTCCTGTTGGACGATGCCAAGAACGGGCTTGATTTTGACCTGGCTCAGACGGCGGAGGAACAGGCCAAGGCGGGCCATGAGCTGGCGAATGCCGGGCATCGGCTCAATCTGCTGGCGGCGTTGTTTTTACCGCTCACAGCCATCGCCTCGGTGTTTGGTATGAATTTGCCTCACGGCTTGGAGGAGGTGAAGACGCCACTCGTGTTCTGGGGAACGCTCGTATTTGGCTTGGGATTCGGATTCCTCCTCAAGAGCTCTCTGAACAAGAAAGAGGGAACCGATTCCTAAGGTCCGGGTGGCGCGGCGATCTGAGTCTCAAAAATGTTGAGATTGATACCCGTGAGATTCTGGAGTCTCTTCGGGGAGAGTTCTTCGTGCGCCAATGGATGAATTGTGCCTCATCGGTTTTGCCGCAACTCAGATTTGATGGAAATGGCTTAGCGTTCTAGATGAAACGAGCGAATGTCACTCTTTCTTGATTTACAGGAGATCATCTTCACGGTTTTTTGAGCAAGCAGGGATTCTGTTTGGGATTGAACCTACTTGTAGAACGTTAGCCATCATACCCCACACCGATGAATGCTCCTGGAGAAAAGATTGTCCTTCTGGTTGAAGATGATCCCTCAGCGAGGGATTTTCTGGTCCGCGCCCTGCAATACCTGCAATTCCACGTGTCCGCCTGTGAGACGGTGAAGGCGGCATCACAGTACCTCAAAGTGTCCAAGCCCGATGTCATCTTGGCGGATTGCAACCTGCCAGAGGAATCCGGGACGGAACTCGTGCGCCGGTCGACGCAGCAGTCCCGAGAGCGGCCTGTCATTGGCATGAGCGGTGAGCACTTCAAGGGGACGGAAATGCTCGAGGCCGGAGCCTCGGCATTTCTGGAGAAGCCCATTGAATTCAACCGGCTCAAGGATGTCATGACGAAAGTGTTGGAGAGGCGGGGAGGAACCGGTGCCCAGGCCGCAAGAAGTTAGTTATACAGCAAGCGTCATCACAATTTCCATGATGCGAACCTCGTAGAAGAAGCGGTCACGTTTCTGCGATGGAAAGGGAACGCTCGCGCGTTGCTCGACGGGGACTGATGGACACGAAGAATAGCACAACCATCTTGGAGATGGATTACCGATAGAACGGACGCAGATGGGGCGGACGGGAGTGGCCACATCACGGGCAAGCTCCTCCACTGGAAGTTTCGCTCGTATCTGAAGTGATTCGGCCCTCGTCGAGATGGATAATGCGGGTGGCTGCACCATTGGCGGCGTTGCCATGGGTGACCATGATGACAGTGCCTCCACCGCGATGGAAACTCTGCAAGTAGTGGACGACTTCGGAGGCGTTGTTAGGATCCAGATTGCCCGTGGGTTCATCGGCGAGGATGAGTTTGGGGGTATTGATCAGAGCCCGGGCGATGGCAGCGCGTTGTTTCTCGCCGGCGCTGAGTTCGGAGGGGCGATGATGCCGGCGGCGGCCGATTCCCAGATCATCGAGGAGGGTTTGGGCGCGTTCTCTCGTGGAGACCGGGTTTCCACCGTTCCTTTCCGGATGACCGCCCAGGAGGACGTTTTCCAGGGCCGAGAGATAGGGCACGAGATGAAACATTTGGAAGACGAAGCCGATGGTGTGGGAACGGAAGGTGGCGCGGCGGCGCGGAGAGAGACCGTAGAGATCCGTGCCATCGATCATGACCGAGCCCGCGGTCGGACGTAGCATGCCACCCAGGGTGAGTAGCAGCGTGGTCTTGCCGCTCCCGCTGGCCCCCTGGATGGTGACGAACTCGCCCTTGGCGACGGATAACTCGATGGAGGAGAGGGCGGCGACGTCTCCGCTCTTGCTGGCATATTTCTTGTTGACGTTTTGCAGTGTTAGAAAAGCGCTCTCAGTCATCGCGAAGGGTGGTGGCGGGGTCCTGGGTGATGGCGAGCATGCTGGGAATGAAGCTGGCGAGAGCAGCAAACGACGGGGCGGCGATGAGACTGGCGCCGAGCAGATGGTAGTTAGGCTTGAGGTGTTTCAGAGTGAGCTTGAAGAGGTCCGGTCCCACCTGCAGTGCTAGGGCAGTGCCCAGGCCGAAACCGGCGAGGGCTCCGAGCAAGCCGATGAGGGCCCACTTGCCGAAGAAGAGAGCGGAAATCTTGGCTGAACCGTGCCCCAGCGCTCGCAGAATGCCGACTTCTTCACACCGCTCGCGGGTGTTGAGCATGGCCAGGGCGCCGATCCAGATCCCGCAAACGATGAGGACCAGCGGGACGACAAGGGCAAAGTAATCCTCGATCAAGGTGCGCTGCTTCTCGCGGGCGAGGGCGATGGCCTGCATCTTGACGACCTTGGCTCCCGGTAGGACTTCGGCCAGTTGCTGGCGGAGCACGGTGAGGGTGTCGAGGTTGGGATCGCGGCAGTAGCAGACGAGGGCCTGGATTTCATTGATTTGGCCGGGCAACTCGAGCAGCGCCTGGGCAT
>JANQJH010000659.1 GCA_028281705.1 Verrucomicrobiales bacterium
AATGATGGCCTATGAAGATCATCTCGAAGCCGGGGACGCCGGCCGGAGTGTCTGGGACGAGGCCGGCGAATGGCTCGAGATGATCTTCATAGGCCATCATTTTGAGCCGGTGCTTCCGGTCGCGCCGTGCGGCTTTGGCGGATTCGAAAATAGCCGTTTGTCGCAGCCAGGCGACCAACGCCGGGTGGTCGAGGAGTCGCCTAGCCTTTCGGCTGAGGATGGTAAACACATTGAGGGCGACCCCCTCACCGCTCTGGCGGCATCCGAGGCGTCGCAGGGCCAAACCGAGAGCGACGCGCAGATGGCGCTGAACGAGCATGCCGAAGGCCCCCTCGTCTCCAAGGTCGGCGTAACGGACAAGCAGTTCACGGTCGGTGAGGCTGCAGTTTTCGGGAGGTTCCATCAACGCTATTACCCCAGGCTGGCACTGATTCGTTACAAGAATTGCAGATTTCTTCCCTGGACCTGTTTCATTTTCGGTCTTCCGGACACGTATGGGATAGAATTGTCATCCCATGGAGTCCGAAACGCTGCTTGATCGCTATCTGAAGACCGGCCAGAGCGCTGATTTTGAGTGTCTCGTCCGGGCACACGGGGCCATGGTGTTTGGCACGGCTCTCCGCCGTACGCGTAGCCGCGGCTTGGCCGAAGAGGTGACGCAAGAGGTCTTCGTCACCTTGGCGAGAAAAGCGGGAACGATTCGGGAGCCCGAGAAACTGGCGGCTTGGCTCCACCGCACCGCGCACTTTAGCGCGGCCAATGTCAATCGGAGAGAGGCCAAACGGGGAAAGATCATGAAAGCTTATGCTGCCGAACGGTCCGCTGAGGAAGCATCGTCAACCGAGAGTAAATCGAACCAATGGGAAGGCGTCATCCCGCTGTTGGATCAGGCGATCGAAGATCTTTCACCGAATGATCGCGATGCCGTCATCATGCGGTTCTACGAGGACTCCAGCTATCAACAGATCGCGCGATTGTTGGGTAAATCGGAGGCCGCCTGCCGTACTCAGGTCTATCGGGCGCTCGATCGGCTATCACGCCTTCTGAGACAGCGAGGGGCGATCGTTCCACCGGCGGCGCTGGGGGTTTGTCTCAGTCACCATTTGAACGGCGAGGTCCCTCCCATGGGGACGGAACAGATCACGCAGCTAGCCATGGCGGCCAAGTCTTCGACGGAGGCTTCCCTCGCGTCGCAAACATTGCTTATCATGTCAGGATACAAACTCTCCATCGTCGCCGCCTCCTGCGCGGCCCTCATACCCATCGGACTGCAATGGCGGTCGAATCACCTCGAGGCCGATCGACTATCGCTTTCGTCGAATCTCACTCTACCGCTCGGTCTCGACGGGGCACTGCCGGGAAATGAACTCGATTCCGAGGCCGTCCGATCGCGATCCAGCGAGGAACTCCTCGCGGAAATGCAGGAAATCCTCGCCCTGACGAATCCCTATCAGATCGATGCTAGGATCGACAAGCTGATGATGGGACTGGGAGAGGACGAGGTGCCGGCGGCCTTCGCTGCCGTACAGCAGCTGTTTGATGCATCACGGAATCTCAAGACTCTCAATGCGGCGATGGGGCTCTTTGCGCGCTGGGCCCAATTTGATCCTCAGCAAGCCATCGCCGCGACCGGTGAGATGGGTGTTCCCAAATTGAGGCAGTCCGCCCTGCGCGGCATCGTCGTGGGATGGCTAGAGCATGATCCGGCGGCCGTGGACGCCTTCCTCGATGGCCTTCCTCGAGACGGAGATCGAGAGGCTCTCGTGACAACCCGTTGGTACACCCACGCTGAGCGCGATCCCCTCGATGCGGCTGAGATGGCTTTGAAAATTGAAGATCCCGACGCCCAAACGCGAATTCTGCATCTTGTGATGAATGGCTTTGGAAGTCAGGACGCGATGGCGGGGATCCGGTGGTTGGACACCTGGGAGGAAGACAGTGTGCGCCGAGACAACTGGTATGGACGTTTGTTGGACGATCTGGCGGAGTATCAGCCGGAGGAGGCATTTTTCGAAACACTGGATCGGCTGGAGGGGAGTCTGGAGAAAACGACCCTTCGGCGAGTGGTTGAGAAATGGGCCGAAACCGATCCCGCGCGAGCCATGGAAGCCCTGCTCGATCTCGACGCCGATGTCTCTGACGAACAGATCATCGCGGCCTTTGGGCAGGGACTGAATGACCTGAGCCTCGTTGAAGCGGTTCTAGCGAAGTTCGAAGAGGGGCGAGGGCGGAGTGCGTTTGTGGCCGGATTGGCCGCCAGTTTGGCGTCGCGCCGCAGCGATTTGCGGAACCTAACCTCTGCCGCGATCGAGCAAATTCGTCCCTTGGTGGAGGCGCTCCCTCCCAGTGATACGAGGTTCTCGGCAAGATGGGATCTGGCGACGGCGTGGGCGGGAATTGATGCCCCGAGCGCGGTGGACTGGTATGCCAGTCAGCCCGGTGTGAAGGACTCCATGATTAAAAAGATTTCGCAACGTTACACGCCATGATGCCGCGACGACACGCTGTTTGGAGAAGACACCTCGTGGCCATCGTCGTTGGACTGGCGATTGGGTTCGCGGTTCGAGAGGCCATGAAGCCGGAGAGCGCGGTCGTTCGGAGTATCGTGCCCACGACAGTGCTGCCGGACAAGCGCTTCAATCGATTGTCGGGTGCGGTAGACCTGTTAGAGAAAGGACTGGATGGGCGACGACGTACGCTGCAGGAAGCGGCAGAGCACCGTTCCGCCGTTCTCGATCTGCCTCCTCGTGATTTGAAGAGGTTGTTCGAGCGTATCAAAGATGAAGCGCCACCAGACTACGAAACGTTGGAAGCCCTGTTCTCGGCTTGGGGGGAGTCGGCGCCGCAAGAAGCTCTGGTTGCCCTGGAAGGCTTGCCCTATCGCTCTCGAATCGTGGCCAAGCGCGCTCTTCTATCCTCCTGGGTGCTGAGCGATACGGAGGGCGCCTTCAAGTTCGTTCAAAGCGGGGTTTCAAGGGAACAGGTCGATTTTTTTCCTGCTGAGAAAGACGCTGGATTGTGGCGAATGCTAGCGTATGCCGATCCGCATCGGGCGCTGAAACGGGCGGCGACGATCGGCGATTCTGCGAGAAGACGGAAGATTGAGACGGACATCGTGGCTCAGATGAGTTACGAGGACCCCCGGTCTGCACTGGCTTGGCTTGCGGAGAACAGCGAAGGCGAGGAACAAGAGTTCGCCATGGGAAGAGCGATCGCGGGGTGGGCATCGACGGAACCGAATGAGGCACTGCATTACCTTTCCGGTCTCGATGAGGACCTGGCGAGCGGCAAAATCTACGAACGGTTTGGAGGGGCGCTGGTCCACGATGCCGGCATTGCCCAAGGCATGCTCGAAGACGTACCCGAGGCTCATCGCGACCGGTTCTGGGGCGGGTTTCTCGAGAACTACGCCTCCCGTGATCCTGCACGAGCTGCCGAAATGAGCACCATGCTAACATCGGGCGAGGCACGTCGGGGCGCCTTTTTTCAGATTGCATCGCAGTGGTCGTTCAAGGACCCCCTGGCCGCCTCCGAATGGGTTGGTTCCCTGGCCAAATCACGCGCCCGTGACGCCGCCATTTCTGGGCTGGCCCACACGCTGATGGAGAGCGATCCCGAGGCAGGCGTGTCGTGGTTTGCCGACATGGATTACGAGGGAGATCTCAATCCTCACCTCCACAACGCGATGCTCAGGTGGCTCCGTCAGGATGAGGCCGCGGCCAGGGCCTGGATTGAGGCCCAACCGCCCGATCGTGTCGCGCCGGAGTTAGTCAAGAAGGTGTTCGATGGACGATCGGGTTCTAAATGAATGAATGAGTGAATGTCTGACGTAGGCGCCCCTCTGCGCGAGTTTTCACCTGTCCTGCGCTGGTGACACTTCCTCTCGGAAGAGATGCCGGAACTCTTGCGGCACTTCGTCCACAGAGGCGCCGCGTTGCATGCGATGCTTTCCCTCTTCCAGAGGGCCGTCGTAGTGACTCACTTTGACACCAATGCGATCTTGGTCGTCGCGGTAGGTGAACTCGATCTGACGTCCGTACTCTCCGAACCTACCAAAAGTTCGCAGGCGACCATCTGCGAGAATCGAGAAACGATGCATGAAGAATGCCGCGCGCTCGTCTCCGAGGGTGTCCTTTGCCAGTCGTCCAATGCCTTCCTTGATCTCCTGGCCGACCTCCGGAAAGGCGGGGATAAAATAGGCCTGCCGGTTCTCGGACACCTCAAGCTCCTCCACATGGGAGCGCTCATGATCCCAGATCTGTTGGCGAAGGGCGCGTATGCCTTCTTCCAACTGTTGCGTTTCTTCGGATGTCAGTTCCAGAACGGTCTTCATCTTGTCGTCGATGGCGAGGGTGGATTCGTCCATGACCCCGATGTTCAACGAGTTGAGAAGTTCCCTCGGAAGGGCAAAGGTAGCTCGATCACCGGGCCAGTTCGACGCTTTTGGGGCCTTGCTGCGTCTCAACCCGTTTGGCACTGTTTGATTGCTTCCGGACGCGTCACCGGTCATTCCATCCATAGTGGATGTGAGATTCGGCTCGACGTGAATGCGCGTTTGATTGGCGCTCAGCTCAAGCAGACGCTGTTTGAGAACGTGGTTCTCGTTCCATTGCAGGCCGATGGGGATGGCCGCCAGAGCGGTGACGACGATCGCTGTCTTTGTTTTTGTGAATGCCATGGTTTGAATCGAATTGAGGATGACGGTGCTACTGGGGATTGAGAGCGAACATGAAATTGTGTAATGAA
>JANQJH010000035.1 GCA_028281705.1 Verrucomicrobiales bacterium
TCGCCGGCTGATACCATTCGCTGCCGTACCTTGCGCCGTGGTCATTTGCAGATCGCCGAAGACGGGACGAGCGCGGGACGTCTTCCCCAACCGGCTCTCCGTCGATCAAGACCTGCTCACCGAGACGCGTGACCGCGGGATCCGGTTGGGGAAGACGTCCCGCGCTCGTCCCGTCTTCGGCGATCTGCAAATGACCACGGCGCAAGGTACGGCAGCGAATGGTATCAGCCGGCGACTGAGAAACCACCCGAGCCCGGCAGGAGAGCCTGAAGGTTCCCGCAAGATGACGTTCTTCCTCCGTCCGCGGAGAGAGCGCGTCCATCCCCTGCTCAACCTCCACCATGCATTCCCGGCACTTGCCGTTCTTCAAACACGACGTCGGGACGCGCACACCGACGGACTCGGCGCATTCAAAGATCGAGGAACCGGAACTCGTCTCGAGCGTGACACCGTTGATCGAGAGCGTGGGCATTGCCGTGGGAGCAGGATCTAAACGCTAGCAGTCGTCGCCACCGGATACATCTTCTGAAACAGCTCGATGGCACTCGAGGCATCGGCGGCGTAGCCGTCAGCCCCAATCTCCTCGGCGAACATCTCGCTCACCGGGGCGCCACCCACACAAATAACCACATCGCGAAGATCTTCCTCCTCTTGGAAGGCATTGATGACGACTTTCATGTAGGGCATGGTCGTGGTGAGCAAGGCGCTCATTCCCACAATGCCCGCCCGGTGCTCGCGCGCGGCCTCCATGAAGGTCTCGACCTTGGTATCGACCCCGAGATCCACCATCTCGAACCCCGCTCCCTCACCCATCATGCAAACGAGGTTCTTGCCGATGTCATGAAGATCTCCCTTCACCGTTCCCATGACCACCGTACCCGCCGAACGGCCGCCACCGGATTTCGTCAAGAGCGGCTTGAGAACGGCCATGCCGGCCTTCATGGCGCGGGCCGCGATCAGCACTTGGGGCACATAGAGACGATTGTATTTGAAATCCTCGCCTACCACGCTCATGCCGGCGATCAAGCCGTCCTGCAAGATCTCATCCACATCGCGCCCCGCTTCCAGGGCCTGCTCGGTCATCTCTTTCACGTTGGGCGCCTTCCCCTCATAGAGGAACTGATTCATCAACGCGTAGTGGCTGGAAAACTCGACTTCAGAGATCGGCGGCACGCCAGGAGAATAAGGCCCAGGCCCGTATCGTCAATACTCCTGCTGAGTCTCATCCACTTCCGAACTCAACCATCAACAGGCGCCCCTCACTCGGACGACGCTCTCGAATACGACAAGCTGGCGAAACTCTCCGAGGGCGCGACCAATCCCAATTTGGCTGATTTGAGAAGCAGACGATAGTTGCGCCGAAGAATCAGCCGGAGATCGTTGACCAGTTTTTCCATGGCCTGAGCCAGATCGCCGGCCTCAACGTAGGGGCTGGCATCCCGGAGAAGCTCCTGCAGATCCTTCTCGCTGACGAACCTCTCGGCAAAATACCCCGGGACCACGGTCATGGACCGGCTCGTGAGATCAATGACGAAGAGAAATCCATTCTCACTCTCGCGGAATTCGTCGAGGACGGCGACGCGAGCTCGATTGAGCAACCACACAGCGAACTCGGTCAGCTTCGTTCCCTCTGGCAATTCCGCCACGTAGAAGGCGGGAAAAAGCTGGGGAAACTGCGCCTCGAACGCGTCGATGACCTCTAACAGCTTGTCCTTCTCGTGCGTCCGGAGGAAATGCGTCGCGTCGGTCACCTGATCCATGGCGACCTCCTCATTCCCATAGCGCCGGTCGAGCGCGCCCAAATGGAAGCCACAGAGATCGCAGTGCTCCACTCCGGATTCGATCCGCTGTTCACATGAGGGACAGTACATGCCTACTCAGACCGCCGCCCCTCCCAGATTGAGGTTCGAGTCTGCGCATGCGACCGGCAGGTGCTCTCAAAAGTGTTTTCGCAGCAATGCCAGGCTCTTGGGAATCGCCTTGAGGAGGTCTTCCTTGCCTTCATATTCCAGAGAAACGTAACCACGGTAATTCGCCTTCTTCATGATGCCGGCGATGCGTGCGTAGTCCAGATCCAGCGTGTACCACGTCCCGCCGCCATAGTAAGTCTTGGCCTGCAGGAGCACCGTGTGAGGCGCGAGTTGTTGCAATCGCTCGTAGGGATCTTCAAGAAAGTTCCCCGTGTCGAGCGTGACCTTGAGCCAGGGCGAATCGATGGCATCGACCACCCGCATCACGCCCTCGGGCGTCAGTCCCAGCCCCCAATGATTCTCCAAACCGAGGATGACGCCGCATTCGGCCGCCTTGGGAATGAGCTTGGCCACCGAATCAATGACCCACTCAAAACCCTGATCCTCGGTGTAGCCCTCGAGGATAGGCTCGATGCCCCGATTGGCCATGAGCGCGTCAAAAGTCTTGATCGTTCCCCAGCGTCCCGTGTTCAAGCGTAGGGTCGGGATGCCTAACCGATAGGCCTGCTCGATGGTGTCCAGGGTGTGATCGATGTTCTTTTGCCTGGATCCCTTGTCCGGGGAGACAAAATCCTGATGGGTGGAGAATCCCATGAGATCCAAGCCTAACAAGAAGGCGTGCCGCTTGATCTTTTGCAGCGCGGCGTTGTCCGTGTCCGGCATCTGTTTCTGGAGAATCTCCACGCCGTCGAAGCCCATGCCGGCCGCGAGGTCGAGGCACTTCTCGATGGGCCGGTAATCGGCATTGCGAAAGCGCCAGAAGGAATAGGTGGAGACGCCGATGCGATTGGGGAGCGCGGCAGCGGCAGGAGAGGCGGCCTCGTCCGCACGCGCCTGGCGAGAAGTGGCTGTCAAGGCCCCGACGGATGCCAGAGTCGCAGACTGTAGAAGGTGACGACGATTCATCCCCCCCGATAACACGAGTCCTTGCCTCTGTCTAACCACGGCTCACCTCGGAATCGTCAGCGGCTGACCCGGAAAGATAATCTGATCTTGCGTTAGACCATTGGCTCGGAGCAACTCGCTCAGGGAGACCTGATGCCTCTTGGCAATCCCGGTCAGGGTGTCGCCTTTCTGGATCACATAGGATGACGACGAAGCCTGCCCCGATCCGGTCATATCATATCCGTATCCCGTGGCCGGTGCCGAGGCGTAGGGATCATAGGTCGTGGGAGGGCCATAGCCCGAAGGGGGAAGACCGGATGAGGCCGGCGTGTTGGCATAGTAAGGGGCGGTCTGCCAGCTGTTGGCCGCAACCGAGGGCGCGGCTGCCTTCTTCGTCCTGCGAGAGAAACTCCCCGGTGTCTTGCGGTGCCCGCGCTGCCATCCCACGCCGGAACCGCGCCAGTTGGGCTGCTGCTGGGCGCGATGCTCCCAGGAATTCCCCGAGTTCCACCGACTCGGCGCCGCGCTCCCACCGGAGGATGACGTCGTCGGCTGGGCCAGGGGCGCCTGGTAGGAAGGGTACCCTGGCGCATAGGGCTGAGCCGAAGAAGAACCATTCGGTTGGATCCGCTGGCCCCGCGGTTGACCGTAACCCTCGGTGGCGTATCCCCCGGCGGTCGACGGATACGGATTGTTCCAGGCCTGCTGCTGTTGTTGTTGCTGGTACGGTGGCTGACCGTAGCCCTGTTGCTGCGAAGATGACCGCCAAAACGCAAAGGGCCGCTGCTGGCAGCTGCTGGCGAGTCCGACCAGCCCGAGCAACCCGATTGCTCCAAGCGCTCGGCGGAAGCGCCCACCATGGTGCTCAGGGAGGCTGGGGAAGAAGGCCATCCAGTAATCTAATAAATCAAGTCAGAAATTCAAGAGATCTTATTCATCAAGAATTCTGAAGTGAATTGCCCGGCCTCGAGGGGTATCCAAAATGGCCTGCTCCTCAAACGGCACTCACGGAAAACGAGGCGCTAGCCCTACGAATTCCCGAGTATTCTCGATGGCCGCTACTTACTTGGGCGCCGGTTCAGATGAAGACGCCTTGGCCTGCTGCTGCAGCCATTTCTCGAAGAATTCGTCCTCGGCCCGCAGCTCCTCGGGCTCCATCAGATCCCGGGTGCGCCTCCCGAGCCGGACAGGAACCTCAAATATCGTCGCCTTGCCATCGACGATGCGCCGGATCTTGAGCGTGACCTCGGTCCCCTGCTTTCTCCCTCCGATGTAAGTCTTGAACTTGAGCAAGTTGGGCGAGGTCTGCACCGGAATCTGGCCCTGCTGACGCACCATGGGCATGGCGTTGAACGTGAGATTGTCCACTTGAATGATCTCATCACCCAGCTGGAGCCCCGCCCGGGCCGCCGCCGAGTTGGGCAGAATGCTGTCGACCCCGATGCAAGAAACGCTCTTGCGATCGATCACGACGTTCCTCGGTCGCATGATGATGCCGAGAAAGCCGCTGTGGACCATGTCATCGACCACCGCATCGTAGAGCACCTCCGCCAGCCGATAGCGCACTTCGGGATCGAGCGACTCCACGTAGTCGTTGGCCAGGGTTTTTCGCACCACGAGGGGATGCTGCTCGGCGTATTTTCGCAACGCCGCCTGGGAGCGCTCGCGAATGGCAAAGCTCTCGGAGGCGAGACCGCCAACGAGTTGGCGCAATTCCCCCGCCGTGGGCTCCGCGAGAGGCTCCTCCTGAGCCAGCTGAGGGAACGGCGTCTCCGAAGCGGCTCCAGCCACGGTGCCGGGAGGAGACTGGGCCCAGACGATTTGACCGTGAAGAAGCAGGCCAACCCCGACGACCACGAGACGCTGTAACCATTCCATGGCCCTACCCTAAGGGCAGAATGAGCCCACGCAAGCAGCGCCACGTGATCCCTCTCCCCGTCCCTTGTTCCTAAGGATCAGGGAGTAAGATCGGGTAGGTCAGGGGCCTTGCGGCCCCCTTCCCCCCTAAGCACCGGCCATGCCCGTTTCCAGGCTAACGGCGCAAGCTTTCCATAGGCTTCGGCT
>JANQJH010000037.1 GCA_028281705.1 Verrucomicrobiales bacterium
TCCGGGGGCGAACGAAACCGTGGTGATGGCCCCGTCCGTGACCTGATCCGCCGTGGCCGCGTGCCAGGCGTAGGCCCCGGCTGCCAGAGGGCGGTCCGGGACCAAGAGTTCACTTCCATTGATCTCATCGTCGAACCAGGTTCGGAGATGCGCGTCATTGTAAGTGCTGAAGAGCGCCGCGGGAATCGGCTCCATCGGAGCGGCGCCCAGTTGCACCGCGTAGCGGCCTCCGGCCACGTTGAGCGTGAGCGAACCCGTGGGTGGGGCCCCGCCGGCCGAGGTGCCGTCATGGCTCCAGTAAGTCGTGAGTCCGTCAGCGCTGACCAAGGCAAACTTGAAGGTCCCCGCGCCCTCAAACGGACTGCCGTCGACGTGGATGACACTCTGGTGATGCAAGATGGGTGGTGGTGGTGCCGCGTTGATATGGGCGGGAAAAAAGAGACCCGGTGCGTAAGCCAGGGTCGCGGCCACGGCGAGGAGACGGATGCGGATGCGGTGCATAGGAACGGGGAGGAATTGTCGTTAGGTTGGAATTGGTATTGGTATTGGTGTTGGTCCGCACCAAGCACAAAAAAGTTAGGGGGTGTAGGGTAGTGGCGGAATCCACATGACGAATCCCGCATCTCCCGTTCCCTTCCGAATCACGATGGGGGCTCCACCCGCGATCTGGAGATCGTCTTGCAGGCCGCTTCCCAAGGCATCGTTGTCATACCACCCATGCGGACCCTGTGGTCCGGCGTAGTAAAAGTAAGTCTTTTGCGGTGCGGGATTGTAGCCCGTGATGTTGTTCGCATACAGTTTCACGGTGTCCGTGGGATCGCGAGGATCCAAGGTGGGTTCCACGGCGCCGCTGGCGATCAGGCCGGCGCCGCCCAGGGTCAATGGCAGCGGATAAGGGTTGCAGGTCATGTTGTCCTGCTGGTATCCGGAAACGAGTCTGCCAACGGGCGTCGCCGTTTCCACGCTGGGAAGCTCTCCGTGGAGGAGGATCTCTTCGGGCGGCGTCGTCGAGCAGCGAACGACGATGCAGCTCTCCGGCAGGAGGACGACATGGTCCTGGAGTCCCGCACCGAGGGCGTCGTTATCGTACCAGCCATTGGGGCCGACGGTTCCCGAGTAATAGAAGTAGGTTTTCGCCGGCGCCAAATTGATGCCAACGACAGAGCGATCGTAGACCTTGACCGTGCTCGTCGGGTTCAACCCATTGGGGGATCCGGTGATTCCTCGACCGCCGGGAAACACACTGCTCAGCGTCCAGTAGGGGATGATCTTCGCCGTGTGCCCGGGCGCGAGGCCTTGCGAAGCGACATCGACAGCGCCGCCGGGGTCCACGGTGACTTCAGAGACCGTGTTGGCGGTGATCGTGAATCGATGGCCGGCCAAGGGGCCCGAGGTCACCAGAAGATAGTGGGTGTCGTTCCCCGAGACCAGCTCGCCGTCGAAGAAACCGGCCTGGATGATGCCGACCTGGTTGCCCGAGATGGTGCCGAGTTCTCCCACCCAGAGCGCCGTTCGGGTCATGGGCAATCCGACCAAGGTGTCGGAATCCGCGGCCGCGGAACGGGAGACCGAGCCCATCACCGGCGAGGTGATCGATTCCGCAACGGAGAAACTGAGGCCGGAGGTGAGACCGATCCAGAGACTCAGCATGACCAAGCTCGGTGTGGCGAAAGTACGGATGGGAGTTTTCATGGGGAGGTCAGATGGATGGAGCTCTAGTCTTGTTAGGCTTTGTATTATTATTTGTAGAAGGAAGGATTGTGGTCGCGCCGGCTGGGCGGTCTCAGCCGGAGGTGAACCCAAGGCGGAAGAAGAAATTGGTCTGCCCGGAGTGCGGGATGTGGACGCGCACGCGATCGATTCCGGCACCGAAGGCGTCGCTGCCGAACCCGTCGTCCTCGACTTCGATGACCACGCCCGATTCACCGTGAACGGCCTGATTCCAGCCCAGGACATCGGAACCGTATTCGATCACGAGGTGGTAATCTCCGGCTTGGTCACTGCGGGCGTATTCGACGATCAGGGAATCCGAGTCCCGGGTGTGGGTGGGCAGAAGCTCCGGTAGAAAGCGGATGGGACTGGCCCCAAGGGCGAAACCCAACAAATTCTTCCAACCGTCATGATTGGGATCGGCCTGCTTGGCCACCAAGTCCGGATCATTGTCGGACGGGTAGAAACGCTTGATCCAATGCCAGTAGGGATCGAAAGGTCCTTGCGGCACGATATAGCCATGCTGAAGGTAGTAATGCGTGCTCACAGAGTCGCTCATGGTCGCCGGTTCGAATGAACTCACGGACTGGTAGCGGGTGCTGCTGGCAATCCCGCCTCCGCCATCCAAGGTCTCTTCAGGAATCGAGTAGCTGGCACTCGTCCGGGGAACGATCTCACGGGCATCCGCCAGGTTGAGCCAGGTCGCCGCAAGCAAGCAGCTCCACCGCATCCACCGTGACCTCGGGCACATTGCCCTGGCGAGAGGATGGAATGGCGGCAATAGCGCCTGAGTTTTGCCATAGACCAATATGCTAGAAAAAGCAGATGGTCTCACAGAATGCAGATGGAGAAGGTTCATTGAAGTTGAGGCAACGGGACTAGATTGATCACTCTAGATATAGACAGCAAAAGGCCACCAATTCGAATGTTGCCACACCGCAATTTCGGCCCCAGCAAACTACGTAGATACCTACGTAAGAACGCGTATACACCCTCATTCGCCGGATCCGATTCGGGCACCGACCTGAAGGAACAGAACCATGGGGATAACAGAATCATGGTTAGATCGGGTAGGTCAGGGGCCTTGCGGCCCCCTTCCCCCCTAAGCACCGGCCATGCCCGTTTCCAGGCTAACGGCGCAAGCTTTCCATAGGCTTCGGCT
>JANQJH010000043.1 GCA_028281705.1 Verrucomicrobiales bacterium
ACTATACAAGGGTTATCGTGGTACATTTCTGCAAAGTCTCTGACTTGTCGTATCACACGCTCCCGGTTGCCCCCTCCAACATTCACCTCGTCCAGTCCATCAAGCATGACCATGGCTTTGCCTTCTGCTAGGAGCGATTCTACGAAGAGATCAGAGTTCGGAAAGCCATGAATCCTAAATTCGCGAGCAATAAAAGCCAAAAGTTCAGGCTCTCTGCTGTCCGACCAATCTTTCAAGCTAACGAATATGGGCGTCTTCTCGAGTTTGCCATCGGTAGCTTGGATAACCATCCATTTCATGAGCGTCGTCTTACCTGCGCCTGGCTTACCGAGGATGAACAAGCGACGATTTTCTCCCACCACATCGAGAGCCGCTCGACGCTCCGAGTTGCCATCCTTCGATTGATCCTGCTCCCTTAGCAAATCTTCTACAGTCTTTCGTCGCAGCCCGGATATCTGATCGAGGATGTAGACTTCGGTGAACACGTTCTCGAGCGGCACAGGACCGGACATGCCGAGGACGCGCATGGTGCTGTAACTCTCTCTCATTCGGTGGCAGTAAATTCTGGCCGCCTTGTCCCACTCGAACCCTTGCCAGTGCTCCCGAATTTCCCTCGTGATCTTTTCCTCAGCTCTCGTCGTGAGCTTTCGCCCAGCCTTCTTTGCATGCTCCAGGGCCAATGATTGGAGCCTTTCAAGGAGCTGGTCTCCGTACTTTCCCCAGAGCCAGGTGGCAGCGGCTGTTCCTGTGGTGATTGGATCCATACAGCTATGCTATCGCGAGTTATTCGAGGAAGTGACGCCCGGGGCGGCCTCAACGCCGTAGAACTGCTCCATCGCCTGAATCATCCCATCGGGCACCGGGACGTAGTTCATCCATCCTCGGCTCACGAGGGACAGCGCGCCGAGACCCATGATCAGCAAGGCGATCGTGGCGAGTGTGCGAATGCGGCGGAGGCCGATCATGAGCCGGTTGTAGGTCGGCCACTTCTTGGAGAACTTTTTCCAGTTGCCGGTCGTGTCGTTGCCGACGGCCTCACCGGCAATCCAGAGCATGCCGATCCCGCATCCTGCGATGATCCATTGCGCCCAGTGCCAGGGCTGGTAGCTGTGCCAGTCGACGGCGGCGACTGCTTTGACCAGCACGTGCACGGCCATTAGATCCTGTGATTCCATCCAGGCCGTCAGATTGAAGCCGGTGAGGAGCAGTGAGGCAACCACGACGAGTGCACTCACTCCGATCATGAAGGTCTGGAATGGGTTCGTCCACGGCCAGCAGAGGGCTTGCTTCTGCTGGCTCTCTGCGTCGGCGACGGGGGCGGGTCTTAGGAGGTAGGCGAGCGGCCACCAGAACCATGCGGTCGCTTTGATGTTGAGGCGGTAGATGAGGGCTGGAAGGAAGAAACTCAGCCCCAGAACTGGATAGCCAATCCACTTGAATGCCGGACTGTCTGTCTCACCCTTCATCTCAAAATAGAGTCCGTCGGACGTGTACACTAACTCAAAATCGCGGATGCCAGGCAACAGTTCAGCGGGGACGAACGAATCGGTGAGGAAGTTGTTCTCCCGCCAGTTCTCGGGAACTCGCGTAAAGCCAGACAGGGCAAACCGAACCGTGGCGATTATTCTGAGCGTCAAAGCCCGAAGCGCGAATCCCGGCCCCAGAACTACAGCTCCACCCCAAACAGTAACTGCAACCAAACTCGCACCGACACCTGCAACCAATCCGGCGACCGCTTCGGCACTCACACCTGCACCCGTGCCCCAAATTGCAACTGCACCCACGCTTGCGCCCACACCCGCCCCTGCAACTTTATCCGCAACCGCTTGCGCACGCTTAGCCATACCCGCAACAGCAACAGCACCCGCGGCCGCAATCAGAGTTCCGATCGTGATGATCGAAGCAGAAGCGGCCATGAGGCTCCAAGCTTCAAGGATTGGCAACCACTGGTTTGCAAGCCAGTGAGCAACGAGAAAGACGGCTGCTCCGGAAATCAACCTAATCCCAACGATCCAATCAGTGCGTTTTTGCTTCGCCCAATTTTCGTAGTTGCCGAACTCAAACCAGTCTCGAAGGAACCACTTGACTCCAGCGGTGATAGATTCCGGCGAACGAAGAAGCAACAGCGGCGCGATGAATACACTGCTTACCAGGTGCCAGTGCGTGTCGAATCTAATGGCTATCCACCAGTAGAGGACCACGGCGAAGAGTGTCTCGACGCAGGCAAGAACGGAGACTTTGCCGGCTTCCCGCGACTCCAGGGTGGCACGCCAGACCCAGAGCCGGTCTTTCACGGTCCGGGTCGTCTGGTCTTCTGGCGCAGCATCCGTCTCCACGGGGAGATTTCATCGCGTCGGGGAGGGGTTGTGAAGGCGAAAGTTTGCAGCAGTGTGGTAGGGCGCCTTAAACCGTGCAACAGCCTTCGTTCAATTCGCTTGGTTTGCGGGCCAAGTAGATACCCGCGCTGCCAATGCTCGTGAGCCCAGTCGGCGCTCAGGACTTTCCTCGAAACTGATTAAAGAGGCGCATTGCAGCCGTTTCCACCGCAGAATCAGCATTTCGAAACAAACTGAACGGCGTAATGTTCATTTGAAAGAGCTCTCCCATAACAAGCTCGCGTTCAGTGGCATCAATGTCCCATTTGAAGAAGGAATCGCTCATCCCATCCTCATTTGCCTCTTCAGGTAGACCTTGTTCGTGTGGACAGATCTCAAAATCATCATTCGGGTGCTGATCAAGAAATTTGGCTTTTTTGTCCTCCAGTTCAACCGGTTCAACTTTTTTCACGCACCAAGTGTACCAGCATTGCTGAATGGCGTGTCTCTCATGGACGGTAGCGAACGGCCCATGAGAGTAAAGGGTCGGTTTAGCGGGCTCAAAGGACCTACCATGCCTGCCATGCGACCTGTAGCCGTAGATTCTTACTTTCTTGACGCCATCCAGGACAGCTCTGAATGCGAAAAACGCTGCGACATAAGGCGACTCACTCCAATCGAGCAGCGGAGAGGGAAAGCCGTGGTGACGCAGGAAGGCCGCGTACTCGTAATTCGGGATTTTCTCGCCCGCTTCGATCGTGGCTCCTTTGTCGAACTCAATATCGCACGGCAACAGGTTTCCCAGGAATCGACGAGTCGACTCGCAATATCCCATATAGCGCCTTAGGTTCATTGATGGGTAACCGGCCCGCTCAAGCGTAGACTCAAGTTTCCACTTGAAGTCAGCCTGCCCGCGAAACAACATTCTGGCAGAGCCATCTTTTTTATTCACATAGAACTGTGTAGATGGAGGAGCTTCATTCTTAATTCTTTGCTTAAAGGTCTTCCATTTCATCGCTAGTTAGTCGCGTATAATCACTCTGAGCATGTGATGGCTTCAGCTATCAATTGGCGGTTTTTTGCATATGTGTGAGATATATGAGACGTAGCCTAGCCAAGATAGCGCACGCAGCGAATTAGCCTTGGTGCCATAGTTTAACTGAAGTCCATGAAGGATGGCGTGACGACTGAGCAGTACGCCTGTATAATTCGCATTGGTTGTCGATTGAGAGATGGGATGGTCCGCCACAGCCAACGAAAGGAGTAATTGGGTAATGGACGCTGGATCAGAAATAGGCGCTGTATGGAGGACGTCCGACATCTTCTTTCGCCTTCTCGGGTGTCTTGTGTAGGGAGAAACCCCAAAGAGTTCATGGCCGATTCCGTCGGCCTGAGCGAGCAGCACTGGCACAGATAGTTCGTAGTCCCCTGCTCGATGGGCTGCAAAGGCTTTCTGTAGTATCGATTCGCGATTCCGATGCGTTGATACTAACTGACCACAGATTTTCTCGAACAGGTCCTCGAAGTGTTTGCACATCTGAGCGTTGCCTACAGAGTCGTTCCCGTTATCGAGCTCCTTAGCAATTGAAAGTACCTGTGGAATCTCCGAAGACTGATTGACGAACCAGCCATGATCGGAAAGCGTTCTGACCGAACTGGGAAGGTCCTCGGCGATGACACGAAACGCTCTGGCTAACTGGGATTGGAGATTGTCAAAAGTGGCCCTGTTTGCGTCGACTGCGATCTTTAGTTCTGCAAATTGCGCACGAATACGTGATTCGAATCTCGCGAACGAATCAGTGAATTCGTTGGCAAGCTCTTGTAGACTGCCGAGTTGCCTGTCAATCCTGGGCACATCCATGGTAGGCAGAGACTACCAATCCCCCGGGGCATGGGAACCCTATAATTACCATAAGGAAGGATGGTAGGTTCCCGCATCGCTTCGAAAAACAAGCGCGACTCGTTTTCAAAACTCCTTCCGCTTGTTGACGCGAAACACCATGGAGAACCCTTGAAACAAAGGGTCTGGGACCAATTCCATGGTTCAAAACTCCTTCCGGAATTGCTTCCGCCCCGAAACTCCTTCCGCTTTTATGAATCAGACGCCCGAGGCCCCGAAGTTGCCCACGAAACAGAAGGATCTTGCGGCCGCGCTGGGGGTCACCACGAGGACTCTGAGGGAATGGCGCAAGAGATTTGGCCAGGCTGCATTTGAGTCGCCTCTGACCCTGCTCCGGGCCCTGTCGACGCTTGAACGAGTGCCGGTGGATGCGGCCCGGGCTCTCCGCGGGATGTTGGGCGACGAGCCGGAAGACATCGGGATCCCCCAAGACCTCCCCACCGGGGAGGAAGACAACGAGGCCGGCGTGGCCGCGACGATCGGCCGCCTTGAGCGATCCGAAAAGGGACGCCTGGGGCCGATTCCAACAAGCTCCAGATCCGCTGTCGAGGAAACTGGAGGCGGAGATCTGGCTGAAGGTCTCTGGGGAGCTCTTGCGCTACGAGAGAGGCGTCTCGAAGGACAAGAGGGAAGCCGGCGAGCTGCTCGAGCTGAAAGACGTCCAGAACTCGATTTGGGTTCTCTCCAGGGCGTTCATGGCCGCTCTCAGGACGATGGCGGTCGAACATGTCGAACACCACGGGGACGGCCTGGAATCGATCGCGAGCTTTCTGCAGAACGCCGCCTGCCTAAGTCTGCCGGCCTTGGGAGATTTTGCCCCTGAGGGCGATCTGTCGCTCACCGAGGTGAACGGATCCATTCGTGAGTGCTTCGTCGAGGCTTTTGGGACGTGGGAGTTCCAGGGCATGCCCGAGGCTAGCCGAAACCGGATCGCCCTGTTCGAGGCACTCCTCGAGCTGTCACTGGCCAAGACGGCAGAAGCTCAGGCCGAAGCTGAAGAAAAAATCGGGAATCTTGCCGCATGAGCAAGACAGCCTGGATCCCGGCGTTGCAGCCTGCGATCTCGGAGACATCAATCGAAAGCTAAGGCATCCCTCGATCGTGATCGAGTTCAACGAGATGATTTGTGTCGATTGCGCTTAAGAACTTGGCACCTAGAATCGTTCATACTGTTGCTTTCTGTGTATGACATTCCTCTAGTTTACGGAAATGAGCCTTAAGTTTCTTCGTGCTAAACGGCGATCGATCCAGCCCCAGCGAAGAGAAGAAATCCAATCCTGACAACAACGTCATTCTTGCGATCTGCTCGGCCTTCTCGGCATCCGAGGCCCTTCCGTCGTAGGACGGCGGCAAAGAGCCATGAACAAGCCTGGATCTCCGGTCGTAGATATATTTTGCCTTTTCTACCGATTCAACGAGCGATTCGCCGGTGGCAATCGAATATAGTACTGATGTGCGACTAACAACAATATCGGTAACGCTTCGAGCTTTTCCGTCCTCGCCCTTCTCAATTCCGGTTCCTGTCATCCTCTCTATGGCCGATACATATTTGACGATTTTTGAACTCGCCGATCTTTCAGACACAGCATCCCCGTACCAAGCAAGGGCGCCAAGAAATCTGTCACAGAGGGGTGGTGGAGTTTCGAGCTTAACCAATGCATCAAGCGTTATAGAGCAAATGTTCAAATAGTGAGACATGCTCTCCTTCAAAACACTCAGCCAGTCGTCTCCGACGACGTTGTCCTGGGGTGTGGATGACAAAGAACAATTCAATTTACCATCTTTGTTCCGGAATAGCTTCGCAGACTTTGATGCATGAGTTTCATCGTATACCGTCTTTAACCTAAAAGTGTGGTCACTTCCAAGAAGCAGCTTGATGACGTTCAAGGCTGCACCTGTAGTTTCTAGAGCCCTACGACCAGACTCCCCCTCTTCACACGCCTCGATTTCCACACTAGCGATCCATTTGCAACTCTCAAAGGAACTCACTACGCCATCCACCAAGCGATTCCCGATCATTAGGGCTTGCTCTTTCGTAGGTGATTGCTTCTTGGGTAAATCCTGTTCTTTGGCCTGACTCAGTATGTGCTCTACTAGCTCTGTTCGTAATGTGGTGAGTTCATCAGAATGCAATCGCATGAATTCTCTCTTGTGGAGGAAAACTACCGGACCAATCTCAAATTTCTCTATATTGCTGGAAAAAAAGATTGAACACGGGATATAATGGATGAGCGGTTCAAACTTCCGAGAGAGTTGCCTGTATGCGTTAGTTATCATGCGGTCCGCGCTCCTCTCATTCAATTCAGAGTTCGCGGTCTCTGATTCCAGAAACATTCTCGAGAATTCTTTCTTTAGTTCGCTTGAAAACTTTGCGACGCCTGTGGCTTTCTTCTTTTGTGTCCCGAGGTGCCTTTTTGCGATATCATCAAATCGGATGGAAGCTTCCCGACCGCAAAGGAGCATCCTTTGTTGGAACGGAATGGAATAGAAGGAATCCTGTTGGTTCTCCTTTAAATAGCCCATGAGGTCCTCTGGTGTCTTTGTGAGAAACCACTCGATTCTTTGCCGGATGAACTCTAAGTCATTTACATTTTTCTGTCTATGATTCATGAGTGAGAGCGATGCTTGGATCCAATCTAGTAACCTAGGCCGAGAGATAGGCTCCGGTCAGTTGTGTTCCCTAGGTTCGTTCTATTCATTGCCGGCGTCCAGAAGAACAACGTCGACGCTGAGGCGAAGGATTCGGATCTCGATTGTATCAGTCGATTTGAGCGAACGAATGATGCGGAAGATTGAATCGAGAACCTTGAAGTTCCTGAAAGGTTTCCGCAGATATGCTCGATCTAGACCCAACTCTTCATTTCGATCTCAGCGCTTCCTCGCAGCTCCCACGTCATCGGTCGTAAGTCTCTGGTAGATCTCATGAACGGCCGTCGAAGCGTGCCCAGAGAACCGGAGAACCTCGAGATTGGGACGCCGATGCGAGCGCACCAGGTGATCGCTATGACCAGAGTGCAATGGAAACAGAGGTGTTCCAGTGAGGACTCCGAGCCCGGGTGGAAACACTCAACCATTCGACCAGGCGATCCTAGGGATCACGAGCGTGAGCAATTAAAACATCTCTTTGAATATCACCGCTCTTGCTCCTTGTTCTCCATTCCCTGAGTTCTGATTCTTTTGTATCCCGTTTTTAATACCGCTCGGTGTCAATTTGGCCAATATGAGCTAAAACCAGGCAAATCGCTAGGCTCTCTAAGTCGTTGGTTGCCAACGTCTGATAAAGTCATCTAAGACCAGCCAAAATCCCCTAACTGAATTAGAAGTCCGTTGCTCTATCCAGCTGAGCTAAGGGCACGCATGGTCACGGAGCGGAGCCCAGTATGATCCCAACCTGGGGATCGCGCAAGCGGGGAACGCTCAGGGAGTCGTTGGCCCGGGAGAATGGGACGGAGCCAGGGAGAGGGAGAACGGGACTGGAAGGTACCGTAGCCCCCATTTTCGTGTGGGACTCCTCATCTCATAAACCCCGTCCCCGCACCAGCAACCGTACACGCGAGCGAAAAGCACTCGCAAAAGCCGAAGGCAACGAACCGGCAAACGCAAACCCGGTTCCGATTGCACCAATGCTGGCCGTGGCAGCAAATAGGCGCCAACCTCCGATGTTTTGCAACAGCTAGCCAGTAAGCCAGCCGGCTATGAGATAGACCGCCACCTCGAAAACAAAGCGGTCCCCGCGACCGAAGCGATACGTTTCATCTTGGCCCATCCGCGGAGTCTTCGAAACCAAACCATCGCATTTTCGCCTGCTGTGTGTCATTGATCTCGTATTGAAACTCTACTCAACGGTCAGCAAGCGCTCTGCGAGTCCGGTAGGCAATTGGGCCTTCGATATCCAAGCCCGCGCTGCTTCGTTGTCTTCGCTCAGCCATCGCTGAGCGGTTCCTTCGACTAGCGTGGCGCGGCTTTCAGCATCCTCGATTCGATTTGCCCATTCCGCAGCGAGTTCGATATCATAACCATCCGCGCTCATGACAAAAGCCTCAATGGCTCGGTCTCGTGAAGTCGCCATTGGGAGCGTTTCCAACCAGTTGGCCGCCGACCCCCTATCATCGCCCATGCCCCAGCGACGAGCGATCAGATACATGGCTTCCTCTCTCAGGGTCCCCTCCGCAAATCCAGTGGTCCAGGCTGCCGCGTCACTTGGATTGAGGCGGCTCCAGCGATCCACGACAACCAGGGCAGCCCGATCCTGCTCTTCACCTTCCGGCAATTCGGCGACCCATCGTGCCGCTTCTTCGGGTGACGTCTCTAGAAAAGGGGCTGCCTCCAAAATCTCGGCGGGGGCGTTAGCTGCTGATTCAGCGACCCTGCCAGAAAGCTCGGCCAACCTTCGCGCCATGGCGTCTATCTGCTCTTGAAGTGCAGCACTTGATGCTTCTGTTTCCGCTTCCGCAGCTCTGGGCCGCCCTCCTTCTCCAACTGGAGTCTTCGGGTTGGCGAGAAGCGAGAAACCGGATGCTGCTTCGGCTGGACGAATCTGTTCCGCAACCATCCGGCGTAGATGCCGTATCTCGGATTCCTGGCGAATGAGCGCCAGTATCACGACGACGGCAAACAGCCAAATCAGCATGCTCCGAACGTTAGTCTTCATCTGCACAGGTGACGCAAGGACCTTCCCAATCGGGACCATTACTTACTTAACGATCGAGCGAAGCCCTTTCAATCCCAAATCCTTGGGGACGGAGCGCATGAGTGGGAGAATGGAGGCGGAAAGGTACAGTAATCCCCAGTCTCATACACCCCGTCTCCATTTCCTCCCCGGCGTGCCCTCAATCTCGAGCGGGTGCCCGGAGGATATGGATCGTCCAATTGAAAACACCTGTAACGAACAGCCACTTGCCGGGGATAGTAGAGTAAACCGCACGCCTCATGGATGATTTTACAGATCAAGAACTGCTTTCGCGCTATGCCCTCAGCGCGTGCGAAGCCGCCTTCACCGTGCTCGTGGAACGACATCTGGCGGTGGTGTTCCACGCGGCCCGCCGCCGTCTCTCTGATCACCAGTTGAGCGAGGAAGTGGCACAAACGGTCTTTGCCATTCTCGCACGGAAGGCCGCGACACTCTCCCGGCACCCCTGTCTGCTCAGCTGGCTCTTTCAAACGACTCACTATGTGGCCAAGCGAGCCGCCCGTGCGGAGCATCGACGCAAGGCGGCTCTACAAGCCCATCAACGAAACACCCAGATGACCCTTCCATCCAAGGACGAGCACGGCGAGCACGAACGTCGCCGATTGTTAGACCACCTTCTGCAACGACTGAATGGTGACGACCGAAACATCCTCCTCCTGCACTACGTCGAAGGCCGCACATTCGGTGAGATCGGCGGCATCCTGGGAAAATCTGAGGGGGCCAGCCGTGTCCAAGCGCACCGCGCGGTGCAGAAACTCTCTCGCTGGCTGCAAAAGAAGGGTCACACCACAACCAACACCCTCATTGGAAGTAGCGTGGCCTCTCTCTTTGCGGGAAAAGTGACTCCCGCCATGGCCTTGCGCGTGAGACAAGCCACGCTGGACCTGGCGCCCAGACTTGGAACGACCGAGTTGGCTCGACTATCGCTACACGCAACGAGTCCATTTCAACTCACCGTGATCGCTCTCACGTTGACCACCTTGCTCACCGGATTGGCCTTCATTCAGCAAACCGTGCGCCTCCAACAATTGGAACGTCAGTTAGGAGAAGCGGCCGGGGCTCGGGAAACTGCCAATCGTCCGGCGCTCGTGTTGGATCGGAAGCCACGCGTTTTCAAATCAGCGCTGATTGAGCGGCTTGCGATGGATCCCAGCACGCTCACCGCAGACGATCTCGTCCAAAACACGCTGCGATCCATGTTTCTCGGCGCCCCGGACTATGAACTCATCGCGAGGCTGGACGAACTCGAGATTTCTGCGCTGCTCGATCTGGTGTCCGATCTCAAAGCACATCCCATTCCAAGAAACTTGAAGCCTGTGCACCACGTGTTTTGGGCCATCGGCAAGAAGAACCCAAAGTTGAGCTGCGAACTCTCACTGCAAGAATCCGGCCATCTCTTCTCAACCTTCCACCATTGGTTGTCTAAGGATCCGTTAGCTGCGGTGGATTGGTTGGCCGCGAAGAGATCCTCGGAGGAACTGCCCGACGAATCAAGCGCCCTGATTCGCCTGGCGGCAAGCGCCATGATTCCGCACGATCGAGCCCGCGCCTTTCAGATCATGCGATGGAGTCCCGTTCCCGAGAAAGGCAGCCAATTGGCCATGTATACGGCCGAACTCATCGAACACGGTACCCCTCCCTCGGATGCCATTGCCGAGGCCTCGGAACTCATGACTCAGCATTCGCCGGACAGATTGGTCTCAGTCACCATCCGCATGCTGGGTAGCAAGGAGCGGAAACTCGAAGCCCAAGGCCTCATCGACGAATGGTATGGCGGCGACTCCGAAAAATGGTTGGCCGCGATGCTATCCGTGCGGAGTGCCTTGGTTTCACGAAAAGGAGGGTTTGCCGAAGAGACGGACTGGGTCCTCGAGCAAACACCTCCGGAGCGCAAGCCCCACACCGCGAGAGAGATGGCGAAGTCCCTGGCGCAATGGGACGATCAGGTAGCCAAATGGATTGAGACGCTGAGAGAACGCGAACTCAGTGACCAGGCCCGCCTGGGACTCGTTGAAGGGCTCAGTCGCCGCGGCAACGTCGGTCGCGCCAAGGCACAAGCGGACCAGATTCAATCGGCAGAACTCAGGACGCAGGTCCTGGACCTGATCACGGAGCACTCGACTCCGAGAGTTGCTCGGGACTGGGATCTCGAGGGAATTCAACTGAGCCTGGAGCCATGAAGAGATGGATCATCATGGTTAGCTGGAGTGTCGGACTGTTCTTGCTCGCGTGGGGACTCGTCGTGACCACTGGTCGAATTCATCGCTTGGAAACAAAACGGGCGCGTGTTGAGATCGGGAAAGCCGTGCAGAACGCATCCGTCCATGGTACCGAGTCCCATGTTCCCCGTGCCGCGATCCAGCCTGCCTTTGATTTTGACCACTGGGAGAAGCGATTCAAGGAAGCGGGCGATGCAGAGGAAGATGTCAGGCTCGCCGTTCTTCGTATCATGGAGCCATGGACGTACCAGCAGCTCGAGACTTTCGTGGACCTGGCCCGCGAAAAGTTCAAGGATCACCAGTCCTCAGGCGCGTATGATTATTGGGCCTTTCGGCTCATGGCGGAAAAGGATCCGGCCAAGGCCATGGGCCATTTCATGACAAACGCGGATCGAGTCGGTGACATGAATCAATACTGGGACTTGTTCAGAATCACGTTTTACCATTTCGTGGAGCGAGATCTAGATGCCGCCACCACTTGGCTCATCGCCAACCACGAATCTCTTCATCGCCACACAAACCCTCAGTTCACGGCGCTCACTCTCGCGTGGGCGGAGGCGAATGAACCGGAGGGATTCGCCAATTGGCTTCAAACGCTGCGCTCGAACCATATCGACCTCGATTTTCACGAACTCTTCTACATGACGATGTTTTTGACCGGGGATAGGCGGACGCTCCACGAGCGACTGATGCGATTTGAGGACACAGAGATCCGAGCAGCGGCCACCACGGGATTCGTCCAGGCAACACTCGAGGCCTTGGGCTTCGATAAGGCCGCCGCGTCCGTCGAGGGAATGGGCTCCACACCCAACCGGAAAACGTTTCTTGTCAAAGCTCTTGTCACCGGTAGCGCCAACGTCGCTCCCGAGTCCGCGGCCAACTGGCTCGAAGCAAACGGCACTCCAGAAGAGGTCCAAACGCTTCTGCCTGATCTCATTTTTCTCTGGGCCGCCAATCAGGACCACCTCTCTGCGGAGAAATGGATCACGGCACGCGAACCTTCGCCAATCCGGGACGCAGCCCTACGGAGCTTCGCCAAGGGCGCAGCCACCAAGGACCTCGCACTCGCCATTCGCAGCGCCAATCTCATTGAGGATGCGGAGATCCGCGAACTCGCCCTAGCGGATGCGCATCGCATGTCTCTTCGAGGGAGGTGAGGATTGGCGGACAGATATTCTTCGCGTCATCACCATTTTCTATCGGTCCCTGCAATGATCGGGTAGGTCAGGGGCCTTGCGGCCCCCTTCCCCCCTAAGCACCGGCCATGCCCGTTTCCAGGCTAACGGCGCAAGCTTTCCATAGGCTTCGGCT
>JANQJH010000049.1 GCA_028281705.1 Verrucomicrobiales bacterium
AGCCGAAGCCTATGGAAAGCTTGCGCCGTTAGCCTGGAAACGGGCATGGCCGGTGCTTAGGGGGGAAGGGGGCCGCAAGGCCCCTGACCTACCCGATCAACCATGGCACGGGGTGAAGGGGCGCACCAATCCAATTCCTCTGCGACCCAAGCGCACCCTAAAGCAGCGGAGACCGGCTGGGCTCTCCCCAGAACGTTGCGAATGACTGAGGGATGCCCTACAACCATTGCATGCCTAATTTTCCTCCTGAACTCATTACGGAGCGTCACACCTCGAACGTATTGCTATGAAATCGTTTCTCCTTGCCCTGTTCTCAATGCTAGCACTGCCAGGGATGGCGTCCGCGACCCCGCAGAAACCCAATATTGTGGTCATTGTCGCGGATGATCTGGGCTGGGCGGATGTCGGGGATGTCGGCTATCACGGGTCGACGATCCCGACGCCGGAGATCGACGCCTTGTGCAAGGCCGGTGTCGAGTTGGACCGGCACTATGTGACGCCGCTGTGCACGCCAACGCGCGTCTGCCTGCTGACCGGCCGCTACTCGTCGCGATTCGGCAATGTTTCGCCGGACAACAAACGCGTGCTGCCTTGGGGCACGGTGACCCTGGCAACCGTCCTGAAGGATGTCGGCTACGACACCGCCATCACCGGCAAATGGCATCTGGGTTCGCTGGAGAAATGGGGTCCCTTGAAATTCGGCTTCACCCGCTCGCACGGCAGCCTGGCCGGCGGCGTCGGTCCCTACAACCACCTCTACAAGGCGGGCCCCTTCCAAGTCACATGGCACCGTAACGACAAGCTCACGGTGGAAGAGGGGCACGTCACGGATCTGATCTCCAGAGAGTGCGTCGAGGTCATCAAGGTAGAGCGGGACGGGCCGTTTTTCCTCTACGCTCCATTTACTGCGGTACACGATCCCTTCTTCGAACCAGATGTGTATCTGGACAAGGTGGCGCACATCGATGAAGGCCGCCGGCAGTACGCGGCATCCGTTGTTCACCTGGATGCCGCCGTCGGGCGCATCGTCCGGGCCCTCAAGGAGACCGGTCAGTTTGATCAAACCATGATCATCTTCTTTTCCGACAATGGCGGCACCCGCGGTGAAGGAGGGAAGGCCTACTCCGGAAACGTTGCCTTCAGCGCCGTCCAGGGCTCGAACGAGCCGTTACGCGGCGGCAAACGCAGCGTCTACGAAGGGGGCGTGCGCACACCGGCTTTCGCCGTCTGGAACAGTCACTTCCCGGCAGGCACCATGATCACCGCGCCGCTGCATGTCTGCGATTGGCTGCCGACTCTCGCCAAACTCACCGGGTATGAAGCGCAGCAGGACCTCAAGAGCGACGGCATGAATATTCTGCCAGTCTTGCGAGGTAAGCTCGATTCGCCGCCGCCGCGGACCATCTACTGCAAGAGCATCCGAGGGCAGTACAGTCTTCACCACGGCGAGTGGAAGCTCGTCATCGCCAACAACGACGAGGAGCCCCAGCTGTTTCATGTCGTCGATGATCCCAATGAGACCATTGATCTCGCGGATGCTCACCCGGAAAAGGTCAATGCGCTGGCCAAGCTCCTCGCCGCCGAGCAGGTCAAGGACGACGACGCGCTGCCGAACCGGGAGAAGGATTGACGATGGCGTGACTAACTAACTCAAACTTGAACTTACACTTAAAGTTGAACTTCGAGAGCAGTTTAAGTGTAAGTTTACGTTCGAGTTTAAGTTTTTTATCGTCATGATTCCGCTCTTGCAGCTTGATGCTGAAGGGTCATTGTAAAAATGATGACGACGACGGACGGCGATCACGAGACCTCGGGGGCGTTTCCCTTGACCCGATGGGAACTCGTGGCCGATGTGAACCGCGTCGAGTCCTCGGTGCGCGAGCGGGCCACCGCCGAGCTGTGCCGGATCTATTGGTATCCCCTCTACGCCTTTGTGCGGCGGAAAGGCTATTCAGCCCCCGATGCCGAGGATGTCACCCAGGAGCTCTTTGCCCGGCTCATCGGAAAGGCGGCTCTGGGAGCGGCCAACAAGGACCGCGGCAAGCTGCGCACCTATCTCCTGACCGCGATCAACCGGTTGCTGACGGAACAGTGGAGACGCCAGAAGGCGCAGAAACGCGGCGGGGATGTCACCATCCTCTCCATTGAGGCCGAGGAAGCTGAAAAACGTTATGCCAACGAACCGCGAACCGAAGAGAGCCCCGAGACCATCTTCGACCGCCGATGGGCCTACGCCTTGTTAGGCGAGGTCGAGAAACGGCTGGAGCAGGACTATCGAAAACGCGGCAAAGAAGATCTCTTTCGCGCGCTCAAGTCGAGACTGGGAAACGAGAGCGATGATGCCATCCCCTATGCGGAGATCGCGGAACAGCTGGGCATGAAACCGAGCAACATCAAGGTGCAAATGCATCGCCTGCGTGAACGCTTTCGCCAGTTCGTGCGTCAGGAGGTGAAAGAGACCGTTTCTCAGGAAAGCGACGCCGACGAGGAACTCCAGCATCTGTTCGCCGCTCTACGAGGCTGAGCGGCTCACATACTTACCTCTTCAGCTCCATCCGAAGCCGGACATACCGCATGGCTCCGGGCAAATCCGTCGTGATGGTTTCCTCCGTAGCGGTTTGCTCGACGAAACTCGTGGCCGCCTCCCAGATCCGCAGATCCGGGGAGACCTCGAGCGTGATCTCCACATCCGATGGAGGCCGTGGATAGGCAAAGGTGACGTCGATGGCTGCGATCAACGAATGGTGCACGAATGCCGGCTGCAATCCTGCCGTCCTTGTGAAAGGATCACCGCCCAGAGCGTATTCCGCCAGGTTGACCAACCCATCCCCATCCGGATCCGCTCCATCCGAAGACACGCCGGGATCACTGAGCTGCGCTTGGCTAAAGTGTTGCTCCCGCCAATCCACGTAGCGATCATTCGTCTCTTCCGGGGCCACCGAGTTCGGCGATCCAGGGGTTCCCCCATCCCGCACGCTCGAGCGCCAGTCTCCCGCGGCAGGGGGATTGGAGAAACGATAGACCTCCATACTCAAGCCGCTTCCATCCGCCTCTCGCCAGGGATCACTGTCGTAGGCCAGGGTGGTAATCATTTTCCCAAAGAAATTGGAGATCACGAGCTCATCCCGCCGGTTATCCAAGGTCCCCTGGAATTCACCCATCACATTGATCTCACGGCCATAGCGTCGACGAAACGCCTTGAGATCACTGACGACGACGGCGTGTTCTCCCGGATTCATCGTCACCCCAGTTCCAAAGGTCAGATTCACACCGGTTCCGGTCAGCGTGACACCGGTGAGATCGATTCGATTGCGCGAGCCGTTGTAAAACTCGATGAACTCGAACTGATCTTCATCGACGAACCCCGCAATCTCGTCCACATCCGACAGATCGCTGGGATGGTACATGATTTCCGAGAGGAAGAGGTTGCTCGCGTCAGCCGGCTCTGCATTGACATAGTAGCGCCCTTTGACCGGAGCACTCCATTCCTGCGCCACAGCATCCGGCGCCGTGGGGAAGCTAAGGTCACGGGTACGTGCGACGAGATTAGCCGATTCCGTCAATGGGAACTGCCCGGTATAACGAACAGCTCGGGCTGTGGGCGACCCGCCACTCCCACGCGGATCGCTTCCATCAAGCGTGTAGTAAATCTCTCCCCTGGGCGACTCCAAGCGCACCTCCACCAGCCCGGGATATCCCTGCTCCATGCGAGGCGACGCCGTGGGCGTGGGCAGCCACTGGGAATCGAGCCACCTCGCACGCTCTTGGAGCCATTGCACCAGCTTCTCCACCTCTTGGGACTGTGAATCTCCCGAAGCGAAGGCAGGCCACCTTCCGGCATGGCGCTCCCACACCGAGGATCCCAGATGCAAGAGATCCGCATGCTGCGCCAAGGCCGTGTCGCTGAAGGCGCTGCCGCGGAGTTCCTCCCAGCGATCGAACCACGCCTGACGAAAATCCAAATCCTGGAAAAGTGTGGGCCACCAGACTGGAATCGCCGCGCCGCCATGGAAGAAATCGTTCCCCGGCCCCGCACCAAGGCCCCGCCACACGTCAGGCCGTACCGTTCTCGAATCCGAGGAACCTGATGACTGACGAAAGTCCCAAACCGGGCCCGGCACCAGCTTCCCGAGATAATCTTTGTGATAGTAGGTATTCGTTCCCAACGCTTCAACATTCAGCGCCAAAAAATTGATCCAGTGATAGTCCACCCAGCCGGCCGATTTGATGAATGCCGGGTAACCACGGGTCGGATGCGGGTCGCCCGCAGCCTGTGAAAAACGGTCGAGATACTCCGTCAACCAAAGCGCCTGATGCTGGCGAAGATCCTGCTCAACAGCCAGAGGTTCAAGAATCTCCCAGTCCTTCCCGCCCCCGGAAACCGTCCACCCACCGACCTCGCCGGTATCTTCGCGAAACAGATAGCCTCCGGTGATCTCCGGCTCGGCATTGGCGGCCACGCGAAGCGGCTGCAAATCAAGGCGTTCAACGTGCCGGATCGGCGTCTCGGTGAGGGTATAGACTCCCATGTAATCCTCCGCATCCACGATCCCATCCTCACCCTGGTTGAGGTAGACTTCCACCATTCTCGTCCGTGGCGCCCAGCGGCCAACCGCATTGCTCAGAGCGTAAAAATAGGCGTTGCGCACCAGCGATCGGTCGTCCGGGCTCGAGGGACTGAGCAACCACTGGGTTCCGCGAGGCATGTCGAAGAGGGGCAATTCGCGGGCCGTGCCATCTGGATGCAGGGCCTCGACGAGATAACCGGGCTGGGCGCCCGCAGAAGGCGACTCGGTCTGTGATAGGGCAGCCCGAAAACCGAGCCTATTCTGCTCCTGTGCAGAGACCACGACTGCAGCCGGGGATCCGTCACCGGGGCTCAAGGCATGGCCGAAGACATCCACGACCAGTCGATCAAAGGAGGACGCCGGCACCTCATCCCTAACATACACTTCAGTCAGGTCCGGCCCTACTTGATCGCCCTCATTACGGATCAAATGAGCGGTGACACTCGTCGTGCGGTCGATGAGAATTGGCGTACCATCGTAAGGGGTCCAGCCGGATTTGACCGAAGGATCGAGCGTGTATTCGATCATCCCGCCGGCCTCCACATGTGATAGTTCAAGGGAAAACGAGGCCTCGAAGATGCCGCCCGAAACGGAATAGTTGACCACCGCCACCGGATGGATCGCCTCCACCCAATTCCTCCCGTCGACGGGATCCGCCAATGGACCAAAATTGTCCAATCTCAAGACGGAAGCCCGGGGCCAGCCGTCTTCACCAACCGTGTTGTAGTTGATGTCGATGAGCCGGAACCCATGGGCCGAGATCACCAGTTGTTCCCCGCTCCCTTTGAGCCCGAATTCAAACTCACCAGCCACGTGACTACCAACGTGGTACCTCTCTTCAAAGGCCACCCGATCCTTCACCACGAAGAGCGATCGCCGAGGCTCTAGAATCTGAATATCGGCGGAGGAAAAATCAAAGGTGATTCCCACATCGATACGGACCACCGACAGGTCCAAGGGCACATCACCAATATTGGAGAACTCGAGAAAATCCTCATTGCCATCGTTCGGAGCGATCGTGGTCAATCGCAGTGATTCCCGAAGGTCGTCCAACTCCGGACCCTCCACGGGCTGAAAGGCTCCCGGGGTGCCTCCGATGTACTCGCTCGCCCGCCAACTCAATGGCTCCGAGAAACGATCTTCCCCGACAAGTTCCAAACTAGCTCCATGACCATCGGCCGCTCTGGGCCAGCCACCATCATCACGGTAGACGATGCCCAAGATCGGAGAAGCCTGCCGGTAGACAATCGAGATCTCATCCGGCGTATTGCTCGCCTTCCTCCAGCCATCGTTCGACAAATTCTTGCAATTGAAGGGGCCACACCACTCACCGGCAACTGGTAGCACCCCCTCATGTCGCAAGGCGAAGGCGGCGCGATTGGCCACCACGACGGCGAAAGCGCCAGGCTGCAGCTCCGTGAAGTCCGCGTCGTAGAAAAACTCAAAGTCGACCGCGTTCTGCAAGGAGACCTCACGCAAATCGAGAGCGATCGGCCCGCGGTTGTAGAGTTCGATCCACTCAAAATCATCCGCGGTGAACCCGCGTGCCGCCTCCGCCGCCGTGACCGGAGGGGGATGGTACATGAACTCACTGACCACGAGAAACTGTTCCAGCGCCTCGCGCATCGTCATGGTGGTAAAGGTCATTGGCACGGACCAGACCTCACCGTCCGCATTCGTGGCTCGAGCGCGAGCGATGTAAGCCGTCCCCTCCGCCAGGCCATCGAGGTTCACTTCAAAGCCCTCTTGCACTCGGATTCCCTCGGCGGAAAACGACCAGGCGCCTTCCACCATCTCGCCATCAACCGTACCCCAGAAAAGATCCAACGTCGCCGCAGAGCGACCGTCGTCTGCGATTTTGCCAAGAAATTTTCCGCCGCTGGTGAAAATCTCCGTGAACTCAAGATCGCCTAACAACGGCAAACTGGAACCGATAGTTTCCATCTCCAACGCCTCCGTCCAAACCTCGCCGCCGGCATTTCTCGCGCGCAACCTCGCGAAATACGAGGCCCCTGGATCCAGCCCCTCGACTGTATGAACAACGCTCGCTGACCAGCCTCCGAGGTCGATCTCCGCCCCTTGAGGCCAGCCTCCAGTCGAAGCTCCCCCATCCTGCGTGCCCATGAAGAGGCTCAGGTTGGGCGGCTCGCCACCCGTATCGACGACCTCTCCCCGGAGTTGCACGGATGTCCGAGTCGCTCCCACCAACGAAAGTTGACCGAGCAGCGGAGGCTCGGGCGGTATCCGGTCCAGTCGAAGATCTCCCTCCGTCCCCGGTGGAAGGTGCACCGTGACAGGATCGCCCGTTCCCTCGATGATCTGATCCGTGTCCCGCCAGTCGGCCCCGCCGCCCTGCACCTGTACTCGATAACGCACGCCCGCACCCGTCTCCAGGGTCGCCGCCGTCACTCGACGTCCTTGCGCATCGAAGGCGAATCCTTGCCAGGAGCGCGGACTTTCCACGGCGTTAGGCGTTGGCGATGTCACCTGCCAAACGTCTCCCAATCTCGCGTAGGCCACATCTCCGTCGAGGGACGGGAAAGTCACACTATCAATGATCGTCCGCGTACCCTGGGGAGCGGTGCCCAGCAAGAGCAACTGAGCGCCCTCCTCGTCGATGGCAAAAGGTCCGTGGTAAAGTCCCTCCACCACGGATAGCCCTCCGGCATAAACAAGGATGGTCTCCCAGGGCCCCAACACCGTGCCAAGCGGGAAGTCAAACAGCGGCTTGTCAGGGCGTGTGAAGTAATCCTGTGCCAGCGAGACGCCATCGAGTGACACCGGACTGCCGCTACGATTGTAGATCTCCACATAGTCAACCCCCGGCACGACCCCGTCGACATCCACGTCATTGTCCCTGACAATTTCATTGATAACCAAGGGCACTGACTGGCCAAAGCCGAGGGACAACACATTCCGTCCCTCGTCGGCAAGACTCGGATCCGATGGCACGGTGATGGAAGCTCCAGTGAGGTCAATGGCCTCCAAATAAAACTGGATCTCGGCACCATCAGGCAAATCCTCCGGAAAAACGTTGGCATAGACCCCGTCAAACAGCTGGCCGTCATCGTGCATGCCATCATCGAAGAGGACGAATCGTTTTTGCCGGGATCCGGGCAAATCCACTCGGCGATAGGTGACGAAGACACTCACAATACCAACATCATCGGCGGCTTCCGCGGTGAACTTCAAGGGAATGCCCCGTGACCGGAGGCTGACCGTATCGAAGCCGGAAAAGGTCAGTTCGGGTTCCACTACCCCGCCGTCCCGATTGGGCAAATTGGGCGTGGGCAAGGGATTAAAGATGAAACTGGGCAACCCATCGCGGTAGCGGCTCAGCGCGATGTTCTCGAACTGCTGACCATAGGTCAGAGTGTCGGAGACCACGCCATCGGGCATGATCAATTCAATCTGGCCCCCGTCACCGCGAAGCCTGAAGCCGGTATGTAATGCCGTGCGCTCTTCGTTCGAACAGATAAGAAGCAGATGTTTGCCAGGATCCAGCTGGCGGTCATGGGGGAAACGGTACGTCTTCCTGCCGTCGTCCAAGACCAAGGACCAGCCTCGCAATGAAACCTCTTCCCCCGTGCTGTTGTAAATCTCCACATAGTCCGCCTGCTTGTCGAAATCGATCCCGATGGGAATGTCGTTATTTCGCGCCAGAATCTCGTTGATGACCACCCCATTCACTTTCTCACGACTCTCGAACCTCTTGACCTCCTCCACCGGACGCGGAGGCCGGCTGCTCAGCGCCGTCCACAACACATCGCCCACGCCGACGAGATCCGTCTTGCCATCGCCATCGAGGTCACCGGCGGCAAGAAACCGCGCGCCAGGCACATCGATCGTCAGTTGATGTTTGAGCTCTCCCTGCTCCACCGAAAGGAAGGCGACGCAGGAACGGTTCCGGCAAACCACGGCAACATCTTCACTGCCATTGCCATCGAAATCCCCCGCCGCCATGGCCGTGATCTCCTCCTCCTCGAGAACGTTCTTCTCTTGCATTCCCGGGATCGTGGCCGCGCCTAACAAGACCCGCACGCCCCGTCCCGTGCCCACGACGAGGTCATCATAGGGATCGCCATTCAAACGGACCTTACGAATGGATCGCGCCCCCAAAAAGGAATCATCCGCGGCCGGAAAAACAAAGCGTGCGGCGCTGAACTGCACCGCATTGTAATCCATGATCTCGCCATCGATGTTCTCCACGACCACGATATCTCCGGAGAAGCTCACCGTGGCGAAATCCTCGTCGCCATCCCCGTCAAAGTCGCCCGGAACGGTATCGGGTGGCTCATCTGCAAGGAAATGAACCGGCTTCTCCAGGAAGGTACCGTCGCCACGTCCTTGAAAAAAGGTGTGACGGCAATCGAAATAACAGGCCGAGATATCAATGAACCCATCTTGATTGAAGTCCGCGGTCGACACCGAAGTCAGTGCCGTGACATCGAACTCATTGACCGGCTCGGCACTATGGTAGCGCTGCGGAGGTCCATAGCCACCCTTGACGTTTTTGTCTCTCAGTCGAACCGTGATCGTCCCCTGGCCGTTGAGTTCCGCACTCACCGCGTCGTCTTCGCCATCGTCATTACAGTCCTCGAACTCGGTATCGTTCGGCTCCTCGGCGGAGGCATGAAACTCGGGCGTTCCCAGGCTGCCATCCTCCTGCGCCAGCCTGATGCTGAAGTCACCCGTGCCACGATGGGTCAAGACCACGTCATCCCGTCGATCCCCATTGAAATCGACTAATGTGAGAGCCGCGACCTGGCCATCGACTTCATACAAGTGATCGAACTTGCCAAAGGTGACATGATCGGGAGCGGTCAAGAGAACACTGAGATCGGAACTGATCCGATTGATGACCATGGCATCGTCTTTACCATCGCCATTGGCATCCACCACGGCAATCTCTCGCGGGCTCCGGCCCACCACATTTTCCAAATGTTCATCCGTCACGAAGGTCCGGCCTCCGTCTTCCGTCTCCCGATTGAGTAGCACAACGAGTTTGTCCGTATTGCGCAGCGCCACCAAGACGTCGTTGAATCCGTCCCCATTCACGTCGGCGATGCGTACCGCGCGAGGCGCGCCTTCAACTTGAAAAAGTTCCACCGCCGTCCGTTCGAAGCGATGCGGTTGGAGGGTTCCCCGACGGATTTCAATGTGACCGGTGTCACGGTTGGCCAAGACGAGATCGGGAACGGCCGCGAAATCATCCACCGGGCTCAACAGAGGGCCCACGTCCATCGTATGGGCCGACCTCGCGGCCAGCGTGGCCACCACGCGCAGGGCATCATCGGGAGGCTCCTCCCCCGCCCCAAGAGCCAGGGTGATGGGGCGGATGCGCCCGTCTTGGCGCCGCGCCACGATCTGGGGCGGTTTGGAGGCGTCGTAAAGCTTCGCCGGGATGCTGATTTCGTAAACCGAACTCTGTTCCCGGTCCAAGGCGCGCATCGACCAATACCTCGTCGTCGCGCTCAGGTCCGTCGCCAGCCAAACCAAGCTGAGCCGGGAGATATCACTAAACAACACGCGCACCCGCGTCTGTTCTGCGCCCGGCGTGACTTCGAAATCAATGATTTCAGTTAGGCTAATATCGCCCAGGGAATCGACCCCGCTATTGTTCAACCGTCCAGGCGACGGGATTTGGAAGAATTGTTCGCCGCCATTGACGGCAAGCCCGTAAGAAATGTCGGCTACCTGCTCGGGATAGAAATCCTCACCAGGGTCGGACGGAATTCGTTGCCGCTCCTCCTCGCCCTCAAAAAGATAGAGGGCCTCCTCGTCGTTGTCATCGTTACTCGCGAGGGAGAAGTTTGTGTGAATCTCGCCATCCACCACGCCACCGCGGCCGGAGGCGATCACCATAAGGTACTCACCCGGGCCCAATACACGGGCGGGGAAGCGCCATCGTTGACCCGGATTTGAATCCGAGAGACTCCAATTTCTCAGATCCACCGCCTCGGTTGAACGATTGTAGACTTCGATCCAATCCTCCGGCCGGCCCGATCGATCGAGATAGGTCTTGCTATTCGATGCCATGAACTCCGTGATCAGAATCGGCGTTTCACCCGTGTGGGCCGGCAAGGCCTGTTCCGAGATCGGACCGGGACCCGGCTCGCGCTCGATCTCGACACCGAGCGTCGAGAGGACAAAGATCTCATCGCTCTCCGCATGGACCACGGCCAGGTCATCGCGTCCGCCGGCCGCTCGAACCGGCTCGAGCGCATACACGGGCTTGGGAAACTCCACGCCCACGGGCGACAAGCGGAAGAGGTCAACCTTGCGCTCAAAGCTCCCGTCACCTCTCCCTCTGAGATGCCGCACACCGAATCCCGGCCCCGCCACCGCCAAATCGGGCACCCCATCGCCATCAAAGTCTCCCGTGGCCAGATTGCGCACCCCCTTCACGCTGGCCTCTTCCAACACCGATGCCTCGGCGAAGGCACCGCCTCCAAGATTCTCGAAAAGGAAAACCTTACCGTCAAAGGGTGCTGCGGTGAGAATGTCAGCATCCCCGTCCGCATCGACGTCCATGGGAATCACCCCTCGAAGCGACTGCGCGCCGGTCTTGAGATGCCTCGGCGGCTCGAAGGTATGCCCCTTTCCCAGGAGGAGGGTCACAGTCCCATCGAGATTGGCCACGGCGAGGTCGTTGGCACTGCCATCTCCGCGGAAATCCCCTTCCGCGATTCCCTTGGGTCCTTCTACACCCGAAAGTGCCACCGTCGCGGGATCGCCCAGCTCCAGAGGCAAGGGCACCTGCTGTAGGTTCTTGATCAATGCAAGCTCTTCCGTGATGAGCTGCGCCCCCAATCCGGCGATCCCCAAGAAGAGAACGCCGTGGATGGCGACAAGAGTACGCCATCGCCTCGGCCACGCCTTCGCGAGCATTCGAATTCCATGGAACATTTCAATCACTTCTATGCAAAGGGGATGCCGAGGTTACATCTTTTGAACCTTCATTGATCTGGCCAATAATTGATCCCGCGTCGCTCGCAATTCAACGAATGACGTAGCGTCGCCCCGCTCGCGGAGAGCTTCGAGGCCACGCTCACAGAGTTGAAGCGCCCTGGACAATCGCCCCCAGTCCCGCTCATGCAGGGCCAGCGCCCGGCACTGCTCCGCGTAGCGCTGAGACAGGGCGATCGAGGCCGGATGTAGTTTCAAAGCCTCCTCCAGCAGCGCGAAACCCAACTCCAGCACCGTGCCCAGGGACTGGCGAGCCATCTCGTGAGAGGCATCGGCCTCCAACTGCCGTTTCCAAAAGGCCGCACAGAGATCCAGCTTGCCCATGGGAGGCGACCATGGACCAGAGGGGTCCCGCAGACGCACCGCGAGGGCCCGAACCCGAGCCAGGGCAATCGCCTCATCGTATCGCGGCCTCTCGGCATGCCTCTCCGCCAGGCTGTGTTCGGCTCGATCAATCAGGCCTCTCCCCCTTTCCCAATCCCCACGAGCGCAAGCGATCTCTCCCTGCAGGGCCCAGCCTTCCGCACACGTCCGTCCCGGTTCGTCCATTGGCTTCCCCCTGTCGAGCACACGCTCCAGCAAGGACTCGGCCTCCACCGTCCGGCCGGCCTCCCACTGCGCCCGGGCATGGCTGAGGCGGATCTCCAGCAAGAGGTCCTCGAGCCCGGGCCGATCCGCCACCTCCTCCGCTTCCAAGAATAGCGTGAGGGCCCTCTCGGTTTCGCCGGCACCCGTACGAGCCACCGCCTGCCAATGGAGTCCCTCCGCGAGAATCTCGTGGTGCTCGTCATGATCGGGCCATCGCTCCCGGATCGTCTCGGCCCATGCGCCTCCCTTCGCGAGGACGTCCCGGGCCGCGTCCCACCGTCCCCGGCTCACTTCCAGCCGGCCCAGGCGATGATAGGCATTGATCAGTCTCACATAGTCCACAGGCGGCCGGGTTGCCAGGGGCTTCGTTTCGCGCCACGACACCAAGCTCTTCTGGGAGGGGATGAGCGATTCCCACGCGTGCGCCGCTTCCACCAATCGGCCCTGCCGCCAGTAGATCTGCGCCACGCCATCGCGACTTTGATTCAAGGCCCCCGTCCACAGAACCTTGTTCTTCGCCCCAAAGGTATGCAGATGCCCCGAAACCAGATCGCGCCGAATGGCCATCGATCTAAGAAAGAAGTCTTCAGCCCCCTCCAGGTCACCGCGCCTGGCCCGCACGGCCGCGAGCTGGTAAGTGGTGTTGCCCATGTGATCCAACAAGAGTGAGCTCTTCGGCCCGGCCTGGTTCTCTAACAACGCCCGCTCCTCTCGAAGCGCCAGGAGCATCCGGTTTTCCGCGGCTGCGAAATCACGCAATGCCACATAGCTCATCCCGTGCTCGAGGATGTCGACAGTGCGTCGCTCCCGATACACGTCCTCACCGGTTCTCTCCCAAAGTGCCGTCCGGTATTCGAAAGCCCGCTCGTTCCACGCCAGTCCATCTCGCGGCGTTCCTTGCAAGCGGTGCCATCTCGCCCGGCGTGTCGCCTGATAGGCCCTGAGATCGAGAACCGCATCGGCAACCGTGTCACTCTCTTCCAACAGCCTTCCCAGCTCCTGTTCCGCCGTTGTCAGCAGGACATCGGCTTCGGTGTACTTCCCAAACCTCGTCGCCCGATCGCCGTCACGCGAGGCCGTCCACGCCGCACGCAATCGTTTCTCTTCAGGAGATGGATCCGGCTTTCGTGCGACAAAGTCCTCGACCTCATTCGATTGGGGCTCGAGAGCCCGTTTCAAGAGCGCCTCAGCCTTGACCAACTCCCGTTGGCGATAACCGTTTGCCGGATCCTCCTCACACAAATACCTCCAAACATCGACCGCCCGGCTTCGCCACTCCTTCGACGCCTCGTCCCGCTGCAGTTCCTCTGCCGTACTCGCCACGAGGCCGTAGAGTATCCCTTGGGACTCGCCCTCGATCTCCTGACAAACCTCCACAAGGATCTCCATCGCCTTCTCCGGATCTCCCCAATAGAGTTCAAACTCTCCTTCAAGCCGTCTCGCGTCCGTGCGTAACGCCGTCCACGCATCGCCCGGCCGGCCGGCCGCCACCGACAATTGCGCCAGGCCCTTTTTCGCCGCCTGCCCGTTCCACTGCTTCAAGTAAAGCGTCACCTGATCCCGCACCACCGAGAGGCTCTCGAAGGAATCCGGGCTCTTCCCCCCATGAGACAGAGCCTTCTCATAAGCCGCATGCGCCTTGGACGCCTGATCCACCTGACTCCAGGCGTTCCCCAGACGATGCAGAAGCTCCACGTAACGTCCCTCCCACACGGCTTGATCGGGATTCATTTCTAACAATTCGCTGTACAAAACCGTGGCATCCTCCAAATCGGCCGCCGACGCGAGGAACTCGTAACGACCCATTTCGGCCCTTCGAGCAAACCCATCCAAGAGCGCCGCCTTTGTCGCCATGATCTCCGCCAGTAGCACCTTGATCGAAACCCTCGCCGAGTCTTGCTGAGTCACCTGCCGAAGCCGAGCGATGATTTTCTTGAACATCGCCTCACTCGCAAATCGATCGCCGCCTCTCCACAAACGGGTGGCCTCGGCCGCTCGAAAACTGGCCTCGGCCTCCATTTCTCTCACACTACCACGGCCCAAGTACTGCGGTAACGCTTCCGCCGCCTCGGCATAGAGTTCACTGGCTTCCTCGGACAATACCATCGCTCGCGCCAGAGACTGCCACTGCCACAAGCTCATGTCTTCGATCGCCGAGGAACTCACCAATCGTTGGAAACTTGCCAGCGCCTCGTTCTCGCGCCCCAGAGACTCTAGCAGTGTTCCGCGGAGCCATGTGAGTTCGTGACGCTCTTCCTCCTCTTCCGTCAGATCAAATAGTCCCTCCAACAAATGGAGCGCCTCTTCACTCTTCCCCCGGCTCTGCAGCAAGTAGACCTGGGCCTTACCGATCCGGGCCAGTTGATCGGCATGGCGATCGGGTGTCCATTGCTCGTCCGCATAGCTACGAATCCAATCGACGACGGGCCCCATCAAATTCGACCTCCCGCGTTCTTCGAGCCCGGGAAGCAAATCCGACGCCACGCCAAGTGCGATGGCCTCCGTCTCTCCGAGAATCTCAAGGCGTCTTTCCCGCTCGGCGGCCAATTCCAGGCGACCTTCCCGGGCGCGCTCCAGGGCATCCTGAGCATGTCTGTTGGCCGTGAGACTCACCAGCGTACCCGCAATCAACGTGATGAACACGAGAGCGATCGCCGAAACCGCGAGTCGATGACGCGCGACAAATTTGCGTGTCCGATAGAAATTCGTCGGCGGGCCGGCACTGACAGGTTCGCCTCTTCCAAAGCGCTCAAGATCTGCCACCAAACTGCGAACGGAGTCATATCGACGCCCCCGGTCCTTCTCCAGCGCCTTCATGACGATCCAGTCCATCTCGCCTCGCACACTCTTGGTCAACGTGCGGGTCCGGGTGCGCACCCGCTCGGATTGATCCGAGGCCACGGTAGTGGTCGCCGCCGCTGCGCCGATCTGTGTCAGGCGCAGAGACGGTTTCGGCGGTTCCGTTAGCCGAATGTGCTTGAGCAAATCAACAAAGGCCGTGGTCTCTACTTCTTCGAGCGTGATCGGCGTCGTGCCCGTGATCAGTTCGTAGAGGATGACCCCCAATGAATAGACATCCGCACGGGTATCGATATCGAGATCCCCGCGAGCCTGTTCCGGACTCATGTACTGCGGCGTACCAAAATGCTGCGCCGTCAACTCGGTCACTTCGTTCTCGTCGGCCTCGAGCGCCTGACCAGACTCACCCGCCAGGGCTTTGGCAATTCCAAAATCGATGACCTTCAAGAGCGGTTGCCCGTCGTCGGTCTCCGTGACGAGAACGTTCGAAGGCTTGAGATCACGGTGGATGATACCCTTCTGATGAGCGTGTTGAATGGCCTGCCCCAAACAGCAGACCAACTCCAGGCGGGCCTGGATGGAGAGCTGACGCTCGGCGCAGTACTCCGTGATCGGTCTGCCATCCACCCACTCCATGGCAAAGTAGGGGAGACCGTTCTCCAGTTCGCCGGCATCGAGAACCGAGGCGATATGGGGATGATGCAAGTGGGCCAACATCTGCAACTCGGCAGCGAAGCGCGCCAGGACACCCGGCGAGTGCATGCCCTGCTTGACCACCTTGAGCGCCACTCGACGCCGCACGGGCTCCGATTGTTCCGCGAGGAAGACGCGTCCAAAGCCACCTTCTCCCAGCGGTCGAAGAATACGGAATCGCCCATTGGTCGCCAACCAATCCCGCGTATTTGCCATGGTGCTCATGAGGATTGGCGATGCCTGCTCCACCTGGCCTTGAGACGGGTGAGTTCACGTCCGAGTTCCAACAGCTTCTCCGAGTCCTCGACAAGACGAAGGCGATCGAGCAAGCGTTTTCCCGCCATCCAGTGCTCCAAGAAATGCTGATTCTGCGAGGCCTTGATCGCGCCGAGATGAAGATGCGCTTCGATCAACCTGACCACCCACTGCGAATTGGCGGGGGAACGATCGACCAGGGCCGTATAGGTATTGAGTACCCCTAACTGATGCTCCCTGGCCTGGTCGACTTCTTCGTTCTCATACGACAGGTCGGTGAGCAGTTCCAATACGCGCGCCCGCTCTTCCAGCCACATCAGAGACGGATCCGTTTTTCCCATGAGCAGGCGCAACGCCTCTTCATAGTGCGCACGGGCTTCCTCAGGATGCTCCGAGAGATCGATCGCCGCCCACTCCCGATGTGCTTGTGCCAGGGCGTGATCGCGCCGATCGTCCCGGGGAATGGCCTCAAGTTCAGAAACCGCCGTCCGGATCACGGACTCCGCCCGGGCCGGTTGACCGCTCACTCGATACCATTCCGCAAGGCGAAGGCGGGTTTCGCTCAACTCCTGGGGAGCCTCTAATTCGGCCCAAATGGCAGCCTCCTTCTCCGCCGCGGCGATCGCGTCCGGGATGGCACCGTGCCGTTCATGCAAGACACTGATCTCGCGGTAGATCTCGCCCAATAAGGCCTGGGTCTCGGGGCCTGCCCAGGCCTCCAGGCGATCGATGGCACGCCGGTAAGACGTCAAGGCCTCCTCCGCACTCTCGAGTCTCCCCTTCTCCAACAGACATCGAGCCACGCGCATGGCATCGGCTGGCTCTGTCAGCGTAAGTCCATCGAAAATCTCGAGCGCCTCCTCGAAGGCTCTCATGGCCTGCCCCACCTCACCCGCCGTGACGAAGACACGGCCGAGATGAAAGAAGAGCTGAGCCCGTCCCCGGCCCCCCGCCGGATCCCCAGGAGATTCGAGGGAAGCGTAATGCGCCAAGGCCTTTCCGGAGAGATCACGCAAGAGAACCAGATCGCCGCCATCGCTCAAACCAGCGTAGAGTTCCTCGAGCGACTTCTCCAAGATGGAATCCAGGGTCTCCTGAGCCGATTGCCGCACGCGAATCTCGTCTGCGATATCCTCGCGCAAACGAACCTCACGTTCCCGCGCCTGCTCTGCGCTCTGAAGCATGACGATACTGACTGACAAAGTCGTCACCAAGGCCAAGAACACGGCCGCGGTAGCCGTGGCCATGGGGCGATGTTTTCGCAGAAATTTTTGTGCCCGGTAGAGCCGGCTTGGATGCGACGCGAGAACGGGCTCGTTTCGCAGATGCCGCTCGATATCATCGACCAGCTCTTGCGCCGTGTCGTAACGATGGTTAGGATCTTTCTCCATCGCGCGCATGACAATGTTATCCAAATCTCCTCGGAGAACGCGTTCGATCATCTGACCACCCGCGGCGGGCAGCCGTCGCCCCTTGGCCCGGCGCTGGGCGGCACGGTTGGAGGGCAGCGGTGGATTGGTCTCCCGGATCGTACGCAAGACCTCGTCCTGAGGCTGATCGCGCAACTGCCGATGACTGAATGGAGGGACGCCAACGAGCAATTCATAGAGAACCGTCCCCAGCGAATAGATGTCGGCACGGGCATCAACGTCGGCATGCCCTCCTGCCTGTTCCGGACTCATGTAGGAGACGGTTCCGATCACTTGATGCGCCTTGGTAAGTGCGACGACCGCGGCCCCGGCATGCGATTCGAGCGCCTTGGCAATGCCAAAATCGATGACCTTGGGCAAGGGTTCGCCATTCTCCATTTGGACGATGACATTACCCGGTTTGAGATCGCGATGGATGATACCCTTCTGATGAGCGTGATGCACTCCCCGGCAAACGGCCGCAAACACCCGCAATCGCTCCCAAAGATCAAGCGCCTGATTCTGGCAAAAGGTCTTCAGATCCAGCCCCGCCACTGGTTCCATGACGAAATAGGGCAGGCCCTCATCCGTCTCGCCGGCATCGTAGATGGTGGCCACATTCGGGTGATCCATCCGGGCCAGGCTCTGGCGCTCAATCTCGAATCGCGAAGTGACCTGAGCCGAATCGACCCCGGGCTTGAGGACCTTGAGTGCCACCCGGCGACGCACGGGCCATTCTTGGAGGGCGAGATAGACGATGCCAAAGGCGCCCTCGCCCAGTTTGCTCACCACGTGGTAAGGACCCACACGCCGGAGAGGTTCCGCCTCGAGATCACTGTCGATCTTCGTCTCCGATCGCACCACGTCCGCCAGGAGTCCACAGCCACACAGACCGAACGGAGCTTCGTCCGGAATCGGCTTTCCACAGTTAGGACACGTCGGGGGGGGATTCATGAATCTCTCAGGCCCTGTTTATGAGATTGCGACAAGAAAGTTACAGTAGGAGCATGGAGGTGCCGAGGACGAATTGTCCTACGATTTTCTGAAACCTCTCTGGAAGATTCTCATAGAAGGACATCAAGCAACGAAATCCGTTCACCATGAGCCAACCCTACGCCTTCTTTCGTCGATCCCTCGCGCCTGCCGTCGCCATCGGAGCCGCCGTGCTTCCGCTGTCCCTTCAACCCCTGAGTGCTCAACTCTTTGAGAATCTCGAGCGCTTCGCCAGTCGGATCGACGTCGGAGATCCCGATGTTCCCTCGGCAGGCCGCGAGGGCCCCAAGAGCATTTGCCTCAGTGATCTCGACGGCGACGGGAAACTCGACATCGTCACCGGCAACCTGGACGGTACGGTGTCCCTGAGCTTTGGCGAGGGCGAACTCGCATTCGAAGAGTCCGTTCATCTCCAAACCGGCGCCAAGACGCTCCGCGGTCTGATCTGCGCCGATCTGAATGAAGATGGAAGGCCGGACATCGCCACCGCCGCCCCCGCCGAGGGGCTGGTCCACCTATTCTTCAACCAAGGCGACCGCAACTTCGCCACTCCCACGCCACTCAAGACCTTCGAATCCGCACGCAACCTGATCGATGGCGATTTCGACGGCGACGGACACCGGGATCTCGCAGTCGCCGGACGGGAGCAAGGCGTGGTCGCCTATCGGGGAGATGGTCAGGGCTCCTTTGCCGTGCTCGGCAGCGCACCCGATCTCTACGGAGGACACGATGAATGGTTCGTGGGATGGCGACCGGTTTACTCCATGCAGACGGTAAGCCGCCCCTCCAGCCAGAACCCGGCCCTGACGCAGGACTGGTTGATCGCCACCCACGCTGAAACGGATCAAGTGTGGATGCTGAAGACAAATCTCTTTGGCGATCTGAAGGGCGATGCTTTTCACATCGGCCACTTACCCCACTCGCTCGAGGCCGGGGTCATCAGCCGGCAGGGAAATGACGGCCCGCCCAATCTCCTGACGGCCGACAAACGCCGCGGCACGATTCACATCTTCGCTTCCGATCCGTCGGCATGGAACCGCGGTGAGTTGGACTTCGGCGAGACGATTCAAGAAATCCATGTCCCCGGCGCCCCGCGCGACCTCCAAATATCCGATCTCAATGGAGATGGATGGAACGATCTCGTGGTTGTCCTGCGCAATTTCAATCGGCTCATCATCTACCATAACAACGAAGGCCAGTTGCACGCGGTTACGGAAACTCCGGTGGGCACCAGCCCCCGGGAACTCGCCGCCGGTCATCTCAACGACGACAACCTCGAAGATTTCGTCGTCATCAACCGTCAATCGCAAGATGTCAGCGTCCTCCTGGCCTCCGACGAAGAAACGGGATTTGAAGCACTCGACCAGGTCTACCCGGTAGCCGGAGAAGTCGCCGGGCTCGAGCTCCATGATCTCACCGGAGACGGCCGCGATGATGTCATTCAATTGCATCGCTCCTCAGGCGACGTCAGCGTGCGTTTGTCAGGAAGTAAAGGTCAACTCGAGAGGCCTCGATACTACCACATGGGCGTTCTCCCGAGTGGTCTCGAACTGCGGGATCTCGACGGCGACCAGCACCTCGATCTCCTGACAGCCAATCTGGGGCGCAGGCGGCACTCCAACGGAGAAGTCGCCATTCGCATGGGCAGGCCCGATGGATCTTTCGGTCCTCGTGCCCAAGTCCCAACCGAGGGCGGTGCCAGAATCTTCGCCATCGAGGCAGCCGATTTCAACAAGGACGGCATCGTCGATTTCGCCGTGGGCTACTTCGATTGCCGCATCTCCTTTTTTGAAGGCTATCAAGACGGTTCTTACAAGCTCCGGCGCACCGACCGTTTCACCTACGAATCGCGGGTCATGGTTACCGGTGACTTCGACCAGGACGGCGATACCGATATTGCCGGTGCCGGTTACGCCGGCGATGTCGTCGTCCTCGTCAACGAGGGCGATATCCTGACAACCTCAACGCAGAAGCGCTTTGACTACCCGCCCCAACAAGAGTCGAAGTTTGGCACCCGCGAAATCCGCGCCCTCGACATCAACGATGACGGCGATCTCGATCTCATGGTCGGAAGTGGCAAGGGCGTCATGGCTCTGTTAGGCAGCACCGGCGCCAGCTTCGAGCCCCAGAAAGAACCTCTCAAGGGGGCCGCCTTTCCCGCATCGAGCATGGCGGAAGGCGACATGGACGGGGACGGGATCGCCGATCTCGCCGTCTCTTGCCGGATCCTGGCCTGCGTCACCATTCTCAAGGGTGGCGACGATGGCGAGTTCTTGCCCGCGGTCACGGTGGACGTCCCCGCTGGAGAATTTGTCAGAGTCGGCGACGTCGACGGCGATGGCCAGACGGATCTCGTGGGATCAGGCGACGCTCTGTGGGTCGCCCTCAGCAGCCGCAGCCCCGAAGCGGGGCCCCCGACCACCTGGAAACCGCAGCGCCCAGCCCTGCCGCAGGTGGTGATCAATGAGATCTTGCCTTCCAATAGCCGTTATCGTTTCGAACACACTCCCACCGAGACCCCGGACGCCATCGAACTCTACAATGGCGCGTCCCAGGACATGAATCTCAAAAACTGGACGCTGGAACGCATTCAGAAGCTCGAGGACGGCAAGACGGAATCCAAAGAATTCGAATTCCCGGATTTCACCATCGCCACCAATGACCGGCTCGTTCTCTATGCCAGCAAGCGCGACCATAAAAGCCCCTACCATACAGGCTTCAAACTGCCAGCCGACGGCGCCACGCTGATCCTTCGGGACGACGACGGGATTGAAGTGGATCGGGTGGAGTATCCGCCCATGGAAGCCGACCTCTCCTTCTCGCGTTATCAAGACGGTGTCCAAGCCTTCCGTCACAACCTCTTCCCCGACATCGGCAGTGCCAATATCGACAACGGCGAACTCGAACCGACCTTGTTCTTCGACGGTTTTGATTTTGAAAAATTGGGTCCGAATCAACCGCTGAAGGTCACGGCGCGGGCCAATGACGATGTGGGCGTCATCGCACTCAACGTGGTCTATCGCCCGATCGGTCAACCTGAAGTGCTGCCGGCCCACACCGTCCTCTATGACGACGGCATGCATGGTGACGGCGGCATGCTCGATGGTCTCTTTGCTGGCGAACTGCCAGGCCTCCCGCAAGGATCCGAGATTCAGTTCTTTGTCGAAGCCACAGATCTCAATAACAAGACCACCTATCTTCCAAACGATCCCATCTTTGCCACCACCCGCGAGCAGTTGCGCAACGTCTACACGCTCGGCCTGACGGAAGGCATTTCCGGACTGGAGATCTCGGAAGTCGTGACGGACAACGAAACCATCGAGGTGTTGCGCAATCACTCCGAAGGTGAAAACAACACCTATGGCCTGGACTATGCCGAACTGCGTAACTTTGGCACCGAGCCCATCGACCTCGCCGGTCTCATGTTAGCCCGATCCTTTGCCGCCCAGGACGGCTCACTCTTCACCTTTCCCTTCGGTCAATCAACCCTGGCCCCAGGCGAGTCCATTGTGGTCAACTTCTCCGACTGGCCCCAGAGCAACTTCGATGCCCCCTTCACACTCCGGAAAAACGGGGAGACCGTGTTTCTCCTGGGCGAGAGCCCACTTGGAGCGCGCACCGTTCTCGACTACGTCAAGACCCCCGTTCTCGGGGACGACGAGGCCTTCTTCCGGGCCGGACCCGACGGCGAATGGATGCGCGGCACGGCCACGCCTGGCCAGCCCAACCTGGTCTTCGTGGCGCCGGAACTCACCTTGCTCGACTCCCAGGAGGAACCGTTGCTCCTTCGCTTTTCCACCGTTGCCGGAGAGAGCTATGTCCTCGAATCCAGTCCCACATTGGAGCCCGGGTCGTGGACACCCATTGCCGAAGGCGATGGCCATGGTTTCTCGCAATCCGTGAGGACTTCCAGTGAATCCAAGGCGATGTTCTACCGGGTGAGGCAACCATAATGGCATCATCGCGGAAGGCGTGAGCGTTTCCGCCGGTGATGCTAGCCTTCAGATTTAGGGAATGAAGTCCCTGCCACAATCCTATGATGATGCATTCTCAAGCGTTTTCAGGAAAGTGGGAGGGACTTTAGTCCCTACATCATTCACGTATACTCAGGGACTGAAGTCCCTACCACTTTCAATGGTGATGTATTCTCAAACGTTTTCAGGAAAGTGGAAGGGACTTTAGTCCCTACATCATTCAAGCGAACTCAGGGACTGAAGTCCCTGCCACTTTCAATAGTGATGTATTCTCGAGAATCTTCCAGGAAAGTGGGAGGGACTTCAGTCCCTCGGGATGCTTCATGCGCCTGGACCATCCGCGAACGTCTCGCTCGACCCGAACCGCAAGGAAAAGTGGCGCGGCACCGGGAAGTACGTCGCGCGCCACCTCGGCGGTGTCTGGGCGACGGCGCCCTACCTTCACAACGGATCCGTTCCGACCCTCTACCACCTCCTTCTCCCCGCGGACGAACGTCCCAAGACGTTTCACCTCGGCCATCGGAGCTACGATGCCAAGCAGGTCGGCTACCAACTCCAAGTGGCAAATCCCGTCTTCGTCTATGACAGCAACAGCAAAGGCGGTTCGAATCGCGGTCACGAATTCGGCACGAACCTAACGGAAGCAGAACGCTGGGACCTCGTCGAATATCTCAAGACCTTGTAAGACGAAATGCGGTCGCCACGCATGATGGCTGAGGAGTGCGTGCTCCTACCGATCGCTTGAGTCACCTTTCCCGGCTCGCCGGCTTTGGGATGCGGTCCCTGTTCGCTTTCGTCCAAGCCGAGGCCGCCTCGCGATCGCGCACGTGCCAGTGTTCGAGGAGGTGGATCACCTGCTTGTCGCGCGCCTCCGCGTTGTCCATGCTCCCCGCCCAGAGAACCGCCGCTTCAGGATCTTCGCGCAACAGTCCGGTGGTGAAGGACTTGATTGCGGCATCCTTGGCCGGCGAGGCCTCCAAGTCGTGGAGGAACTCGGAAGCCGCCACGGGATCCGCCACGCCCCATTCCTTGAGAACGCCGCTCAAGGCAGCTTCGAAAGTACCCTCGTGACCGATCATCGAAGCCAACGCCGCCGCCGCTTTCGAGTCTGACACTTTCCACACTGCCTCTCGGAGAAACTGATCGCGCGCCACATCCGCAGGCAGTTGCTCCGCCAGGTCGAGAAGATCACCGGGATCGACACCCTCAAGAAAATTCGCGAACTCGTCGAGCAGCCGGATACGGTCTCCCTCTCCGTCCAAGGCACCGAGGAGTTCCTCGGAAGCGGCGGCGAAATCCTTGGTCGCCAGTTGTCCGATGACCGCGCCCAGAGCCGTGCTCTTGTCAATGCCGTCGAGCGACCGCGCCAGCGCCAGCGCTTCGTCAGGGTCGCGTGCGGCCACACGCCCGATGAGTTCCCCCATCACTCCGAGACGAGTCCCATCCCCATCCCCCTGGGATACCAGCCATTCGAGCGCACTCTTGGGATCCCTCGTGCCCCATACCCGAACGGCCAGGGCGACCGATGAAAGATTGTCACCGGCGAGCCCAATCGCCTTCTCAAAATCGGAGGCGGCCACGGTCTCGATCACCGTTCTCGTGAGCGAAGACTGCTCGGGATCCTTGGACTGCATCTCTTCGGCAAATGTAAGGGCAGCTTCAGGGCCCTCCTCGGCCCACGAAGTCACCACCCCTTGGAAGGCACTATTCCGCAGCGACTCCGGAAGCGATTCGATTCTCTCAAGGGCGGCCTCCCGATCGCTCTGGCCCCACCGCTCGAAGATCGCAGCGACGATCGATGAGTTTAGATTCTTCGTGCCATTCCCCAGGAGATCATCGAGCAACTGAGGCAACTCCGAAAGAGGCACGGAGAACACGGCGGCTTCGATTTCCTGCCATTGTGGTGATGTGAGGAATCCGGGACGCACGGAGGCTGCGGCCTTTG
>JANQJH010000089.1 GCA_028281705.1 Verrucomicrobiales bacterium
AGCGAGAATCTCAGCGCGTATACCGAAGTAGGACTCCTGTCCATCGGTGACATCGGTCGATGAGCTCCTCGTCCGACTTGGCGGCCAGATCATCGTGCCCTTCGAGGGCGGCATTGAGGCCGCCGACGTAGGTGTTGTGATGCTTTTCGTGATGGATCGACATCGTCTTGGCATCGATATGCGGTTCCAGGGCGTCGTGCGCGTATGGCAGGCTGGGTAAGGTGTGAGCCATGAGAAGTGGAGAATTGAAGGTGTTGATATGATCGTGGGAGACCGGCGTGGACGGCCTCCCGTTCGCGTCATCATATCGACGCCCTCGCCATGATCAAGCCACTCTTCCGGACTTCGATCAGAGCCCGTCGAGCGCTCCCGCCGAGTCTATTTGTCGCCTCCAAGCAACTGCTGGCTCATCTTCATGGAGCTGACGAGCAGGTCGAGGTAGGTTGCCTGATTGGCACGAAACGTTTCAAGGGATTCGCCTTCGAGAATGTCGCTCACACGCGTGCCGATGCGCTCATGCAATTCGGCGTACTCGGATTCGATACTGGCATAGGTGTTCTCCGTCAGATCAGTCAGCACAGAGGCGTCGTTGATGTCTTGGATGTTGTGGGTGAAATCGAAGGCCTTCCGTTCCTCATACATCACCGCCATGAGTTCCTCCTCGGTTTCGAAGGGCAGCTCGAGCCCTTTCTGAGCCAGGGCTGACTTGAAGGCGGTCAGTTCCTGGCGTTCAAATGAGGACTCCTCGTAGAGCTTGACCTTGTCCGCGATCTCGTCGCCGTAGTCCTCTCGAATGCGGGCGTCGAAGGCATTCATCTCGCTTTCCACCAGGGCCGCGGCCTCCTTGCGCTCGTCGGCGCTCAACGATTGATCCATGGCTTTGATGCCCTTGGAAGCGGCGATCATCAGCTTGTCGATCAAGATAGTTTCCAGATTGGCGCGCTCCTTGGGTTCGAATTCAAAGCTGTCCAAGAGATCGCCGAACATGGCTTTGACCTGACCTTCCATCTGCTGTCGGAGGACGCCTTGCATGGCGGGATCTTCGAACATCTTGGCCACGCTGGAGAAGGGGGAGGCCTCCTTCTTGCCGCCTTCTTGGGAGGCGGCGGCCAGGTGAGCGGCGTTCTCCGTCTCGAGTTTCTTGATGTTCAACTCGGCTGCAGTCAATCGCTGCGTCAGTGCGTTAACGGCACTTTCCTTGGCGGTGAATTCGACCAGCGGGACGGAGACCTCGAGCTGGGATTCCAGTTCCTGGATTTTCTTCCATTGAAAACCGACGGGGACGGCGCTGATGGCCGCGACGACGAGAACGAGTTTGGTCTTGGAGAGTGTCATGGTGGCGAAGTTGTGGGTGATGAGGGCAGCACTGGAAAGCGCCTGGGATTCCGCCAGAGCGTTTGAGGCGATGACCTGATGCAGCGCGGCCGGTGCCGCTTTGGATGATTCGGCGGTGAGAAGAGTGGTTAGGCCGGCAACGGAGGCGGCGAAGCCTCGTTGGGTGAGGAGCAGATTGAGTTTTACCAGGGCGCGAGAAACCTGTTTTTGACAGGCGTCCTCGCTCTTGCCCATCGATTGGCCCATGGAGCGGAAACTCTGACCCTCGAAAAACCGGAGGATGATGGCTTCCCGATCCTTGTCCGGGAGGCTCTCGATGGCTTCGTCCAGCTCCGGGAGGGTGTCGTCGGAGGGTGGTGCAAGGGAGCGTTCCGGCTGGCGTTCGGCTAGTTCTTTCATTTTGGCGGCCCGACGGCGTTCGGAGCGCAGCATCTTTGCGGATTCGTAGAGGGCGGTGCGATGGAGCCAGCCGCCCAGTCCGGAACCGGCTTTGAGGCGTTTGGCTTTCCGGGCGAGAATGGTGAAGACCTGTTGGCTGACGTCTTGGGCCAGGGCGGGGTTGCCCGTCCGCCGGAGGGCGGTGTGATAGACCATGTCCAGGTGCCGCTCGACCAGTTGGCGGAAGGCCTCATCGTCGTTCTGGGCGACGTAGGTCTGGAGCAGCCGCTGTTCTGAGGGATCCATGACGGTGGCAGGGTGCGTTTGATTCAACCCAGACCTCCCGGCCGCGATCCGAATCCGACAACTTTTTTGGAAAAAAGCCGGGGAACGCTACTTGGGCTTTTTCTTCGGCGGGCGGGCCCGCAACTGGATCTTGATTGGGAGACCGACGAAAGGGTTTTCTTTGCGGATCTGGTTCTCCAGGTAGCGCAGATAGTCGTCGGTCATCAGATTGTTGCGGTTGATGAAGAAGACGTAGTGGGGAACCGGAATGGGCCCCGGCCGGTCGGATTTGAGGGCGCTGGCGTAGAGCAGATTGAGGCGCTTCTGCTTGCGCAGCGGTGGCGGGTTCTTCCGCATTGCCATCTCGAGGATCCGATTGAGGATGCCGGTGCTGATGGGTCGCGCCGAAGCTTCCTGGACTTGCTGGATGACGTGGAAGAGTCGATTCACGTGCTGCTTCTTGAGAGCGGACGAGGCGACCATGGGAGCGTAGTGGAGGAAGAAGAGTTCTCTTCTCACATCTTCACTAAGTTGCTCCAGGCGGTCCTGGCGGCGCCCATCCGGATGGTAGAGATCAAACTTGTTGGCCAGGATGACGCAGGGCTTGTTTTCCTCCAGGATCATCCGTGCGATGCGCCGGTCTTGCACCGTGATCCCGGCGGCGCCGTCGACGACGAGGGCGCAGATATCCGCGCGGCGGATGCTGCGTTCGGAACGCATGACGCTGAAGACCTCGACGGAGCTATCGCGCTTCGTGCGCCGGCGAATGCCGGCCGTATCGATGAGAATGTAATCCTTGCCGCCGAGTTCGAAGGGGACATCGACGGCGTCGCGTGTGGTGCCGGCGACATCGCTGACAATGGTGCGGTGTTCGCCGAGGATGGCATTGACGAGCGAACTCTTGCCCACGTTGGGGCGGCCAACGATGGCGACTTTGATAGGGTCTTTCGACGGGCGTGGTAGCTCATGGACCGGCGCGGGAAGAGTGCCGAGCATGCGGTCGACGCGTTTTTCCAGGGCATCGAAGCCGCGTCCGTGTTCCGCGCTGGTCTCCTGGATGTGCTCGAAGCCGAGGCCGGCGAATTCGATCTCTTTGCCGTCGTGCTTTTCGTGGTCGACTTTGTTCACCAGGAGGATGACGGGGCGGCTGGCTCGCCGGAGCTGGAGGGCCAGGGCTTCATCGATGTTGGTGATGCCTTCCGTGCCGTCGACGACGAAGAGGATGAGGTCGGCGGTCTCCACCGCGATATCCACTTCGGCTTCGACCTGGGCGGCGAAGCCGTCGTCCAGAGTGGCGCCGATCCCACCGGTATCGATGATGGAGAAGGGGTGGGTTCCCTTGGTTCGTGCCGGGGCCGTGATGCGGTCGCGGGTCACGCCCGGCATGTCGTGGACGATGGCGATGCGGCGGCCCGCGAGGCGGTTGAAAATGGCGGACTTCCCCACGTTGGGACGTCCGACGATGGCGACGAGATGCCCCGTGGTCTCTTGAGGTGGAGTGGAAGTTTGCTTGGCCATGGTGGTCTGGTCTGAGGGCGGGACCCTTGCCGAAGCTAGACAGGATGCAAACGATCGCGGAGCGCAAAGTGAAGAAACTCGGGTGGAGAAGGCGGGCTGACGGGGGATTGGCGTCGACTCGCGGGGCGTGGCGTGCTACGAGCTTCCCCCGTGAGTGCGAAGACCTTTGACCCTGCCGATCGCGTGGGATCCATCGATGCCTATCGCGGTTTTGTCATGCTTCTGATGATGGCCGAAGTCCTGCATCTCAGCCGGGTGGCGGCGGCGTATCCCGAGAGCGGCTTCTGGGCCTTCCTCGCCTACCATCAGACCCACGTCCCTTGGGTGGGCTGCTCCTTGCATGATCTCATCCAGCCCTCATTTTCCTTTCTCGTGGGGGTGGCGCTGCCGTTTTCCATCGCCAGCCGGGTGGCCAAGGGGCAGTCCACCGGTTTCATGGTGGGCCATGCGATTTGGCGGGCGCTGATCCTCGTGATGCTGGGTGTGTTTTTGAGGTCGATGCACTCTTCGCAGACCAACTGGACGTTTGAAGACACGCTGTCGCAGATTGGACTCGGCTACCCAATTCTCTTTTTGATGGGCTTCCAGACGATCCGCGTTCAGCTGATCGCCTTGGGCGCGATTCTGCTGAGTTACTGGGGGGCGTGGGCGCTCTTTCCCCTGCCGGGGCCGGGATTCGATTACGCGGCGGTGGGTGCCACGGCGGACTGGCCGCATCACGCCCAAGGCTTTGCCGCACATTGGAATAAACATCTAAACCTGGGAGCTGAATTCGATCGGTGGTTCCTCAATCTCTTCCCGCGGGAGGAAACCTATGTGGTCAACGGCGGTGGTTACATGACGCTGAGCTTCATTCCGACCTTGGGAACGATGATGTTAGGGCTCTTGGCCGGGCAGTGGATCAAGGAGGATCTGGAACCGGCGGTTCGCATTCGGCGATTTCTTGTCGCGGGCGCCATCGGTTTGGGCCTAGGGGGTCTCCTTCATGTGTTGGGGTTGTGTCCCATTGTGAAACGAATTTGGACACCCAGCTGGACCCTGTTCAGTGGCGGCTGGTGCTTTCTCTTGTTAGCCGCTTTTTACGCCGTGATGGATTGGCGCGGCCTGAAGCGCTGGGCCTTCCCGCTCACGGTCGTGGGGATGAATTCGATTGCGGCCTATTGCATGGCGCACTTGATTCACCATTTCGTCGTGACGAATTTCAAGACGCATTTGGGTCAGGACGTGTTTGCCCTGGCGGGGACTGGCCTGGCGCCGTTGATCGAGGGGATTGCCGTCCTGAGTGTGTTCTGGCTGATCCTCTACTGGATGTACCGCCGACGGTTGTTCTTGAGGATTTAGCGGGTCTTGCCGTGGGGTCTCAGAAAACCCAGGGGCGGGCCTGTTTGATAGACAGCCGGTCGTCTTTGGTGATCTTGAACTCGATTTCCATGGCGAATTTGAGGTCTTCCATATCCTCGTCGTAGAGATCGGCAAACTCGGCGTGGATCGTTCCGAGGTGGCGGCGGAGCTCGGCCAAGTGCTCTTCGCTGAGCAATGATTTGCCTTCCGTGGCCTCGCGCGAGCGCCGGACGATTTCGGAGCCGTCCCGTTCATACCAACCCAAGAGAAGTTCTTCCGGACTGGATTCTTCATCCGGATTCGTCACGAGGTCTTCCCCGATCTGAGTGTTGATGTAATAGAAACCCTGTGACTCGTAGAGGATGTCTTCGGTCACGGCGACGCCATTGGCCTTCTCTCCCTTGAAATTGGGGTGCAGGAGGACGCCCATGGCGGTGGCCTGGTGATTGATGCGGTAGAACTCGCGCTCCTCGAAGGCACGGAAGTTCCACAGGCTGGCGAAGACTTGTTGGATGGTGTTGGAGAGATGGCCCTCATCCGGTTTGTGGGTGTAGGAATCGTAGAGGCCGGCGCCACTGAAGCCGGGCAGGTCCTCGTTGTTCGTGCTCGAGCGGCAACGAATCGATTGGTTGCGGGGGAAGGATTTTTGGAGTTTGGTCAGGGCTGCGTAGAGCTCGTCGGGCATGTCGCCGCCTTCGATGGTCTTGCGGAACTTTTTCAGAGCGCGTTCGAGGGCATCACGGTCCTTCTTCAGTTCGGCGTCATTGGCGAGTTCGTCAGCCATGGCATCGAACTTGTTGTACTTCATGAAGGTGTCGTAGAAATAGAAGGGAAGGCCAAAGCCACGGGGAACGGTCCCCTCGGGAAAGCCGAAGTCATGCATGGCGGCGAGGTTGGTCGTCTTGACTCCGAAGCTTGCCGACTGATCGAAGCGGATGTCTTTTAGCGGACGGAATTCCGTGATACTGAGGTCGCGTTTCGGCGACTGGGCACTGGCGGGACGCAGGGCGGCAAAATGCTGATCGACCTCGGCTTTAGTCGCCTCGCGTAGCGAGAAGCCCTGAGGGGTGACGCGGTAGTGGACCAATTTGCCCACAAGCGCGTTGACCGTCGTTTGCTCGAGGGCGCCGTCGATGTAGGCATTGGGCACCTTGTCCTGGATGGCGCGGAGATTGACGTGGGAAAGGGGCGTCTGCCGGACGGCGGAAATGACTCCGGCGATGCGCGGCATTTGGTTAGGCAAGGTCTTGCAGATGACGATATCGCGCGGTGAGGGCCGCAGGTCGTCGTCCAAGATGCGGAGAAGGCCAAAGGACTCCCCGGGATTGAGCGGGAGATAGGCGATCTTGGTGCGCTTGTCAGCATCCAGGTGGACGGGCAACTTGGCGGCCTCGTACTTGGCCTTGTCTTCTCGATACTGGTCGAGGTTCCCCTCCAGGGGATGAAAGGCGAGCTTGTCTTTGAGTAAGGGGGCCTTGGAAATGAGCGTGTCGTAGTAGGATTGAATCTGTTCGAAGGTGTAGGAATCTCTCGGCTGGAAGTCGAAGATGTAGAGTCCGGATTCGCCGTTAGGCGCCTTGAGCCGCGGCAGGTAGCAGAGAGCACCGCGAACGCCGCTGGGGCGGCCGCGGCCTCCGCGGCTGAGGCCGACCATGCTCATGTAGGGGGGATGCCCGCGGTAGTTCTTCGTGTTCATGAAGTAGACCTTGGCCTTGTCCGTCTCGGGCTGATCGATGATGAATTTAACGAACTCGATCCCCGCGAGGTAGGCGTCTCGTCCGGCGTCCAGACCCTGATAGGAGAGTTTCTCAAAGGTCTCGCGATCCGGAATGACAGCGACGCCCATGGAAAATTCCAGATCTTCGGGTTCGATCCGTTCGTTCTGTTCGCCTCCTCCGAAACCGCCACCGCGATTTTCGTCGCGTTGAGCCGGGGTCGGCTCGAGGAGTGCCATTGAGGAGACGAGGGCGAGGAGAAGGGTCCGTTTCATTTTCTTGGGGTTTGATTCGGTTGGTGCGCCCTTCCAGGTAAGGAAATGATTGGAGTTGTGGCAATCCGTTTTCCTCTCAACCGGGCGATGCCTCATCGCGTCCAATGATTCGGTACTTGGTATCTCGAGCCGGATCGAATAAGCAGGACGAGACATGTCTGAGAATCAGGATAATCACTCCAACGCGACGGATCACCCTCCCATTCCCCAAGAGGCGTTTGACTGGTATGACGATTATGCCCATGGCCGGATGGAACGACGCGATTTCATGGCTCGCCTGTCCACACTGGTGACGGCGACGCTGACGATGAATGTGCTCCTCGACGCCTTGATGCCGAACTATGCGCAGGCGGAGCAGGTTTCGTTCAATGACCCGGAGATCAAGGCGAGCTACGTCACTTTTGAATCGCCGAAGGGGCACCAAGAGGGGCGGGGCTACCTGGTGAAGCCGCAGCCCTTGGAGGGCAAGGCGCCCGTGGTTTTGGTCGTGCATGAGAATCGGGGTCTCAATCCCTACATCAAGGATGTGGCTCGGCGTGTGGCCAAGGCTGGGTTCATTGCCTTGGCGCCGGATGCCCTGCATCCTTCAGGTGGTTACCCGGGGAATGATGACGAGGGCCGTTCCATGCAACGCTCTCTCGATCGGGCGAAGATCGAGCAGGATTTCATTGCGGCGGCGAAATTTCTCAAGGGCCACGAAGAGAGCACAGGCAAACTGGGCGCGGTCGGTTTCTGCTTCGGAGGCTACGTCGTCAATATGCTAGCAGCTGCCATCCCGGATGAACTCGATGCCGGGGTGCCGTTTTACGGGACACCGGCGGCGAAGGAGATTCGCAAGAATATCAAGGCGCCCCTGCTGATTCAACTGGCAGAGTTGGACAAGAGAGTGAATGCTAGTTGGCCGGAGTATGAGGAGGATCTAAAGGCCGCCGGGGTGGATTATACGATGCACATGTACGCCAAGGCGAATCACGGCTTTCACAATGATTCCACGGGTCGCTACGACGAGAAGATGGCTGAGCTGGCTTGGGAGCGGACTCTGGCATTTTTCAACAAGCATCTCAAGTCTGCGTAGGGCGTTAGATGGCTGGGCTATCTCGGTCAATACGGCATTACATTTGAATTCGTTCCGGAGGAACGAGGGATGGTAGCCGGTAGTGGAGCGAAGCGGAACTGCCGGAATAGAGTAGCCGCGCATGAAGCCGCCCTGGCAGGGCGGGAGAAATGTCTTGCGTCGAGGGCGCACGTCGATTCACGACAGCTCTGGCACCCTTTCAGGGTGCTGTGGAGCCCAACAAAGATCCGGTGGTTCCGCGTTGCTCCACCACCAGCTAACATGTTTTCGCCCCTTCGGGACTGGAGGACCGACAGCACACTCCCGGAGCGCGGGTACAGAAAACTCCACACATCGCGAATTCCACTGAGAATTGATGATGACGCCGAGTATCGTTTGCACTTCAAATCACTGGGCTCTTCCGAGCTCTGCTTATTGGGCGAGGCGGGTGATGCTTGCCGGGTCGATATGGAAGACGTTGAGATCTCCTGACCGACGGAGCGTGCCTTCGATGGTGACGGGTTCGGCGATGTAATCGAGGATCTGATCGTTGATCGCTTCGCCGTCGGGCCCGACGAGCAAGTAGTGGGCGAGGTGGCCATCACTGTCTTGAGTAACGAGAATGGGAGGGATCCCGCCGGCGATGCAGCGGATGGCGCAGGCGCGGTGGGGTTTGAAGCGGCCTGGGTTCATGACGCCGAGATGGCACTTGGAGTCGACGATTTCGCCCCGCAGCGTTGTTGCTCCAAGGCTGGAGCTCGAGGGGGGCAGGGCCGTGGCCGGGTCACCATCATCGCCAAGGCTGCGGACACTGTCAGGAACGACCTCGATCATGGCGTCGAGGTTGTCCTGGATGAGCGTGCCCTCGAGGGTGACTTTCTGCAGGTGAAGGGCTGCGGCGACGTCGGGAGAGAACCCGTGTTTCAAGGGGTTGACGAGATAGAAGGTGCGTTTGTCACCGATGGGGGCGTCGCTAATGAGGAGAGGTACGGGATGGCGCAGAAGCAGACCGGTGAAGGATTGCACGTTGCCAAAGTCGAAGGTGCCGCTCCCGGTGGTGCGTTGCGTCATGGAGGTGATGGCGGCGACAGTGGCGCCAAAGGCGATGAACAAGATCGTTGCCCTCCTGACGAATTCGCGGAGGGACACCGGTGCTTTGCTTTCCCAGCCGATGAAGAAGGGTTCTTGGGGCATGGTTGAATGGCGTATTGACTTGTTAGATCAACGCGGGTTCGACAGGCGTGCCCGCGGGATTGGGGTGCTTTCGCACAAGGACACGATCCTGATCGTCGATCTTCACGTCGAAGGTGGGGATCTTCTCAGTGAACGGTTCGGGAGAGGTGCCGTCGTGGGGTTTGTACTGGTAGCCATGCCAGGGGCAGGTGAGACAGCCATACTTGAACTGGCCCTCGGCGAGGGGGCCGTTTTGGTGTTGGCACACCCCGGAGACACAGCTCACCTTGTTGCCCTCGTAGAGAAGGAGGGCGAGGCGCTCACCGTGGAGAGAAGCACCGAGGGGAACGTTTTCTTCCAAGTCGGCGACGCGACAGACGACGGCGTATTCCGAGTCATCGGCCGTGGTTTCGATGTCGTTGTCGATATTCCTTTGGGACCAGGCAGCGAACAGATGGAGTCCGGTGAGTCCGAGGATTCCGGCACCCATGAGGGTGGTATTGAGGGCGGCGGTTTCGGATTGCAGGACACCGAAGGCGACGTGCCCCACGAGGAGGACATAGGCCACATAGACGCTCATGTGGAGGGTCTTCCAGACGGGAGCCGTGAGGTTGGTGAGCCAGAAATCGTGGCTCGTGGCCGCCATGATAAAAAGGATGACGAGGGCGAGGAACCCGAGCGCCTGGAAGGGAACGGCGGTCATTCGGGCGCCGGCGTCCGAGACAAAGACGGAAAGGATGGGATGGAGATCGGATCCCGTGTGATAGGTGATGATGGCGAGAACGGAATGCGCCAATGCTAGGACAAACATGGTGACGCCGAGGTGACGTCGGTTGTAGAGCAGAGGGAGCCAGCGCCGGTCGATCCGAGCCAGTGGTCCGATGGCGAGGATGACATGGAGAAGGGTGATGGCGGCAATGGCGAAGGCGCGCATGAGCAAGATCTCCAAGGTGAGCTTGGGTTGGCGCAGGAGACCAATGCCGATGAAGATGGCGAGGAAGAGAAGGACGCTGAGAATCAGCACCACGTCGTGACGCTTCTTGAAGGCGTTCCAACCGACGGCTTTGTAGGAGGCGGACATGGATCAGTGCTTTGGGCTAGCGAACCCACCATGGGTTGGTTAGGGAGCCTCCTGCGTTGGGGCTTCACCGGGAGATGCCTGCATCGTCGGCCATTGGGGGCGATTGACCGCGGCGTAGATGAGTAAGATGAGGGCCAGTGGTCCCAGGAGAAGCCACATGAGCCGATGCCGTTTTCGATGGTAGCGTTGCATGGTCTCTATTACGGAGCAGGCGGATTCAAGAACGATGAGCCGAGCGTTCTTCCGGCGGCGGGCTCTTGGCGATCCAGCGTTTCAGGAGGTAGGGCCAAAAGAAGGCGGCACCGGGAATGATGAGGAGTTTGAATCCGATGCTCCCGTTTTTCGCGGCGGGATCGATGGCCTTGGCACCGGCAAAGGCAAAGGCAATTCCGAAGAGGCCTCCCAGGCCGAGATAGATGAAAATGAGATTGAGGATGAGCATATTGGAAGGAGGATGATTGGCGCGGGAACTCTCGGGGCGCGTTTTAATCTAATCTGTCATGTTCATCATCTGCGGGAAGAGGGGCACCTGATCAATGTAGTGTTAGCAAAGGGAAATGGCTTCTGTCGAGCATTGGTTGCGACATTGAGGTGCGGGGAGAATTGCCCTTGTCATGAGGGGGATGCCGAGTGGAGAGTGGGACATGAGCATCCGCCTGGTTGTTTTATTCCTTGCTGCCGCGACGATGATTTGCCCTGGGCAGATCCGCGTTGGCGTGGGGAAACGCGTGGTCACTCCGGATCCTCTCTTGCCGGTTTCGGGGGGGATCGGACCGGGATATCCGGCGGAGAAGAAGCTGGGCGATCTCTACGCGCGGGCCATGGTTCTGCAGCGGGGGGAGACGCGGGTGGGTTTTGTCGCCGTCGATTTTCTTGGGTTCCCCTCGGTTTTGGGAGATCGTGTGCGGCGTCTCGTCCCCGAGATTCCCGGTGACCATCTTTTGATTGGAGCCAGTCATACGCATAGTGCGCCGGACTGTTATGGGTTTCCCGACGAATTCGGGAAACCGGGTTGCGACATGGATTACCTCGATCGGGTGTGCCGACTGGCGGCCGAGGCTGTTCACGAGGCGCTCGAGGGATTGGCCCCGGCGCGATTGAAGGTGGCGACGGGAGAGGCGCGGGGGCAGATTGCGTTCAACTATTACGCGGATGAACTCTACGATCCGCGGTGCAGTGTGATTCAGGCGGTGGGGGAAGGGGACGAGGTGATTGGAACCTTGGTCAATTACGCGATTCATCCGGAGGTTTTGGGGCCCAAGCAGGGAGTGGTGAGTCCGGATGTCATGGGGCCCCTGTGGGAACGCATTGAGGCGGAGACCGGTGGGATGGCGATGTTCATGAATGGGGCGCTTGGGGGGATGGTCACAGCGGATGTGCGGGGAGAGGATGGGCGCCACCGGCAGACCTGGGAAGAGTGTCAGCGGATCGGGGATTTGTTAGGCCGGGAGGCGCTTCGCATTGTCAATGAAGCGCCCTTTCAAGAGGACCCGATGCTGCGCTGTCACACGCGGCGCGTGTCCTTTCCGGTGGAGAATGCGGCCCTGAAGCAGATCATCCAGCTTTCGCCGCTCAATCATCCAATGGGCGAGGATGGTAGGGTGACGACTCAGATGAACTTGGTCGAGCTGGGAGATGCCCGCATCCTTACGATTCCGGGAGAGGCCTTGCCTAACATCGGCTACTACCTGAAACGCAAGCTCGGTGGCGAGCAGCAGTTGCTTTTTGGCCTGACGAACGATGCCTTTGGCTATCTGCTGACCAAGGTGGATTGGAACAGCTTTGAGCGCTACGCCTACATCACGCGCACCTGCCTGGGCGAGATGACGGGTGAGATCTTGATGGAGGAGGCCCTGGCCATGGTGCGGCAGATCGATGCCGAGGAAGAGGCCTGGCTCTCCGTGAGTTCGTCATCGAGTCTCCTGGATGAAGAAGTGCCGGGACCCTGGCTCGGCATTGGATGGCAGGACTTGGACGCCCTGGAGCTGAGTGCGCTGCCCGCGCCCGGGGTGCGCGTGCTCGATCTGGCACCTGACGGTCCCGCGGAGAAAGCCGGAGTGCGAGCCGGGGACGTCGTGACCCATTGGAATGGCGAAAAAGTGAAAGGAACGGCTGCGGCCTTGTGGGATCGAGTCGCCGACTTGAAACTCAACGAGAAAGTGACCCTGTCGATACTGCGAAAGGGGAAAACGCATGCCATTGACGTTCGGGTGACGGACCGGACGGATTACGCGTGGAAGGCTTGGCGGCCGGATCTGCCGGACTTCGCGCCCGAGTTCGATGTGGAGGGATTATTTGATGACTCGGCAGCGGAGTTGGAAGAGATCAAGCGGCAGTTTGAAGCCTTGGAGGCGGATTTGGATGATGGTGAGGATGGGGAATGAGGTGCGCGGGGAGGAGAGTCCTGCCAAAGGAACGCTCACCAGACTGTCGATGCAACCACGCCAACAGCAGTCTAACGACGGAGTCGCACCCGAAAGCATCAAGTCAGCGATCAATTCGCAAACGCAGGAACCTGTTCGGCGAATCTCGATCGACTATCGCCGTTCTCCTGCCGTCAGCCCCAACATCTGAAAGTCTCACTCCAACCGTGGACCAGTTCTCCAAGTCCGTGGTTGTCTCAACCGCGTAGGTGATCCCCGGGCTATCGGCGTGGAAGCTCAGGCTCAATGTGTTCGTCGCAGGATCGAATACCGGCGAGAGTTGGGGAGCCCCCGGATCGAGATCGAAGGCATAGGCCATGAGTAGACTTGGGTGCTCGCCAAGATCCGTATCATAGGGCAGGTCATGCCGGAGGAGCCATAACGCAGCCGGATAGACGTTCTCGTCGATCATGACGGCCGGGTAGTCTAACCAGGTTGGCGAGGTGAAGTCTTTGCTGCCGGAGAGGTAGTAGATGGTGACGTTTGAGTCCTCAACAGGTATTGGACGGGAGAACTTAGGCCTCCTCCCGACGACGCTGCCATTGGTCAAGTCGTGGTGGGTTCTGACATCCGTGCCCAAATCAAAGAGACTTTGACTAAAGACGGCCGGGGCGTCACCAAGAAACACCGCGCTCAAAAGTTCGCTGCAATTCCAAAACACCCCGAAATCCAGATAGGTGACGCTTTCCGGTAAGGTGACGGCCGTCAGCTTGGTGCAGGAGGCAAATGCCGCGGCCATGATATGGGTGACATTACTGGGTATCGCAATGCCTATGAGTTCTTTGCAGGAATGAAATGCGCATTCCCGGATATAAGTGACTCCCTCAGGAATGGTGACGCTAGTCATGCGGCAATGTTCAAAAGCCCGCAAACCAATGCCGGTGACTGGTCTTCCATTGATCTTGCTGGGAATCTCGACATGCCCGACCGTATCCTCAGGGAAGTCTGTGATGGTGACCGTGTCCCCCACCACCTCGTAAGTAAACAGTCCGAACTGCGCGGCTGAAAGTGGCGCCGGCGAAATGAAAAGGCACGTCAAGAATGTGGCCCCGATGTTCAGTGTCGAGCGCTTCACGATTCAACGTCTTAGCATTGGCCTATAGGTTGGTCAACCAACCTTTTATTCTGCGCCGAGTTTCTTGGCTGCTTGGCGAAACGCACCGCGGTAGTCGGCGATCTGCTGGAGGGTGCCGAGTTCCGGGGAATGACACTGGAGAATCCTCAGCCAGTTCAGGAGGAGCATGATCTTGCAGCGCTTCCCCAGCACATCCTCGCCTGACTGTTACTTGGCTCCGATTTTTGGAAGAACGTGAGACAGGCGTCCCATTTTATCCTATCATCGGCCTGTACGACAGGCGGGACGCCTGTCCCACGTTGGCATGCACATCACTTGGCTTCTATTGATTTAGACTTCGGCGAGCATGACTTCGAGCTGGGTGCGCACCATCTCGCCCATCGACTCGCAGGTGGAGAAGGCATCGGTTTCGTGATGCCGGTTGAGTTCATCTCTCAAGTTGAGAAGGTTCTCCGCGGGGGCGAGTTCGTCTTCGGACATGCATTGCAGGAGGGCTTCGAAGCGACGCTCGCCGAGGCGGAGGCGGGAGGCGATGAGGGTCCGTTCCTCTTTCTGGTATTGCTTGATGGTCGGCCAGTTGAGCAATTCGGTCACGAGCTGGACCACCGGTTCGTTGTCCTGAAAGAACTGGCTGAGATACATGTTGCGGCGTCCGGCGTAGGATTGGTAGTCGAAGTCGATGGGGCGGACGCGATACTGGACTTCCTCGAAGTCCGGCGTGATATCGACGACGTAGTTCACCGCACGCATGTCGCCTAACAATCGGATGAAACAGCGCATGTTGAACTTGACGAACTCCTTGGCGATGCGCACGCGGTTGAGATCGGGGCGGGGGAAGTAATCGCGGATGAAGACATCTCCCGGAATCCCGGCGATGTGTTCTTCAACGAGCGTCTCCTGCTGGGTGAGAAAGTTGATTCTGTTGGGCGAGAGGATGTATTCCAGTTCGAGGCCGTAGATCCGCGAGGCGTCGGCCTTTTTCACGTAGTAGTGATCGTAGTTGTCGTTGAACTGATTGCGGACCCGGATGCGGAAGGGACGGGAATTGCCGAACTGGCCAAAATCGATGCGGTCGATGCGCAGGTGTTCCGCGAGAGACATGTTCCCGCCAATCTTGAGCTGGGCGTAGATCTCGGTGAGGCGGTCTTTGAGATGGTCCATCTCAAATGAGGGATAGACCACGGTCTGCCAGAGGGTTTCGTTTCCCTCGGGGTCGAGGCAGGGAAAGGACTCCCGGAAGTGGCAGAGATCGCGATAGATGTTGGGCATGGTCGATTCGCGCCCGTAAGTCTTGAGATAGGAACGGAAGGAGTCAGAGACGGGGTAGGTCGTCTTTCTCTTGGAAATCACATTCCAACTGTTGTGGTCGCGCTCCGTCACATCGTTGAATCGCTGGGTTGCCTGTGGGTTCGTTTGTTCGTTAGAGTCGCCGGAGGCCGTCTTCTCCGAAGGCGTTGGGGAGCGCCTCTTCGATCTCGTCGATTCTTTGGAGGGTCTCGGCGTCAAGAATGAGATCGGTGGCCTTGAGGCTCTCCGTGAGATGTTCCACGGTGGAGGCGCCGACGATGGTCGAGCCGACAAAATCGTGTTGTTTGCTCCAAGCAGCAGCCATGGTGGTCAGGCTCAGGCCGGCGTCCCGGGCGATCGCCTGGAGACGGGCAGTGGCCTCGAGGCTACGCGAGTTGATGAAGCGCTTGGTCATCTGTTTCTGGCGTTCATTCCCGTGTTTGGCGTAGGCGCTGAACCGGGCGCCGTCGGGAAAGGCATCGTTGAGATACTTGCCCGTGAGGACACCGCCGGCGAGGGGCGAGTAGGGAAGGAGGGAAACCTCTTCCTGGCGGCAGACCTGCGCGAGTTCGTTTTGGCAACGCCGGTTGATCAGGCTGAAATTGTTCTGCACGGTTTCATAACGGCCCAAACCGTGGACATCGGAGGCCCAGAGGCTCTTCATGAGGCCCCAACTGGTTTCGTTGCTGCAGCCGAAGGCGCGGATCTTGCCTTGGTGGACGAGTTCCGTCAGGGTCTCGAGAATGTCTTCATAGCGCATCCCGTGATCGGGCCAATGGGTTTGGTAGAGATCGATGTAGTCGGTCTGAAGCCGGCGCAGGCTGTCCTCGACGGCGCGCGTGATCTGGTGGCGGTCGAGCATGGTCATCCCGTGCCGGACAGGCGGAACGAACCAGCCGTGGCCGGGACCGGTGATCTTGGTGGCGACGAGCACGGTGCCCCGGGGCTTGGTTTGCATCCATCGACCGACAACTTCCTCCGTGATGCCGAACGTCTCTTCTCGCGGCGGCACGGGGTACATTTCCGCGGCGTCATAGAAATCGATCCCGTGCTCATAGGCGTGGTCCATGATTCGGAAGCTTAGAGCTTCATCGCATTGGTCGCCGAAAGTCATCGTCCCCATGCAGATTTCGGAGACCACCAAGCCAGTTTTGCCCAATCGACGCTTCTTCATGATGAGCGTAGCTTGGGCGTTTGGAAGGGAATCTCAATGCAAATGCATCGGGTCTTGCACCCTGTAGAGGATCTTCTAGGGTGCGGCCACACCAGCGAATGCATGATGGAAGGTAAGATTACAGGGCTCGTGGCGGCCACATTCACACCGTTGACCGCGGAGGGAGTCTTGGACGTGGAGAAAGTGCCGTCCTTGGTCGACCGATTGGTGGGCGACGGCGTCTCGGGCATTTATATCAATGGGACGACGGGCGAGGGGATGGCCCTTTCGGTGGAGGAACGCTGTCGAATGACCGAAGCCTATGTCGGGGCGGCTGGGGGACGGTTGAAAACCCTGGTGCAAGTGGGGCACGAGAGCTTGCCGGATGCCATGGCCTTGGCTGAGCATGCCGCGGGTTTGGGAGTGGATGGGATTTCGGCGGCGCCGCCGTGTTACTTCAAGCCGCCGTCCCTGGATCATCTCCTGGATTTCTTGGAGCCCTTGGCTTCGGCGGCTTCGGCTCAGGCCTTCTACTACTATCACATTCCGGCGATGACGGGGGTCGCGATCGATGCCTGCGAATTTCTCGAAGAGGCGTCGAAGCGCTTGCCGACGCTGGCAGGGATCAAGTACTCCGACTCGGATCTCAGTAACTTGTTAGCCTGTCTGCAGTTTGACGGGGGCCGCTACGACATCCTCTACGGCGTTGACGAGGCCTTGTTAGGAGCGTTGGCCACGGGATGCCGCGGGGCTGTGGGATCGACCTACAATTTTGCCGCGCGGCTCTATTTGAAGATGTGGGAGGCCTTTGACCGGGGGGACCTGGAGACCGCTCGTCTGTGGCAGGGGCGGTCGGTTCAATTGGTCCGCACCCTGGTGCGTGTGTGCCATGGGCGACCGGGACTGAAGCCGATGATGGCCTTGGTGGGACTCGATTGCGGACCCCATCGGCTGCCCCAGCGGGACCCGCGCCGGGGCCAGATCGAGGAGGTCCGGCAACTCTTGGAGGGGATGGGTTTTTATCAGTGGATCTCTGAGGCAGAGTGAAGTTACTTGTGGCGTGCGGAATTCAGACGAATCAGGCGGGCCGGAAGCGCCTCGAAGCAAGGGGAGTTGGGAGACCTCAAGGGAGGAGCGTATGGCACCGGCGAGTGGTGAACAGGCGCCCGTCGACCCCAGGATCGCGCCCTCGAGTGCCGGTGGACCCGATGCGGCCGAAAGGGTCTTGAGGGAATTGGCCGAAGGTCTCGCGCGAGAGGACAGCCCGCCCGAGACGGCGGCGGCGGGGCCGCCGGGAGATCAGCCGGATCAACCTGCGAAGAGAACCAAGGCGCGTCTGGAGCAGAGCACCGGAGTCGATGGCAAGGAACGCGAGAGTTTCCACGAGAACTATTTGGAGCAGCGCCGGCAAGAGCAGTTGGAGGAGATGGAGCGTGAATCCGAGTTTGCCGCCACCTGGCACGGGCGCCTTTGGCATTGGCGCGGGTCGCGTTGGCTCTTCAACCGGCATACTCGTCGGATGGAAAAGCTCATTGTCTGTGGCGTGTCGATTGCAGTCCTGGGGATCGTCTTGAGCTTGCTCCATTCGAGTCAGCAGCTCGCCGCGCCGGATTCAGGCGAGGTGGTTTCCGCCACGAGCCATGCGGGTGAGGAACTCTTGAATGGCGCCGACGCGTCCCGGGAGTTGATCACAAAGTTCTTCCAGGCGAAGACCATGGAAGAGGTGATCCCTCTGAGCCGTCATCCGGATGTGGTGAGGCCCGCGATGGAGCGGTGGTACAGCCGGCACGAACACCGTCAGGAATCCAACATTGAGTTCAACGATGTCAAACTCACGGGTGGTGGCGCTCTGGGCTCCGTGTTCTATCTGCATTTGGTGCGCTTCGAGGACGACTTGAGAGTGCGGCCCATCGCCGTGGAAGAGACGGAGGATGGCTTTCGTGTCGACTGGGAGACCGCCGTCGGGTACCAATCGATCGACTGGAAGGACTTCCGCGCGGAGCGTCCGGTGAAACCGGCACACTTGCGTGTCGAAGTACAGGCGGATGACTATTACAATTACGAGTTTCACGATGAGCGGATGTGGTCCTGTTACCGCTTGACGCATCCGGACGTGGATTTTCCGCTCTTCGGTTTTTTGAAGCGCTATTCCCTCATGGACGAGTGGCTGACACACGGATTGCGTCATGGTCCGGAGTATTATATTCTGACCCTGAGATTTCCGGAGAACGCTCAATCCGATCAGATGGTCCACATTGACGATATCAAGCAGATCAAATGGGTCTGTCCCTACAAGCCGGGATCGGTGCATTTTGATGAAGGTCAGGACACCTGGAACGATGTGAGTATCGAGGCTCCGTGATGTGTTAGATGTGTTAGCATTCGGGGATTCAGTATTGCCTTTCACAGCGTTACCCTCGATGCTGATCAGCGGTGGTGGCGAGTGACGAAGTTCCGAAAGAGAGCCCAGTGCCAAAGTCTCGCTGGAGGCGGCGGCTACTCTGGTTAGGATTGTTCGTCTTGATTGGCGGCGCCTGCCTCAACGGGCCGGGGTTTCGGTGGGGAGGTGCACTGGCCCTGCGGAAGGTCTTGCGGGCTCGGGGGATCGAGGGCGAGTTTGAACTGCGCGGCACCCTTTTGACGGGGCCTCGACTTCGATCGTTCCACTGGCGGGCACCTGGGGACTCGGAGGTGAAGGGACGTGAAGTCTCGCTCGGCTATGCGCCGTGGAAGTATTTCACCGGTGGCGTGCCGGCAGTGGTGCAATCCCTTTCGCTTCAGGAGATCACGGCCACGATTGATTTGCGGAATCCTCCTGAAAAGGAGGAGGAGGCCGAGGTGGTCGATGAGACTGACGGAGGAGGCGCCTTTCCCTGGAAGAAATTACCCCAGCCGGCGATCGACGTGAGCGCGATCAACCTCACGCTGCTCTTGCCGGACGACCGCGAGGTGGTGCTGGAGAATCTCAACTTGGCGCTGAAGCGTGGAGCGGGTGAAGAGAAGGGTGTCATCTCCTGGGACCAGCTTGCCCTGCCTTCGGGGCACCGGTTTGAGGGCGTGGCGGGGACGCTCGAATACGGCTCGTCCGGAGTGGCTCTGGAGGATTTCTCGCTCGGGCCGGCGCTGCAATGTCAACGGCTGGCGGTGGCGGTGTCTGAGGAACGCCGGCTTGAAGTGGAAACGCGCTTGGCGCTCTACGGTGGCACGATCGAGGCCGCGGCGACGGTGGGAGAGACGGCCGAGCTGCGCCTTGTCGAGGGAGGTGTCGATC
>JANQJH010000169.1 GCA_028281705.1 Verrucomicrobiales bacterium
GGCCGTGATGGTGATGCCGTGCTCTTGCTCCTCGGCCAGATAATCCATATGGGCCGCGCCGTCGTGTACCTCGCCGATCTTGTGCGAGGCGCCGGTATATCCTTACCGATGGTGACGATGCCGTGGGAGCCGGGTGGTACATTGACGACGTGGTGGTGGACCGCTGAGTGTTTCCGAGAGCGTTCCGCAGGGATTTCAGTCGCTGCGGAACGCTTGATTGATCTCGGGACTAAACTAAACTAACTAACCAAAGTCCCTCCCGCTTTCCAGGGAGGGAAACACTAGAGAATAAGGTGCCATAAATAAAAGAATGTGGCAGGGACTTCAGTCCCTGAGTTCGCGTGATGATCTCGGGACTAAGGTCCCGCCCACTTTCTTGGCAGACGTTGGAGAATGGGGTGCTATAAGAAAGTGGCAGGGACTTCAGTCCCTGAAGCTGAATGCTACTCACCGACAGCCACTAAATAAAATCAGGTCCTTTACGGAACGCTCACGCTGTGGCCTTTTTGGGCTCCTCCGCGGCCGCGCTGTCGTCGGTTGCGACTTCAAGGGCAGCGAAGCGCTCGGGATCCATCTTTTGCTTCACGGCGAGTTCGACTTCCTGATAGAGGGCCTCGTCTTCCTTGAGCGCCTCCTTGGCGGCGTCACGGCCTTGGGCCAATTGGGTACCATTGTAGCTGAACCAGGATCCGCGTTTCTGAAGGACGTCGTACTCCAGAGCCAAGTCCAAGAGGGAGCCGACGGCAGAAATCCCCTCGTTGTACATAATGTCGAACTCCGCCTCGGTGAATGGCGGGGCCACCTTGTTCTTCACCACTTTGACCCGCGTCCGGCTCCCGGTGACGGTGCTATCGGTGTTCTTGATCATGCCGATACGGCGGATATCGATCCGCACGCTGCTGTAGAACTTGAGGGCTCGCCCGCCTGGCGTGGTCTCCGGATTGCCAAACATCACGCCCACTTTTTCCCGGATCTGATTGGTGAAGATGCAGGTGGTTCGGGCCCGTGCAATCAGGCTCGTGAGCTTTCGCAAGGCCGCACTCATCAAACGCGCCTGGGCACCCACCGTGGCGTCCCCAATTTCACCTTCGAGTTCGGCCTTGGTCACCAGGGCCGCGACGGAGTCGATGACGACCACGTCGAGGGCGTTGGAACGCACCAGGGTCTCACAAATACGCAGCGCTTCCTCACCGGAACTGGGCTGGGAGACGAGAAGGTCATCGAGATTCACCCCCAGGCGCCTCGAGTACTCCGGGTCCAGGGCGTGCTCCACGTCGATGAAGCCGGCGAGCCCGCCCATCTTCTGCGCCTGAGCAATCACCGTCAGGGTCAAGGTCGTCTTGCCCGACGATTCCGGCCCGTAGATTTCGACGATCCGGCCACGTGGAAAGCCTCCCACACCCAGGGCGCGGTCGATCAAGAGATTCCCCGTGGGAATGACGTCGACATCCGATCGATGGGCGTCGCCAAGGCGCATGATGGCACCCTCACCAAAATCTTTCTGGATCTGTGAAATTGCTAGGTCGAGGTTTCGGGCGCGCCCGTCGGAGATTTTGGACGCTGCGGTGGAGTCTTTTGGTTTCTTAGGCATGGCGATTCAATTACTGTTCAAATGAGCAGCTATGGGGGAATGTTGCAAGCAAATTTCTGAGGCGGCGGAAAAAATTCCTTGGGGAGCCCATGATGCCCTCAGGTGCTCAAGCATGAAGCGAGAAGTTCTGCTTGTTTTTCTTGGGGCTGTGACGAAATGATGCTGCCCATGTCTTCCGAATTCTTTCCAGACGTCCCTGTCATTCCCTTCGAGGGTCCGGCTTCCAAGAACCCGCTGGCGTTCAAGCACTACGATGCGCAGGCCAAGATTGGCGACAAGACCATGGAAGAGCATCTCCGTTTTTCCATGGCCTACTGGCACACGCTGCGCAACGGCCTGCAGGATCCCTTTGGTGTGCCGACGGCCATCCGCCCCTGGGAAGGATCGGAGGACAATGTGGAAAATGCCCAGCATCGCGTCCGCGTGGCCTTCGAGTTCATGGAGAAGACGGGCATCAAATACTACTGCTTCCACGATCGGGACGTCGCCCCTGAGGGTGCCACTCTGGCGGAATCCAACGCCAATCTCGACGCCGTGGCCGACGTTCTTCTGGAAGAACAGCAGCGGACGGGGATCAAGCTTCTTTGGGGCACCGCCTGTCTCTTCGCCCATCCCCGGTACAACCAAGGGGCCGCCACCAGCCCCTACGCTGATATTTTCGCCTACGCGGCGGCCCAGGTGAAGAAGGCCATGGAGGTGACGTTGCGCCTCGGCGGCGAGGGCTACACTTTCTGGGGTGGCCGCGAGGGCTATCAGACGCTCCTCAACACGGACATTGGAAGGGAGCTGAACCACCTCGGGAAGTTCCTCCAGATGGCGGTCGATTATGCCAAGGAGATCGGATTCACCGGTCAGTTCTACATCGAGCCCAAACCGAAGGAGCCGACGAAGCACCAGTACGATTCCGACGCGGCCGCCTGTCTCAATTTCCTCCGCGAACACGATTTGATGGGGCATCTCAAGCTCAACATCGAGACGAATCACGCCACCCTGGCGGGTCACAGCGTCCAGCACGAGTTGGAAGTGGCGGCGGCCGCAGGCGCTCTGGGTTCCGTCGATGCGAACACGGGTGACGAGATGTTGGGTTGGGACACCGACCAGTTCCCCACCAATATCTACATGACGACGCAGATCATGCTCTCCCTCCTGCGTTCGGGTGGCTTCACCACGGGTGGTCTCAACTTCGATGCCAAAGTGCGTCGCGAGAGTTTCGAGCCGATCGATCTCTTCCACGCCCACATTGGGGGCATGGATGCCTTCGCCCGCGGTCTCAAGATCGCCCACGCCATCATTGAGGACGGCCGCCTCGACCAGTTTGTCCAACAGCGCTACGCCTCCTACGACAGTGGCCTCGGTCAGCAGATCGAGAATGGCACGGTCGGATTCAAGGAACTGGAAGCCCATGTGCTCCAGAATGGCGAGCCCGGTGTAACACCGAGCGGGCGCCAGGAGATGCTGGAGAACTTGATCAACGAGTTCCTCTAGCCAGTAGAGCGCCAATATTGAATTGAGGAATGATCCGCAGCGGCGGAGTTTTCGTTTTGTAGGCTGGGCACTTCGCCTGGCACTGCGGCAACCGGAGCGGTTGCCCTACAAGATTGAAGCAGGTGACACCAATCCTGCTGAATCAGTATTTACTGATGTTGGGCCCGGTATACTATTATTTTTCAGATAGTAAACGATGGCGCAACCACCTGATTGGAAGGCGACAATCGCCGAAGCCCGGAAGCCTCGACGTCTGCTCAAGCAGCTCGCTCGTCTGGATTCCACGGGCCCGTATTTGGATTGGAATGCGTTGAGTCATCTGTCCCCTCCCGGCCAATTGAGCGCCGAAGAGTGGTGGGCCGTGGTCAAGCTCCGCCGGTCCTGTGCGGCACAGAAATTCCGCCTTCCCGGCGGCACCTGGAGTTACCTGCCCACCCCAACGATCCTCCAGCGGATCGACCGTTTGATGGCTGGGCCTGAGGGTGTGGACTCGCCCTCGCGGGATCGCGATCGCATCAGCGCCGCGACCCTCGAGGCTATTCATTCCTCCCGGCTCGACGGGATCGATGTGCCTCTGGATCACGAGGCGAAACACGCTATTCGAAGCCGGCAACCTGCGAGAATCCCGCGGCTGGCTGCGCCTCAACGGGTGTTCCGGCTACTGCGTCGAGCCGATGCGGAGGCGCCGGAGCAGCCCCTGACCACAGCGCTCCTGGACGATCTCGCCGATCAACTGACTGCAGGCCAGCCGAGGACGGAGCCTCTGCCAAGCTGGAATGCCGCCGAGGTCTCGGCGCTGAATGGCTTTCTCCAGGGCCCGTCGAGCCCCGAGGAATACTTGCCGCCATTGGTTCGAGCGACCGCTGTCTATGCCTGGATGCGGCAGGCTCTGCGCGATTGGGCTCACGGGGGGCGCATGGCCCGTCTACTCTTCCACTGGAGCGCGAGGCGGCTTGGTGTCGAAGTTGTTTCTACCATTGTCCCGTCGGGCATCGCCGCCCGCACACCCAAGAAGGCCAAGCGCGCCCTGCGCCAGACCATGACGGATGAACTCGATCTCAACTACGTCCTCCTGCATCATCTCGAGACGCTGGAAAGAGCGCTTGACGAACGCGATCAGCGCCTCTCCCGCAAGAAGATCTTGGAGGCGAACACCCCCGCTCCCGCTGGAGTCAACCATCGCCAGCGGGCCATTCTCCACGCCATTGAGCAACGTCCCGAGACCGTTCTTACCATTGCCACCCACCAGGAGGCCCAGGGGATCGTCTATGAAACGGCGCGCACCGATCTCGCCGATCTCGCCCGAAGGGGTCTCTTGCGCCGGGAAAAACGTCAGCGCACGTTCGTCTATCGGCCGGTGGTGAAGCGTTCCGGATGAGGGAAGGACCAGTTGGTTGTCTCGTTAGGATATTGGTTAGTGGTGCGGACACTCCTGTCTGCCCAATGTGCGTCCTAACTAACTAACTGTTTTCTGAATCTATCTTGCATGATGGAAGTACTTCAATGGGCGAAGGGACTGAAGTCCCTCCCACTTTCCAAGATTGAGGCCCTTACTAGTCTAACTAACCGCCCAATAACGCGCCTTCCTTCAGCCGGCTGGGATTGGCGGGCTCGGCGAAGCTTTCCTTCACGATCTCCGTTGCTTTCGATTGTGTCAGATGATTCGGGAGCGTGAGGTAGACGGACACATAGGCCGTGCCTCCGGCGGAATACGCCGTCAGGCCGAAGATGTCAGCCTCGAGACAACGGTAGATTCGGGAGGTCAGGGCATGCATCAATCCCACGGCCCGATCTTCGGTCTCCACTTGCAAGCAAAACCTTCCGGAGTCATCCCAGGGGCGAAGGGTCGCCTTCCCCCAAAAGGGCGGCGAGGCCTCTTCCGGAGTATCATCGATGACCTGCTCATCCCGAAGGAGCCCGTCGAGGGTCGCGGCCAATTCGTTCCCGCTCGATTTGTCGGGCAGGGCCACGTGAAAGAAGTCCAGCACGAGACCGTAGCGCTTGGCGGAAAACAAATGCGCCTGGAGAAGGGGGATTTCCTTTTCAGCCAGTCCGCCTGTGACGGTGGCGGCCAAGCCACGATAATCCTTGGCCGCGACGCCGACAATCGTCGAGGGCCCGTCGAAAATAAGCCGGACCAAAGGGCCTTTGTCAGGATTTTCCGCGAGTTCGACGAGATGGGAGCAAAAGCGATAGGATAGCCTGGCATAGGCACCATTGAAAACGCCGCTGAAATCTTCCAGAATATCCAAGTGATCCGGGGTGAACCCTGCATGCATCAACTGCTCCGTCACGTCGAGCGGCGGATGATAGGTGGCCATGGCCTTGATATAGAGTTCCCGGATGTTGAAGCCCTCGGCACGGTGGGCCGAGTGCACGTCGGGCGGGATCCATTCCGCCTGGTCCGCCTGGGTGAAGACATAGAGGGCACGGAGCCAAGCCTCGGACTGGCAGAGTTCGACAAACCGTGCCACCTGGTCCTCCGGATTGTAGCCCACGCGCGCCAAGTCCCGGAAGGCTCGCCGATTCCGAATGAGGAATCGGGTCAATGATAGGGTCTCGGCGGAGAATCCTCCCTGCTCTTGGTAGGCAGCGAAGTAGTCGTCCAGCGCGATGCCGGAGATTCCGGAGGAGAAACGCTCGTGAAGGGGGCGTTCCTCGTCCTGCCGGGTTTGCAGATCATCTTCGGTGATGGGCAGCCGCTTGGTTTTCAAGGCCAGTTTGACGGCCCCCAGATCATCGGCATCGAGCGAGGCCGCTTCGACTTCCACCCAGAGATTCTTGGCCACGTCCTTGAGCTTGGCCTCGGAGATCGCCTGGGTGAGCATTTGATTCCCGTCGCGGACGTAGCCTTCGAGAATACGTATCTTTTGCCGCTCCAAGGCCCCGCGAAGCGACCGCTGCTCATCCATGATCCGGCCATCGAGCGAGGCTTCGAACTGGGCGTATCCGGGAAAGAGGCGCTCCTCCGCCCCATCGGTCCCCGCGAGGAAGGTGAAGGCATCTGCTAGACTGCCGCGCTCTTCGTAGAAGAGTTCACCGAGCTGGGGAACGAGCACGAGCCAGTCGCCGATATTGAGAAAGGTCGAATGCACCTCGGAGGGATCGATCTCGATCTCGTAACGCTGGGACGCCAGCAAGAGGGAGAGGGCCACGCGACTCTTCTCTTCGTCACTCATGGCGGCGGGATTTTCGTTTTCCGGAGGGCGATCGTGGAGGCCGCCCTGACCGAGAACGATTCGGCTGCCGCGCTCCACGGGTCTCCCGTCTTTCAAGGCCGTCTGGATGACTCCGCGGGCGAAGCGTCCCACCCGCCGCCGGGAGGAGAGCAGCTCGGCCCGCACCGAGTTGGCAAATTCATAGCGCTCGAATTCACCGGCATCATCACCCAACAGATCACCGAATGAGGTGAAGTCTTCAAAACTGAGGATGTCTTCGGGGTGGTCTCCGAGGGCGCCTGTCTGGCGCATGCCGGGGTGGCGCAGCTGGACGATTCCCCGCAGGCGGAGAAGAAAGTAGTAGGCGTTGAGGTCGTTCTCTGAACAGGCCTCGCTTTGATAGATTTCCCAACTGGGACAGAAACGCTCGCCCGCCATGGTCCAGATCCCGGCGAGGAAGACCCGGAGTCCTTCATTCTTGATATCGAAACGGTCCAGGCGTTCGCATTTCCATGACGCCGGTTCCCACACGGAGCCCCAGTACTTCCGGATGTGGAGGAAATGATCGAAGGGATCGTAGACGTTCCGGATCCGGTTCCGGAAGACCTCGGTGAAACCGGTGGGATCATGGACCGCCCGCATGTCGAGGAAGGAGTTCAATTGCTTCCCGTCGAGACCGGGCACGTCGTCGAGGGAGAAGGGGAGGGCTTCACAGACGAAGCCGTGGTCCCGGGTGAACTCGCCACGATGGAGAATGAGCCCTTGGAGGTAGGCGAGAAAGGCGTTGTCATCCAGGCTCTCCTCGAAGAGAAAGGCGAAGTCGTTGTCTGAGCACGGCGTCATTTCACGACGGCCGGTGCCCCCGAGGGCGACCACGGCGAAGGGCTTGTCGTAGCCGAAGGCGCGCTGTTCGCGTTCGGCCCATGCCCGAACCATGGCGGTGTAAATCGCGGTCCGCTGCTCGGCGATTTCCCGTCCGTTGGTCAAGTCGGGCGCACCAATGAGCGCATCATTTTCTGCCGTGAGCTGAGCAAACGCCTCTGCCGGTCCGATCTCGGCCGCCAGCTGGAGAACGCGTTCCTCGTTGTGGGTCATGATTCGGTTCTTCACTACGCTCCATTCGGGGAACTGCCAACCATCAACCCATTTTGCTGCCACTGATCTTGTCAGGAGCACGGCCCGGCGGTAAAGGATTCTCTCATGCGCTCCGTGTTCCTCTTGGTGGCGATGCTGGTCACGCTGGCCGCGACCACTAGCTGTTCTTCCTTTCATCGCCAATGGCGCCAAGCGGCGGCCCAACCCGCTTCTAACGATTTCACCGGTGCCTGGGAGGGACAGTGGGTCAGTACGGCCAGCGGACATGAGGGGAAACTACGCTGCCTCGTGTCTCCCAGCGCCGATGCGGAGCCGGGATCCTATGATTTTCACTACTGGGCGAAATGGGGACTGCTGAGCGGGGATTTCGCCGCCAGCTATCCCGTCACCCGGGTTTCGCCGAATCGGTGGACTTTCGTTGGCGAATCGGACCTCGGGTCGCTCGGCGGCGTCTACCGCCACGAGGGTGAGACCACGGTGGAGAGTTTCAAGTCCGAGTACACCTCCTCGCGCGGCGACCGGGGATACATGGAAATGACGCGGCCTTGAAGCCCGCTTGCCAAGCCCGTCGGAAGGTGTCTAAGCTCCGCGCGTGAGCCTCAGCCTTCTCGACTGGTCCATCATCGTCCTCTATCTCGTCTTCGCCCTGGGCGTCGGCATTTTCTATGCCAGACGGGCGAGCCAGAGCGCCGAGCAGTACTATCTCGCCGGTCGTACTCTTCCCTGGTGGGTTCTGGGAACGTCCATGGTGGCCACCACCTTCGCCGCGGACACGCCCCTGGCCATCACCGAGTACCTTCGCGAGGATGGCATCTGGAAGAACTGGTTTTGGTGGAACTGGCTCTTGAGTGGCTTGTTAGGCGTTTTCCTCTTTTCCCGTCTGTGGCGTCGCTCCGGCGTCTTGACGGATAATGAGGTCCTGGAGATGCGCTATTCCGGCAAGCCCGCGGCTTTCCTGCGGGCCTACAAGGCGATCCACTTTGGGATCATCTTCAATCTCATCGTTATGGGCTGGGTCCTGGAGAGCATGAGTTCCGTCCTCGCCGTGACCATGGGCCTGGAGAAGAACACCGCCATGTGGGGCCTCGTCGCCATCGCCCTCATCTACGCCCTGCTCTCGGGTTTTTGGGGCGTCGTCGTGACCGATGTCGTCCAGTTCGTCATTGCCATGGTGGGCGCCATCATCCTTGCCGTCCTGGCGGTGCAGCATGTCGGGGGCATGTCGGCCCTTCTCGAGAAGCTGGATTCGGCGGCCAAGGAACGGGCGCCGCTGGTGGAGCAACTCGAAGTCCTGGAAGAGGAGGCAGAGGAAGGCGGCCAGGATCTGGCGGAAAATGCCGAGGCCCAACAGATCCAGGAAGCCCTGAGCAAACTGCCGCCCGTATCTGACAAAACCACGAGGCTCTTTCCCGCGCCGCCTCAGGACGCCAGCTTCTCCGACTTCATCCTCTCACCCTTTTTCTACGTCCTCGTGCTCATCATCTTCATGCCGTGGAACCATCACGGGACGGACGGCAGCGGCTACATCATCCAGCGCATGATGTCGGCCAAGGATGAGCGCCACGCACTTCTGGGGACGCTGTGGTACAACCTGGCCAACTACGCCATCCGCGTCTGGCCCTGGATCGTCGTCGCCATGGTGTCACTCGTGATGTATCCGGACCTCGTCGGCTACCGTGACATCGCGGGCAATGAGTTGGGCGATAAGGCGGGCTATCCTCTGGTCATGGAGAAGGTGCTCGGCCCCGGGCTCATTGGTTTGCTCATCGTCAGCTTTCTCGCGGCCTTCATGTCCACCATCGATTCTCATTTGAACTGGGGTTCCTCCTACCTGGTCAACGATGTCTATCGCCGCTTTTTCGTTCGAGAGCGCGACGCCAAGCACTATGTGTTCGCCGGACGCGTGATCACGGTGGCTCTGATGTTCGTCGCGGCGGTCCTCTCCACCCAGATGGCCTCCGTGAGCAAGGCCTGGGATTTCGTCTGGGCCATGGGTGCCGGCATCGGCCTCGTGCTCATTCTTCGCTGGTTCTGGTGGCGCATCAATGCCTGGTCCGAGATCACCGCGCTGGCGACTTCGTTCACCATCACCTCCGGCTTTCAGATCACCGCCTACGTTCAATCGCTGGGCGACGACGAGGTGACTTACAAACTCTTTGAAACCCTGCCAACGTTCTTCGGGATCGAGTGGCCCTTTCATCTGCAGCTCCTGGTCATCGTTCCCGCCGCCTTCGTCGTCTGGTTGGGAGTGACATTGCTCACACGCCCCGAACCCGAGGATCGATTGCGTGCCTTTTACCAGCGGGTGCAGCCTGGCGGTTTCTGGGGCCCCTACCAATCCGCCAACGCCGATCTCGAACCAGTTTCCAAGGGGCTCTGGGTCAACTTCATCGGTGGCCTGCTCTTCATCTATGGCGCCACCTTTGGCATTGGGTATTTCATCCTCCTCCAGCCGGGCAAGGGAGCGCTCTGCACCACGCTCTCCGTCGCCGGTTTCGTCATCATCTGGAAGGCCTGCCTCAGCAAGCTGGGCGGGGAAGAACGCGGCGCTTGAGAAGAAGAGAAAGCCCGCTTGCTGGCGGGCTGGGATGCTCGATTGGGCGGAGCCCGCAATCCATCGGGATCGGGGCCGACTTCGGTTGAGCGAAAAAAAGAGCCGCATTCTCTCAGAATTCTCCCCTTTTTCTTGACACGCTGTTCCAAAGAATGGGAAATTAACCGTTGTTCAACGACTTAATAATTAGCGTTTATGCGTCTTTCCGCTCAACTACCACCCCTCAGCCGCCGCGAGCGCGAGCTCCTGGAAATCATCTATCGACTGAGAAAATCCACCGTGACCGAGATCATGGATCAGATGGAGGAACCGCCCACGCGGGCTGCCGTGCGCTTTCTCCTGAGGGTCATGGAAGAGAAGGGGCATATCCGGCACAGCAAACGAGGGCGCGAGTTCGTCTATGAAGCGACCCAGGCGCGCCAATCCGTGGGCAAATCGGCCTTGCACAATGTCCTCCACACCTTTTTTGACGGGTCCTTGCAGAAGGGCCTAGGCGCCTACCTGGCGGACCCCAAAGTACAATATGACGGCGATGAATTGGCCGAACTCGCGCGGATGATCGAGGAAGCCAAGAATCAATATGACTGAGTAACACCATCACCAAGAAAGGCAGTGCGGCCTAGCATGGGCCACACGCATTAACCACCTTTGTCATGCCCCCATCTCTGCCCCCATCCGAGACCTTTTTGAATCTTCTGGTAACGTGCTCCTTGAAGGGAACGATGTTCCTCCTCCTCGTGGGCATCCTCGCCTTGTTCACCTCCTCGGCGAGTCGACGTCACTTCATCTGGGTCTGTGGGTTTGCATTTCTTGGCGCTCTCCTGATTTTTGAGCCCTTCGTCCCCCACTGGGGCATCCTTCCCGACTGGCAGACCTCGGGCTGGTTGGAGACCATTCGCCCCTGGATCTTTCCTATCTGGACGGTCGGCGCCTTGCTCTTTTGTGCCAAGGTGCTGCTTGGACTGGTGGCGCTCTACCGCATCGAGCGGCATTCGACTCAGCTGACCCAGGAGCCGTGGGATAGCATCCTCGACGAGTGCCGGCGCGATTTGGGGATCCGGCGCCGGGTCAGACTCCTCAAGTTTCCCGGGCGGATCATGCCCATGACCTGGGGGGTGCTTCGCAACGTCGTGGTGCTTCCCTCGACCGCGGACCGTTGGAGCGGTCAGCGGATCCGGGCCGTCCTCATGCATGAATTGGCTCACGTCCGGCGCGGCGACTATCTGGCCTCCCTCTTGAGAGATGCGGTGTGTGCCTTTTATTGGTTCCACCCGCTCATCTGGTGGGCCGCCCGTGAGATGGACGAAGACCGCGAGGAGGCGAGTGATGACGCTGTGATCGCCGCCGGCGAGCGGCCCGTGGTCTATGCGGAACATTTGACCACCGTGGCGACCCGTGGCTGGGGGCCGAAGATGGTGGACCCCCAAGTCCGGCCCAAAGTGGCCCTGGCGGAGAAACCTCTCATAGTCCGCGTCCGCTCCATTCTCGCACCCTGGAAGTCACGTCATCCCATCACCTGGTCCCAGCGCCTGCAGACAGGTGCGGCTTTGGGCCTTGTTCTGACGGTGGTGTTGATCGTTGGACCGGGAAAAACGAAGGTGGAGTCCACACTTCTCGTAACAGGGGCATCCGGGACCCCAATCAAGGTGGAGGCCGATTTGGCGTCTGGCTCTCAGGCGTTGCCGGGCAGTTCTGGCTTGGAGAACCTTCTCACGGAATTACCCACGGATGAAGCTCAGGCGGTGCCTGGTTGGCAGCCGCAAACCCAAGACTGGGATCGGCAGCCTTCAACGGACGATGCCACCTCGGAAAACAAGCATGTCACCGTTTCCCCCGGGCTGGAGATTGCGTCTGCTGATCGATCCTCAGCCGGCGAGGGCGAGTCCGATTCGAACGTGCTGCAACCGCTCGAAGATCGCCACGCCTCATCACCGGGGAAACAAGCGCTCGCCGCCTTGAGAAAAGAAGCGGAGGTAGGCGCTGTCTTGGCCCCTTCGACCGAGTATTCCACGTCACCTCCCGAGGAGTCCGAGGAAGGTCCCGAAACCATCGATATCAGAGAGTTCATGGCCTCCTTCGAAAACGCGGGAGACGTCAGTCTGGATGAATTTGATCTCGGCAATTTGATCGGGGAGTCTGCCGATATTGACTTCGGGGATTTCGAGTTCCTTGGGAGTGGCAGTCCGGGTAGTGATTTTTCGATTGCCAGTCTGACTTCTTCAAAAGTGACAGAGAAAACGAAGGCACAGCCGACGGCAAAGGCATCCGTGGTCGTCGACAAGTCCCGGACGCCCGCGGAGAATCAAAGAGATACGACGACCAAGGCTCCCATTCCTCCATTGCCCACCGCCGCCCAGGACAAACCCCCGCATGCCGAAGTCGTCACGGCGGTCAGTTTTCTCCAGTCGAAGACTCGCGAAAATCATCTCTTCATCTCCTTTCCCTGGTCGAATAACGTGTCTTATCTGGTCCAGGCCTCTCCGGATCTCAGCCCTGGGAGCTGGAGTGATGATCGAGAACTCTTTGGGCGGCTGAATCCGTATCTGGTCCGTGGCCGGGTGACTGCGGGTATCATCCTCAACGAGCCGATCTCGAAAAGCAGCTTCCGATTTCTCAGAGTTCGGGTCACCCCGAAGAACGCGGAAAAAGAGGATGACGGGACGAAAGGCTAAGTTGAAAAAACAACCTTAAAAGTGTTGACGAAGCATTAAAGGTTGGTATTTTAACTTAAGTAGCCTGAGAACATGTCCCGCTTCCTTCCATCCTCACTGCGTTCGTCGAACCAAAGCTCCTTGTGCCAAGGCGGGTTCGACGCCCCCGGCCGACGAAACGGTCAGCGTGGTCGAGGATTTTCGGGTGCACGATTGCTCGGTGCCATCGGCACCTGAGTGAAGGAAGCGAGACCGGTTTCTATAGGGTTTGGGGTTAATGGGCCGCCAGTGAGTTGCTGGCGGCCCGATCTCGTTTTGGGCCTTCGGGCCGCTTGTGAAATCTTTCACAAAGGGCTTGCCACCCAAGGTCCGGAATCTAGGTTTCGCGTAGCGCAGCGCAATTCCTGCCGACACAATCGATTCCCATGGTGGCCACCCAAACTGATGACCCCTCTGTCGCAGCCTACGACTCCAAGATCGAGGGAAACGTGATCTTCACCCGCGTCGATGCGGCGATCAACTGGATGCGGAAAAACTCCCTCTGGCCCATGCCCATGGGCCTGGCCTGCTGTGCCATTGAGCTCATGGCGACGGCTTCCTCCCGCTTCGACCTCTCTCGTTTCGGCGCCGAGGTCATGCGCTTTTCCCCGCGCCAAGCCGATGTCATGATCGTGGCCGGCACCGTGACCTACAAGATGGCCCTTGCCGTCAAACGCATCTACGACCAGATGCCTGAGCCCAAGTGGGTCATCGCCATGGGGGCCTGCGCCTCCAGCGGCGGCATGTATCGCAGTTACGCCGTGCTCCAGGGAATCGATCAGCTCATTCCGGTCGACGTCTACATCTCAGGGTGTCCCCCGCGCCCCGAGGCCCTCATCGAGGGCCTGATGAGATTGCAGGAGAAGATTGATACCGAGCCCTCCTTTGTCGCCCAGAAAAAGGAACTCCTCGCCGGACTGACAAAAAGCCAAGCTTCATGACGCCTCAGGACGCCATCCAATCCATTGAACAGGGCTTCAAGGAAGCCGTGCTCGCCACGAAGGAATTCCGCGGAGAACACACCGTCGTGGTTGCCCTCCCGCAGTTGCGCGCCGTTCTCGAGCACTGCAAGAAGCAACTCGGGTTCGACTACCTCATCGACATTTCCAGCCTGGATCACGCAGGGGAAGAGCCACGCTTCGAGATGGTCTATGAGCTTTACTCGCTCACTTCCCAGGTCCATTTGCGCCTCCGCGCCAGTGTTTCAGAAGACCACCTGGAAGTCCCCAGCGTGGTCGATCTCTGGGCCACAGCCAACTGGCACGAGCGCGAGGTCTACGACATGATGGGCATCTCCTTCAGTGATCATCCCGATCTCCGCCGTATTCTCATGTGGGAAGGCTACCCTTTCTACCCGCTACGCAAGGAGTTTCCCCTGGCCGGCAAACCCAGTGAAATGCCGGATGTGGCGTTCACCGGGGTGGCGCCTCTCGAGGGCGGCCCCTTTGTCACCGAGCCTTCAACGGCGGGCCCCGTCCGGCGGGAACCCCGCGCGCGGAACTAACGGGTCGTCCGAGCTAGACAAAGTCCGGCCACGCCATCGCTAATCACGGCGAACTGACTTTCTTCTTTCTTCATCAACCATCTTTCCTTCATCCCATGCGACTCATCGCCACCCTTCCGCTTCTTGCCCTGGCCCTCGTCAGCTGCGAAACCCCATCTGCGCTCAAGCTCGACGAATCGGGGCTGGAACTTGCTCCCACGGAACAACGCGGCCTCGGGTACGTCGATATCGCGGAGGACTGGCGAATGGAATCGGAGGCCTTGACCGTGACTCGAGATCGGTCGGGGCACCGCGTCCTGCGTGCCGGCGCCCAGGGAGGAGCCCGATTGACTTCACTGCGGCTTCCCCAGCATACCCAGGTGCCCACCTCGGGCTCAGCGGAAGCCATTTACTACGACGCCTTCCAGAATCGCTTCGAATTGGTCGGCGATCCCGTGCTGGAGCAGGGGAGCAAGGTCACGCAGAAGTTTGGACCTGAGGCCAGCATCGTGATGTACAGCGACGGCACCCTACTGGTGAAGAAGCGTTTCTCTCTCATCGAAGAAGAGACAGAGAAATAAGTGTGAGAAAGGGAAGAAAGCCCCGGCCATCGAGTCGCCGGGATCCCTTCCGGGAGGAGCGCAAGGAACGCCCCAACCGGCACGCCGACCTCAGCGATCCCGCCCTTCTCTGGCCGGAGGAGACGCTCTATGAGCGGCTCGCCCAGTGCTCGAATCCCTTCGTCCTCGTCCTCGATTGCGTGCAGGATCCCCATAACCTGGGCGCCTGCATGCGCTCGGCTGATGCCGCCGGAGTTCTCGCCGTCGTCTCGCCCAGGGACAAAGCCGCCGACCTCACGGATGCCGCTCGCCGCGTTGCCTGCGGCGCCACGGAAAACACGCCCTTCGTTCAGGTGACCAATCTTGCCCGGTGCTTGACGCGGCTCAAAGAACTGGGCCTTTGGCTCGTGGGCACCGCCGACGAGGCGGAGCAGTCCCTTCATCAAGCCGATCTCAAGGGCCCCCTGGGCATCGTCATGGGCGCCGAGGGCACCGGTCTCCGTCGCCTCACCCGCGAGCACTGTGATTTCCTCGTCACCATTCCCATGGCACCAAGCCGGAAAGTGGATTGCCTCAACGTCTCCGTGGCCACCGGAGTGACCCTCTTCGAGGCGCTACGCCAACGCAGCAGCGCGTAGTAGGTTGTCCGACTTTTCTGACGAGTTCGACCAGTCCGACGAAAATTAAAAGATCGGCTCCTCCCGTACGACTCCGCCGGCCGAATCCCCGCCGCCAAAGAGTTCCGTCACATCGAAACCGGTGATGAACAACATGAAGCCGATGAGGAGGATGGCGCAGCCACCGTAAGCCACATCGAGCAAGCGCTTGCTCAGCGGACGCCGTCGAACGGATTCGATCAGCGCCATGGTGATATGTCCCCCATCGAGCACTGGCAGTGGAAGAAGGTTGAGGATCGCCAAATTGATATTCAGGACCACGCTGAACCACAGCGCGAGACGCCAGCCGTCCTTGTGCTCGAACAGGCGGTAATAGAGGCGCATGATCCCCACGGGACCACTGAGATGTTTGGCGCTGATACTCGACGACGGTGAGGCCACGGCGGAGAGCGTGTTGTACATCGTCTCGACCGAATCCTTGATCTGCTCGCCGGGAGGGGTGCGCTTCAGCATGGTCACGCCCGTGTCGTCCCAGCGAATCCCTAACATCGGTTTATCAATCTGCGCCCTTTCCGCGTTCTTGGGCAACTGCGGGGTCACGGAAATGGACACCGGTTGTCCGGCGCGCTCCACCACCAGATTCAGCGGCTGATCGGGGTTGGCCTGGATCAGATCACTGATCATCACCATGCTTGTCACCCGCTGCCCATTCGCTTCCACAATGACGTCGTTGGGCATCAGGCCGGCCTTTTCCGCCGGACTGTTGGGAAAGAGCTTGCCCACCATGGGCTGGTCTTCCGAGGCGATGCCCATGCGCTCCACGCGACGGAGTTCCGGCCGTTTGAAAAAACCCGAGAGGAAGGAACTCACCTTGGCGACCACGCCTTCCGGCGTTTTCGCCTCCGCGCCGTCACCCATCGGCGGCGGCGCCAGCGAAACCACTACGGGTTCGGCCACGCCCTCGCGACGCACCTTGAAGGGAATGCGATCGCCACCGCTGCTCACCACGTTCCACACCACGCTATCCACCATCCCGCTCCAGGTGTCGACGGGCTTTCCATCGACCTCGAGAACCACGTCCCCCACTTGCAACTGATCCGCGCCGTCGACGGCGTTGGGCGAGATGTAACCGATCTTCGTCGTGATGGCCGAGCTGCTCACGGGATGTTTGACACCCCAAACGACGACGGCAAAGAGACCCGCCAGCAGCAAACTGAAGAGCGGTCCCGCGGCGGCCACGATGATCTTATCCAGGGGGGTGATTTTGGGCAGCTTTTCACTGTCGCCGCTGGTGGACTGACCCTCCAGCATCTCCATGGGATTCATTTGCGGGAGAGCGACAAAGCCGCCTGCGGGAATCCATCCGAGACCCCATTGCACCCCGTTGACCGTCTTGGACCAGATGGGTTTACCGAACCAGATTTGAAACTTGTCGATCTTCAAGCCCCGCCAACGTCCCGCGAGATAGTGCCCCAATTCGTGCACCAGAATGACGAAATTGAAGAGAATGACGATCTCTATAATGATTCCAATTACTGTAAGGGCCTGCATAGATGCGGGGAGTATACCCTGTCCTGACTCGCCTGCAAATTACGGTTGGGAAAGGTGAAAGCGTGTTCCGAAAATCGAGGCACGGCGCCGAGAGCTTCCTGGAGATGTGCCGAATACGACGGATCTCCCCTTGAAAGACGGCGTTTCTCTCCTTACATCGCCCCATGGATACAAAGATTCTTGCTCAGGCCGCTGTAGAAGCACGAGGCCTCGCTATTGACGCTGTTCACGCCTGCAACTCGGGCCACCTCGGTCTTCCCCTTGGAGCCGCCGAGATTGGTGCCGTTCTCTTCGGCGAGAGTCTTTGTTATGATCCCCAGGCGCCCAAGTGGCTCAATCGTGACCGCCTGATCCTCTCCGCGGGTCACGGGAGCATGTTCCTCTATAGCTGGCTTCACCTCTCGGGGTATGACCTCTCGCTCGAGGAAGTGAAAAACTTCCGCCAGCTCCATAGCAAGACCCCAGGGCATCCGGAGTTTGGTGAGACCCCCGGCGTGGAAGCCACTTCCGGACCCCTTGGGCAAGGACTGGGCAATGGCGTCGGTTACGCCATTTCGGGAAAGATGGCCGCGGCACGTTTCAATACGCCAGAGCACACCATCATCGACCATCACGTGGTGGTCCTTGCCGGCGACGGTTGTCTCCAGGAGGGCGTGGCCCAGGAAGCTTCGGCGTTCGCCGGGCACTTGGGCCTGGATAACTACATCCTGATTTACGATTCTAACGATGTGACGCTCGACGCCATGGCCGAGGTCACTCAGAGCGAAGACACGGCAAAGCGCTATGAAGCTTACGGTTTCGACGTCGTCACCATCGACGGCCACGACATGGACGCCTTTGCCGCCGCCTTTGGCGAGGCCAAGTCGAACGACAACGGCAAGCCCAAGCTGATCATCGCCAAGACCGAGATCGGCCGCGGGATCCCCGAGGTCGCCGGTACGGCCAAGGGGCACGGCGAGGGTGGGGCCAAATTTGCGGAGTCCGCCAGGAGTGGACTCGGTCTGCCTAAAGAGACCTTCCATGTTTCCGATGACGTCCGCGCCTACTTTGCCCAGCGGGGCCAGGCGCTGGCGGCGAGCCACGCCGAGTGGCAGAAAACGTTTGATGCCTGGGCCGCGGCCAATCCCGGACTCGCCACCGAACTCGACAATGGCCTGAGCAATGCCGTTCCCGCCGATCTCCTGCAGCAGATCCCCGCCTTTGCCGAGGACGCCAAGCTGGCCACCCGTGCGGCCGGCGGCGAGATCCTCCAGCCCCTGGCCAAAGCCATTCCCACTCTCGTCGGCGGGAGCGCTGATCTCTACGGATCCACCAAGAACTACTTCAAAAAGGCCGGAGACTTTTCCCGATCCGATCGCCAGGGCCGAAATCTCTGGTTTGGCATCCGGGAGCACGCCATGGGAGCCATCCTCAATGGTCTGGCCTACGACGGCATTTTTCGGGCTTCCGGGGCCACCTTCGCCGTGTTCGCCGACTACCTGCGGCCCTCGATTCGACTCGCGGCCCTGGCCAAGTTGCCCGTGCTCTACGTTTTCACGCACGATTCCGTTGGGGTGGGTGAGGACGGACCCACCCACCAGCCGGTGGAGACCTGTTCCGGCCTCCGCGTCATTCCCGGGCTCGACGTCATTCGGCCGGCCGACCCCGAGGAGACCGCCGGCGCCTTCGTCGCCGGGCTGGAACGCACCG
>JANQJH010000196.1 GCA_028281705.1 Verrucomicrobiales bacterium
CTCGTGTTTCGAAATTTTTTTTCCTTTAAAATGGAAGAGACTTGCACTTTGACGACATTTGTTGAGCAGAAACTAAGTCTCTGGGTCAAGAAACTTAGAGGCAGGTAGCGTTTCGCAGTTTTGACCATGCAGTTATATTCAGGAGACGTCCACAATCAAGACGAAGGATCGAACCCAATGTAAAAGAAGAAAATGATACTGCCATGCATCATTTTCTTCTTTTACATTGGCTTCCATCCTTCGTCTTGATTGTGGACGTTGTCGAAGTCCGCCTCGTTGTCATAGAACTCCTCCGACACCCGAGGCTCAAAGAAACGGCCCGTGACGGCATCGGTCTTGCCCTCACGGTGATGCTTCTCCCAGGCTGGTGTGGCGGGAGCCTTCCACAAATAGGCAAGGTGCTGACCAGCCGGCGCGAAGGGATAGTAGTTCTTGTGATAGGCAAAGCGCTTGTCCCGGACCATGCGGACATGATCGACGCGCCCGTCCGCCCGTTCGCGAAAGGCAAAGTGGTACTTGGGGGCGCTTTCTTGGCCGTCGCCGAGGAAAATGGTACCTTGAAAAGTCTGAGGAATCTCGGCGCCCGCGAGGCTGAGCCAGGTCTTGGGCATGTCGATGAAACTGACCATGCGATCCACCGTCATCCCGGGTTTTTCGGCGGGGTAGAGGCTCTTGTACTTCTCCGGAATCCGCACAATGAGGGGACAGTGCACGCCGCTGGCATAGAGGAAGCGCTTGCTGCGCGCCATGACACCGCCGTGATCGGAGTTATAGACAATGATCGTGTCGTCATAGAGGCCATCGGCCTTCAGGGCAGCGATCGTGTCCCCGACCTTGCCGTCCATCTTTTCCACCGCGTCGGCGTACTTGGCGTAGTTCTGGCGGATGACGGGCAAGTCCGGGTGGTAGCTGAAGAGCGTCATCTTCTCCGGATCATTGGTTGTCTGATCCACCTTGCCGTGGGCCCGGCTCTCGTGACTATCTCCAATATTGACCACGGCAAAGAAGGGCTGGCCCTCGGTCCGGTACCGCCAACCGTAAGGCGACTTTCCCTTCCCACCCTTGAAATCCCAGCAGTCTTTGTCAGGGCGGCCGCCGATATTGTAATCCGTCTTGGTCGGATTGGACGTGTGATAGCCCCGCGCGCGCAAGAGATCGGGGTAATACTTGATTCGATCGTGCGGGATCTCGTTCCGGCTTCGCATGGGCTGGGTGCCGTTGGAAATGGCGTACATGCCCGTGATCCAGCAGGACCGCGTGGGGGCGCAGACGGCGGCGTTGTCGAAACAGTAAAGATATCGGAAACCCTCCCTGGCAAGCTGGTCGATGGCAGGCGTCTGCGCATTGGTCCCGCCGTAACAACTGACCCAGGAGATTCCATTGTCCTCACTCGTGATCCACAGAATGTTGGGCCTGTCTTCGTCAATTGCGAGCGCGGAGTGGAGGCTGGCACAGGCCAGAATACCGACAGCGCAGAGTGTGTAGAGCCAATGAAACATGGGAATCGAGATCATGGTAAGAAGCCTAAAGGCGCACCGCACGCTATAACCCGCCAAGGTTGACAATCCCTCACGAAAAATGGACCGAAGTTTGCCGTGACACGCCGGATCCAATCCCAGGCTACTCTTGGACCTGCAATCGAACGCCCTCGGGCCACTTCGCGCCGCCCTGGATCCAGTGCGCCAGCAGTTTCATCTCGGACTCCGTCAACGCCGGGTAGCGATCCCGTTTGCCCAAGGGAGGCATCTCCATGTCGTCGACGAGATCACTCACCAGTTTGAGGAGCTGGCTTTCAGTGACTTTGCCAGGCACCACGGCAGCCTGCCCGCTTTCACCGCCGCGGAGAAGATGCTCTCGATCGATCATCCGGAAATTGCCCTTGGGCTTGCCGCCGCTGTGACAGTTCACACAGGAGCGCTCCAGGAGAGGCTTGATCTCCGTCGTGAAATCGACCTTCACGTTCTCCCCCACGATGTCCGCGAGGAACTCGGACGCACTCTCCCGAGCCCGCGCTTGCTGGGCGGCTTCGAGATCTCTGGCCGTGGCCTCATCCAGCGGATCGAGGGCCAAGAGCATGGCGATCGTGGCCCAAGCAGTGCCGGCCACGGAGATCCACTGGTGTTTGCCATGAGGAAAGGCGCTATCGAAGTGCGGCTGGAAGGGGCGGGTTCTCGAGGCCACATACCACGAGCCGTCATCAAACTGCGTATTGAGGAGAAAGCGCAAGGCATTCCCATAAGCCGGCTCATTGGTCCGCAGATTGCCCGAGGTGCAAAGGGCATAGAGGGCCTGACCGGTGGCCCAGGAATCGCTCTCCAGCCCCGGCAATTGCGGCCATCCGCCATCCCCACGTTGCAACGCCAGGATTGCCCCGGCACGCTCCTTGAGCGATTCGGCGGAGGACCCCGTCCAAGCGAGGCCCAATATTTGGGAGAGCCGATCTTGAAGCGTGTGCGGCTCGTGGTTCAAAAACCAGGCCCGCGCGCGTGCCAGCGCGGCGTCGGTCTCCGACCGCTTGCCCGGCGGCGGGTAAAACTGAAGCGAACGCGTGGCCAGCATGGTCCCCACGAAGGAATTGCCTCCCATCGGAGGTCGAAGCGAGGTGCTGGCCCAGCGTCCATCCGCTTGCTGAGTGTTCTTCAGGTACCAGCTCATGGCCTCGGTGGTGGCGTTGGCCTCGACGCCCAAGGTGCCCCAGCCGAGAAGCCCCCAACCCAAGAAACGCGGCGGGACGGGAACAGGATTATCTAACTGATAAGCTCTCTCGATCCTCGGCTCCCAGTTCTCTTGCTGACGCTCGATGAGGCGGTCGACCGCCGAGCCATCAACGCGGAAGCCTTTCTCCCGCGCCATGGCAAAGGCGAGCGAGGGCAGATTCTGGTGATGACAGGAGACACAGGATTCTCGACTCTTGAGAAACACGTCAGAGCTATTCAGCATCAATGGCAGGCTCTTGCCCACGGCGTCACGAAGGAGGGGTTGGAGATTTCCCGAGTGCAGAGCAACACGGCGAGCCGGGATCTCTTTGGCCCCATCGCCATCCTCGGGTTTTGCACCATGCGTGGTGAGGAGGTCGACGAGCTTTTGATGGCCTCTCTTTCGCGCCCAGGTGTAGGCGGTTTCCTCACGTTCGTTCTTCAGTGAGAGATCGGGTTTCTTCTCCAGAAGCGCCTCGAGGATCGTGTTGTCTTCACGTTCGGTGTAGACCGCCAACATCACGGGCGATTCCTTGCTTGGGGATCGCCTCTCGATGTCGGCGCCATGGGCCAGGAGCATCTGAGCCGTCGTCACATGTTCGCCTAGCAGAGCAATGTTCAAGGAAGGCTCCACATTGTTATTCTTGGAACCGCCATTGGGATTCGCTCCGGCATCCAACAGCTTGGCCACAATGTCATCATGCCCCCGTCCCGCAGCCGCTCTCAGCGCGGTGTCCAGCCCACGGCGACCGCCCAACTCCAACAGTGTGCTGACGGAGTCCACGCTGCCTGCGGCAGCCGCGCCGATAAGAAAGGCGGAATGGTCAGGCTCGACGCCGGCGTCGATCAATTGACGGATGGAATCGGCACCCTGTGGATGAGACGCCGCCACGTGCAACGGAGTCCTCCCGCGTTTGGAGCGCGCGTGCGGGTCCGCGCCGTAACTGAGCAAAAGCCGGACTTTCTCAGCGTCGCCGGCCCCTCGCAAAAGCGCGGTGACCCCTTCGCGGTTGACCGCCTTGGCGTCTGCCCCGTGTTCCAAGAGGAGCCCCACGGATTTGGCATCGCCATGCAAGGCGGCGATCATCAAGGGCGTGGTGCCGTCTTCAAGTGTGGTGTTAGGCGAGGCGCCGCTCCGGAGAAGCGACTCCAAGAGAACGTTATCTCCCCGTCGAATGGCTTGCACCACCATCGAGGGAGGTTCACCGGCCTCGATCCGAGGCAACATCGTAAGGATCAAGAAAGCGAACAGGGAAATGATGATGCGTCTTTCTTTCATGGAAACTCTCAGGTTGTACTTGCTGTCGATCGGGCAGTCCCAGAATGATGGCCCTGATGGACGGCGGCGAGCCTAATCTGATTCCAAACCAAGGGCCGGCGCCTCAGATTTCAGCTCCTCCAGTAGATCGACGGCCTCATCGACAAGGCGCTCGCCGGTCCCCGGCGCCGCATAACTGTGGTAACCTGTCCAAACCTGGTAACCGCCGAGCTTGTGCGCGTCGAGGTCGGGCAGGTAACCAATCCAGTCGTTGGCCAGCTCGGCGATGTAGGTGTGACGATAAGGCGAGCGGTTCTTGATATCGAGCCCTAGCTTGGTGAAGAACTCGGCCGGGACCCCGACCAAGGCGACGTCGCCAATGACCACGGCTTGAATGAGCGTTTCACGCGCTTCTCCCTGCTTCGCGGCGAGCTGTCGCCGCATCCTTTGAAAGACCGGAATGACCTTTTCGCCGTAGTCACCGACCCACTTGCGGCAATAGTTGCTCACGGCGGCATCCTCCGCCTGTTCGTCGAAGTGACGGATCTTGAAGTGGAACGGACGCTTGCGAGAGGCGATGCGCCTGACGGGCCGCGGCTTGGCCTTCACGATCGAATCCCGCACGCTTGCGGCAATGCGGTCCGTCATCTCTCCACAGGAAAGCGTGAGGTTATGGGTGGAGCCCGAGGCGCCTTCGACAAAGCTGAAAACGCCCCCCATCTCGCCCTCGAGGCGTTGAGCCGCAAGACCGTAAAATGAAGGCGAGCGCACGCCCGGCTTGATCGTCCCGATGGTGTGCGTCGAGTGATTGAAGAGGACGGCCTGAAGCGCCTTGCTTTCGCCCTGGCGAAAGGCGAGTACGGGAAGCTCAGGATCGAAG
>JANQJH010000209.1 GCA_028281705.1 Verrucomicrobiales bacterium
GATCGAAGGGCTGGAGACCAAGGTGGCGCCGGGATCGACGGTGGGTGGTTGTCTGCTGATCAACAGCGTCAAGGCGGAGGTGGCGGACCGGCTGACGCGGGCTGGTCAGGCTCCCAAAGTGCTGACCGCCGGGGCCGTGATCGGTGCGGAGAGGGCGGCGGAGATCTTTGAGTCGGCCTACGATGAGCATGCGCATCGCATTGCGGAATATTATGGGGGGCTTTGAGGGCGGGAAGTGAGGGGAGTGATGCGGACACTCCTGTCCGCCTTGCCTTTGGTGTTGGATTGGGAGCGTTCTGTGGGAGTTTAAGTTTAAGTTTAAGTGTAAGTTTAAGTTTTCTTGAGAGTGGTTAGACGGGGATGGAGAAGAGGAAGGTGGAGATCCAGGAACGGGCGAGGGCGGCGGGATAGCTGATGAGGAGGAAGAAGAGGCCGATTTCCAGAGTCTCGCGGACTTGGTGCGTGATTTGCACATGGAGGTAGAGGGCGCCCATGGCGGGGAGAAACCAAACGGTCATGTGATCGATGCCGACGCCGAATCCCCGTTCGAGGACGCGGATGCCGGCGACGGCGCCGAGGGCGAAGAGGATGGCGGAGAGAAGGAGCTTCCAGTAGAGGTGTGGGTCGTCCCGGAGGCGGAGATTGGAGGTGCGGATCCAGAGAACGGGAAGCGCCAAGAGAAGGCCCAAGAACACGATCTCGAAGAAGACCGCGGTCGAGAACCAAAACTGGTAGCTACTCACGGGAGGCGGTGGAGGGTTCCTTGGCCAGACTTTCCATGAAGATGACGGTCACGGCGCCGAGGATGATGAGACCGAGGGCAAACCACGTGACTTGATCGGTGAGCTTGGGAAGGAACCAGTCGTAGCCTTCGACGATTTTCTCGCCGCTGGATTTGAGAACGGGTGTGCCGTCCTCGGCCAGCTTGTAGACGTTGTCCTTCCAGGGCCAGATGACCATGAGAGAGCCGGCGACAAATCCCGTGAGGAGGGCGATGGCGACGTCGCGGAATCGGCGAAAGAGCCAGGAAATGAAATGAGAGAAGGCGATGAGTCCAACGACGACCCCGATCATCACGGGGAGGAATGTCTTGAGGGGATGCATCAGGGCGGCGAAGTCGAACGAAGCGCCGGCGGAGACGAGGTCCGAGAGGGCATTGAGGATGAGGTGGTAATTGCCCATGAGGATGAGGACGAAGGAACCTGAGAGGCCGGGAATGATCATGCTGCAGACCCCGACGCCGCCGCAGAGCACGAGGTAAACCAGATGGGTATTCTGCGAGGCGGGTTTGAGGAGCGCGATGGTCACGGCGATCCCAAGACCGATGAGCAGACTGATCACAGGGCCCACGCCCCAATGGGCCACGGTCTTGCCCACGTAGTAGACGGAGGCGAGGATGAGCCCGAAAAAGAGCGCCCAGATGAGGGTGGGATGGTGGACGAAGAGAAAGAGTAGAAGTTTGGCCAGGCTGGCCACGCTGATGACGACGCCGAGTCCCAGGGGGAGGAGGAAATTTCCGTTGATGTGGGACCAAAATTCACCGAGGCGAAACTTCGTCAGGAGCTTGAAAGCTTCGAGGTCGAAAGACTTCAAGGCGTTGATCAGGGTTTCGAAAATCCCCGTGATGAAGGCGACGGTTCCGCCGGAGACGCCGGGAATGACGTTGGCCGCGCCCATGGCGTAGCCTTTGAGAAAGGTGGAAACTGCTGGGGGGATCACGCTTCGATGAGCAAACGAGTGGGGTCTTCGATGCAATCCTTCACTCGATTGAGGAAGGTCACGGCTTCTTTGCCGTCTACCATGCGGTGGTCGTAGCTCAATGCAAGGTACATCATGGGGCGGATGACGACCTCGCCGTTGAGGGCAATCGGGCGTTGTTGGATGTTGTGCATGCCCAGGATCCCACTCTGTGGAGGATTGAGGATTGGCGTGCTTAACATCGATCCATAGACGCCTCCGTTGGAGATGGTGAAGACGCCGCCCTGGAGATCGCTGAACTCGATCTTGCCCTCGCGGGCCTTGGTGGCGTAATCGACGATGGCCTGTTCGATCTCAGCGAAGCTCTTCTGGTCGCAATCGCGAATGACGGGGACGATGAGGCCGCGCTCGGTTCCCACAGCAACACCGATGTCGTAGTAGTGGTTGAGGATGAGGTCATTCCCGTCGATCCGGCCGTTGACCGAGGGCACGGTCTTGAGGGCGTCGACGACGGCCTTGATGAAGAAGGACATGAATCCGAGCTTGATCCCGTGCTTGGCGATGAAGGCTTCTTGCAGGCCCTTGCGCATTTGCATCACGGCGCTCATGTCGCACTCGTTGAACGTGGTCAGGATGGCCGCCGTCTGTTGGGCGTTGACCAGATGGGTCGCGATCTTGCGGCGCAGGGGCGACATCTTCTTGCGCGTGATCCGCTGCTCGTCGCCATCCCCGGACACGGACACGGACACGGACACGGGCACAGGTTCGACGACCGGCTTCTTGAAGACGGTCAGTTCGCGCGTCTGGCCTTCGGAATCGGCTGCGAGGCTCAAGGCGGCTTCGACATCGGCTTTGGTGATGAAGCCCTTGCGCCCGGTTCCTTCGACATTGGTGAGATCGACGCCTTTGTCTTCGGCAAACTGGCGGACGGTAGGCGAGACATTGACGTGGGAAGCCTCGGCGGAGGGGGCATCGTTTGCTGGCTTGGGCGTGGGAGCTGCGGCCGCCACCGGAGCGGGTGGTTCGGTTTGGGCGGGTGCGTCAACGTCTGCGGCGGCGGGTGCCTCACGAGTAGCCGCGCTGTCCGGATCGATGGTGGCGACGATGGCTCCGATCTCGACTTCGGCCCCTTCTTCGACGAGGATTTGCAGGGCGCCATCGGCCTCTGCCTCCAGCTCACTGCTCACCTTGTCGGTTTCCAAGGTGAGGATGACGTCGCCCTGACGGACGAGGGCGCCATTGGGATGATGCCATTGTGCGATGGTGCCGGTGGTGATGGATTCACCGACAGCGGGTATTTTGACGTCGACAGCCATGTTGTGATCGATGAGAGAAGGCTAGGGAATTTGGTTAGAGCGTGAAGGCCTCTTTGACGAGCTTCTTTTGTTCCAGCTTGTGGATCGTTTTGGCGCCGGAGGCCGGGCTGGAGGCGCGGGCCCGGCCGGCATAACGGATCTTGTAGGGCGTGAGTTCTTGAAGGCGTGGGCCGATGTAAGACCAGGCGCCCATGTTGAGGGGTTCCTCCTGGCACCAGACCCACTTGTGGGCGTGTTCGTATTGATGGGCGACCTCGGCGAGCCGTTCTTGGTGAAGCGGATAGAGTTGCTCCACCCGAACGATGACGGTGTCATTGACGTCCTCGGATTCGCGGTAGGCGAGCAAGTCATAGTAAACCTTGCCGGAGCAAAAGATGACGCGATTCACATCTCCGGGAACGCATGGCCGTCGGAAGTCATCGAGGATCTCGTGAAAATAGGTGCCGCG
>JANQJH010000211.1 GCA_028281705.1 Verrucomicrobiales bacterium
ATCGTGTTGGCACAGGCAATCGCAGGCCGGGGTATCCACTGGATCTTCGCGTGGCCTTCCTCATCCTTCTCCGGTTCCTGCCCGGGGGCGAGCCGAGGCGGCATGCCCATCTCCACGAGACACATCCGGCAATTCCCCGGCGAACTCAGTTTCGGATGGTAACAATAATGCGGCACTTCCGTTTCCGCCTGCCGGCAGGCCTCGATCATTCTGGTACCCTTGGGGAATTGCATCCAGGTCCCATTGATCTGGACGTTCACCATCTCCACGTCTTTCGATTCGCTCACAGTGGCTCTCGTTGGGTCAGAAATTGGCTGCAGGATTTGGGTGGCCCTCGCTCAGAAGGAGCCGAGGCACGCCGGGCGCACTATTGCCAATCGAGAAAATCCCAGCAAGGCGAATTTGTGAAAAATTTCACAAGCTCAATGGGCACCGCCAGACCGGGCCCCAGGCCGGATGAAAAACATTAAATATATTAAAATTAAAGTAACTTAAATAAATTTCAGGAGGTGAGGCGAGCGTCCGTCGGTCGGGTTGGATATCAAGACCAGCGGGACGCCGGTTTCACGTTGGAGGGCCAAGTGAAACAAATCCTTTCCAGCGAGAATCAGCTACTGAATCCATTTGGTTGCACATCCTCGCCAAGATGCGATTTTCCTCTGGAGACATGAGCGAAACGACCGTCAGTCTGACTCTTGAAAACGTGCCCGCACGCCTGCATCGGCTCCTCGTGGAGCAGGCCCGAGAACACAAACGCTCACTCAATCAGGAAGCCATCCTCTGCCTTGAGCGCACCTTTGCCGGAGCTGAGGGGAAGGCGACTTCCCTTCTCACTCCACCAGCTCCGGTCTCAGCCGGCGCCTTCCTCAAGCCGTGGGAAAGCCGCGCTGACATGCTCGATGGCTTTCTCGACCGCGATGCTTCGTGACTTCAGTTAGATGATCGGAGTCGACACAAGTTTTCTTGTCGCCTGGGCCATCCACGAGCACCCAAACCACTCTCAATGCCGCCTGCTCTTGGAAGAAGCTGCCGCCAACCGCGAGACATTCGGACTCACGTCCGGCATTTTCGCGGAGTTCATCCATGTTGTCAGTGACCCTCGCCGCTTTGCCAACCCGCTCGACGTGAAATCCGCTACGGCGATCGTCAGCTTCTGGGCCAACGCCGGGGAAGTTCGACTTCTTCCGCAGTCGAACGATGTCACTCGCCTTTGGCTGGAATGGCTCGACAAGTATCGACTCGGACGGAAACGCCTTCTCGATACACTTATTGCTGCCACTTGGCAGGTCTCGGGCATTCGTGACATCTACACGCTTAATCCTGACGACTTTGCCGTCTTCCGCCGATTCAATTCCCACCCGCATCGGGATAGGAGCTGATACGGAAGCCTTCTAGATTTAGGCACCGGACGCCCCCCCGCCGTCACTCTCCCTTCTCCTTTTCTCTCTCCAGACTCCATTCGATGAGCAGATTGGTCCGCGGATCGAGCGTCACTTCCACTGGTTTCGAGGAAACGGGTACACGGAAGGTCTCCTCTTTCTTGCTCATCTCCACCGAATGCAGTTCCGGAGCCTCCTGTCCTATCTTGCTACCCTGATTCGCGACGCCAATCTCGATGGGCAGCACAAAGGGAGCTCCATCCTGCGTCTGGACAAGTTTGAGCACCATTGCGAGACGCTCTCCAGTGGAATCAAGCTCCCAGGTTCCTTCCACAACGGGCTCGTCGGGACGATCGAGCCACTGGGAAAAAAAGCCTTCCAGGTTCGTCCCGCCCACGATTTCCATTTCCCTTCTCAGATCGGCGGTGGCGGCGTTGCCTCCGCGGTGCTTCTCGTAAAACGCTCGAAGTCCACGGAAGAAGATCTCATCGCCTAATCGATTGCGAAGCATGTGCAAGACCCAGCCACCCTTTTGGTAGGAGTTCGGATTGAGCATCTGTGTGGGATGGGCCGACTTGGTATCGATCACCGAGAGCAAGGGCGCCTCGCGATTGAACTGGTAGATCATGCGGCGCTCCCGCTGCAGCTTTTGATCCATCGCTTCACGCCCGTAGGTTTTCTCCAGATAGACCGAGGTGAGATAGGTGGCAAATCCCTCGCTGAGCCAGACGTCATGCCAGTCCGCCTCCGTCACCGAGTTGCCGAACCACTGATGCACCACCTCGTGCGCGATCAACGGCTCGTTCTTTCCCGATCCATCGATCCTCGTTTCCGAATAGAAAATGGCACTGGCATTTTCCGTGCCGCCATAGCGGGTCGTCGACTGCACCCCTGCCAATTTGGCGAAAGGATAGGGTCCAAGCATCTCCTCGAAGACGCGGAGCACGCGAACGGTGCGCGCCAGATCCCGAAAACCAGCATCGCGATCCTGCGGGTAGACCCAGCTCTGAACAGGCGTGCCGTTCACCTCACCGAGATGCTCCACCGCAAAGCGGGCCACACCGATGACCATGATCTTTGTCGGAATGGCCGCCTCCGTCCGCCACACCGTGAGTCGGCTCTGGCCGTCGGAGAGATCCGTCTCTTCCACGAGACGGCCGTTGGCCACGACTTGATAATGTGAGGGCGCCGTCACCTTCCACGCCACGGTCGCCTTGTCACTGGGATGATCCACCACGGGAAGCCAATGCCGAGCCCGGTCAGGCCAATTGTCGCCAAAAAAAGTCCGTTCCCCGTGTTTGTTTTCCGAGATCACCAAGCCGTCGGCAGGGATCCCGGCATAGGCGATCGTAATTATTAAAGGCGAACCGTCCTTCGCCTCCGCGCGCTGCCCCAGATCACGCACGGTGAGCCGGCCCTTCCCATGGTCGAATGGAACCGGCGACCCATCGAGGGAAACTCGGGTAACCTCCATCCCAGTGGTCCCCTCAGTCTTCATCCCGATCAAATTGAGCACCAATGGCTTCCCTGAGTCCTCACCCACGGAACGCACGGTGACCGCGGTCTCACCCTGAATCCGGTTCGACGCATCCGAAAGCTCCAGGGAAAACTGGTAGTGCAGGACATCGTAAGAAGCTCCCGGAGAATGTGATTGCGCCAAGGCCACCCCACTGGAGAGGAGGAACGCCAAGGTAAAAGAGAGGCAAAATCTGAATGGGTTCATGAGCAGGCCAGGCGATGACGGATTCTTGTAGGGCAGCTCTCCAGGGACAAGAAATTCCTTGAAACGCCCATGAAAATTACTGCGGAGTCGGTTGCAATGCAGTGATTCTGGGTATTCACTGAAGAATTCGTTCGATTCCTCTCACAGGTTTGAAGAACGGCGTTCTCGCCGGCCTCCTTCTCGTCACCCTCGTGGCGGCAACGGGTGGAGGTTATTTGTACTCCACCGGCTACTTTGAAGAACAGCGCGTCGCCCTGCGGGATCTGAAAAGGCAAGGGGCGGTTGCAACGTCCGGCCAGCTCTTTGCCGCCGTGGCTCAGGATGACAGTGCCCTCATCGCGCTCCTCGGCCGCGCCGGCGTCTCGGTTCGGCAGGTCGATGAGGCGGCCAACACGCCACTTCACATCGCCACCCGAGATCGACGAACTCGGGCGGTACTCACCCTGTTGGATCAAGGCGTCGAGATCAATGCGCTCAATCGGGCCAACGAACACGCGCTCCAAGCCGTCCTTGAACATGCCGACCTGGATCTGGCAGCGCGCTTGCTCCGGGCGGGCGCCGACCCTGACTTCACCTATCGCTCGGGTCAACCGGCCCTGATTGAAGCCATCCGCAAAAAACAGCCGGAAACGATTCGCCTCCTCCTGGAGCACGGCGCAAACCCCAATATCTCCAATTCCGCCAAAACGAACCCGCTCTACTTGGCTCTTCGCACAAGGCAGACGGATCTCCTGCCCGCGCTCATCCAGGCGGGCGCCTCGCCGGACGGTCTCTCCCCTGGCGGACAGCCCATTCTCGCCTTTCTCTGTGAGCATTTTCGTTCCTGCGGCTATGAGGAAGAGGCGGCGGCTCGCCTCGTGGAGCAGTTCCTTGCGGCCGGCGCCGATCCCAACGCCAAAGATCCCTCGGGCAAACAGGCTTTGAGGCATGCGTTAGAACAAGATTTCACCAGTGCCATCGCCACCCTGCTGCCGCGAACCGATGCCGTCGACGGCTTGCTCTGGACCGCCATCAATCTGGGCGACATGAACACCGCCAAGGCCTTGATTGAGAACGGCGCCGACGTCAATCTCCGTGAAGAGGAAGGCGGCGATACGCCACTGACGCGCATGGTCCGGGAAAAACGCCCTCCCATGGTCCATTTCCTCATGGATCACGGGGCCGACCCTCTCTTGTTAGGCAAGGAAGGAGAGGCAGCCGTCCCCCTCTCCATCGCCCTGGGAGATCAACGGACCACCTTGACTCTGATCGGCCACGACCGCGCTCCCCCTCCCGATCACTTCCTCCAACACCCGGCAACCCCTGAATTCCGCAAACTCTTCAAAGGCAATTTGATAGACTTTTATTTGCGCAAAACCCACAACATCACCCCCCTGATGTGCGCCGTTTGCCTCGATCAGGAGGCCGTTGTTCTCAAGCTCATCGAGACTGGCGCCAGGCGTTTCGCCGCCACAGCGCCGCAAAAAGTCGTCCCGGTGCAATTGGCCGCCCGGAGAAAAAACGTGCGCATGCAGCAGATTCTCATCGGCGTCCCTTTCGAAGACCACGAGCAGGAACGCTATTTTGTCATCAATCTGGCCAAGCAAGAAGTGAGCTATTACAAGAATGGCGAAAAGGCGAAGACGGCCAAGATCTCCTCGGGAAAGAAATCACATCCCACGGAGACTGGCACCTATGTCATTACGGACAAGATGCGCATGCACCATTCGAACCTCTATGATGACGCCGAGATGCCTTACTTCCAGCGCTTCAGCTGTACCGCGATGGGCTTCCATCAGGGTTCTCTCCCGGGTTACGCCGCTTCCCATGGGTGCGTGCGCCTCGCCAAGGCGACCGCCAGCTATTTCTTCAAAGAATCCCAGCGCGGCGACCGCGTGATTATTGTCGAGAAGTAGTTTCGGATGCCCCGGTCCAACGGGGCTCGACGCCTAACAAGTGGCGCACAAAAAAATCTTTGCGGCGCCGCGAAGCATACGGACGCTCGCCCACACCGTGATTGGCACCGGGAATCACGAGCATTTCAAAATCCTTGTCCGCCTTGATGAGTGCGTCCACCACCTGCATTGTCGATGCCGGATCGACATTGGTATCGAGTTCACCCACCGTGAGCAAGAGCTTCCCCTCTAGCCGGTGAGCCTGGGTCACGTTGGACTGCTCTTCATAATGCGGTCCCACGGGCCAGTCCATCCAAAGCTCGTTCCACCAAATCTTGTCCATGCGATTGTCGTGACAACCACAGTCAGCGGCGGCGGCCTTGTAGAAATCACCGTGGGCCAACAAAGCGCGCAACGCACTCTGACCACCCGCCGATCCACCGTAAATGCCCACGCGGGTGAGATCCATCTGCGGTACTTTCTTGGCCGCCGATCGCATCCAGGCAATGCGATCGGGAAAGCCGCTATCGCCGAGATTTCGATGGCAAAAGTGATGGAACTCGCGGCTGCGATGGGATGTCCCCCTGGCATCCAGTTTGACGACAATGAACCCGAGTTCCGCCATTTCCTGCATGCCGGAGAAAGAACGAAACGATTTGGGGACAAAGGCGCTGTGCGGCCCGGCGTAAATGTGTTCAATCACCGGATACGATTGTGTGCGATCAAAATTGGACGGGCGGAAGATCAGTCCCCACAAGTCAAAAGCCCCGTCGCGATCTTTACTGACAAAGATCTCGGGCGCTCTCCAGCCGGCGGCGCGCAAGCGGGAAATATCAGCCTGGCCCAGCGATTTGATCAGACGGCCGTCCACGCCCGATCGAAGTTCGTGCACCGACGGGTGATCCACCCGGGACCAGGTGGCGATGAGATACTGGCGGTCCGGTGACCACGCCACCCGGTGCTCACCGTTGGCACTGGTCAAGGGGGTGAGATCCTCCCCGTCGAATCCCACGCGAAAATAATGGACGAAATAGGGGTCTTGATCCGCGTAGTAACCGGATGCCCTGAAGATCACCTCGCGCGCCTCCTCATCCACGTGCTCAACGCCGCGGACCACCCAAGGTCCCTGCGTCACTTGCTTTTTCACCGAGCCATTCTCTCCGTCCAAGAGATAGAGATGATTCCAGCCATCCCTCTCAGAGGTCCAGAGGATCTCGTTTGACCCTTCCACGTCATGCCGAAACCCTTTGTGAAAGACGTCGACAAAGGTATCGCTCGACTCATCCACCACCACGCGTGTTTGACCGCTAGTGGCACTGAGTTCGAGCACGCGATGCACGCCGAACCCCCGCTCGATGTACTCGAATCGAACCGTCTTGCTGTCCTCGCTCCAGAGAAGATTGCGCGTCACAAAAGGGTTGGGGAATAGAGACTCATCCGGTCTCATGTGCCGGCTCGTCCAATCGGTGGTGAATATGTGAGGCGCCCTCGTATCGATCTCGTCCCCCGGTTTGGCGTAACTCCGCGTGAAATGCAGCGGCTGCACCTGGTCCTCAGGAGCGGAATCCACGTAGTGCACCAGCCGCTCCTGGCCACGCTTGGTCTTCCACACCGCGAGCCGTCGCGAATCCGGAGCCCAAAAAACCGGCAGGCCATAGGCATGGCCCTCGACCCCATCGTTGCTCAGCTGTATCTCCTCGCCGTCGCCCACCTTCCTCACATAGACATTGTGATTCCGCAGTGCGGCCACGAACTTGCCGTCAGGGGACAGGGACCCGCGCTCCGAGGAGGAAGCGTCGCGGCGCCGCTCCGATCGTCTGCGCCGATTGTCTCGCTCCCGCTTGTCCCGCTCGATCCGACCCAACTTTCTCAATTCGAGATCGGGCAATTCGACCCGCCAACGATACCCCAGCCCCTCGAAGCGGATGGAGTCCCCATTCTCCTCCACTTTGAAATCCGCGAAGCGCAGATGACTCGCCGAGACCGAACTCTCGGTGGCCCCGCCCAGCTTCACCGCCAGGGCCTCGTGATCGAAGAAAGGCTTCTCCTCTCCCGTCGCACTCTCCACTTCGAGCACCACATCCCCGTCGTGCCCCGCCTTGAGGTAGCAAAACCGCTTGCCTCCATCGAGCCAGTAGGGCTGCAGCCGAGCCCCGATCACCAGACCATCGTAGCGCTCTCGCAGGCTGTTGGAGCGTTCGTACGCGGCCGCGTCGCCGCCGGCGGTTGCGGCGAAAAGCCCGCCAAGGAGGACGGAGTGTCCGAGAAGAGAGAGAAGGATGAGGCGCATGAGTTGAGGGAGGCTCGGCCAGACTAGAGCGGTCCCGATCGGGGGGCAACCCAGGAGCCGGGCCGAACCTGACGGACATCCGGGTTTTCAGTTGACCTTAAGTATTTCTAAATGAATGTAATTTTCATATTTTTCACCGTTTTAAGGCCCTCCGGTCACGGTGGACCGCACTCGCCGATCGATCATGAACGAATCCATTGCCCCAATCGTCGTCAAAGGAACCTTCGATCTCAGCCCTCTCCAACGTTCCCTCGACGCCTGGTGGAAACGCTTTGGGTGGGACGTGCACGGCCACCCCGCAAGCCTTCAAGCTGGGACCAGCGACCCCGTCCAGCTGGTGAAGGACGTCCTGGACAATGGTGGCGAGCCCGTGATCGCCGTCTTCATCCTACGGCCCAGCGACTGGAATTTGCCCAGTAGTCAGGACAACGGTGCCGACGATCCACCGGACCTCTCGCCCTCCGAGACCCAGGTGGCCACCCGGTCGTTCATCAACGAGTTGCTTGCTCACTGCAAGCAAACGGCCCACCGCGCGATCGTCCTCCTGGCCCCGCCGCAGGACGACGTCCCCTCTGAGATCGTGGAAGCGTCCCATCACATCGAGAATCAGCTCATCGCCGAGCTGGCTTCACACGACCAGATCCACATTTCCCGTACCCCCCAGTGGATGGGGGCCAACGGAGCGGGCCACGACTCACAAATCCCGCTCTATCCCAGTCTCGCCATGAGCATCGCTCGGCATGTCTACCAGATCGATACCATCGCTCCGGAACTCCTCGTCATCCACGATCAGGATCTCCTCTGGCAAGAAGGCGCGGCAAACAAGGAAGACATCAACGTTTCCGCAGCTCACCGCGAATTTCAGAAAGTGATCGTCGGAAAAGTGGAAGCCGGCACGTCGGTCGCCGTCATCAGCGCCCAAAACGAAGGAATCCTCCGTCAAAAGTTTCGCCAGCATCCCGATATGCTCCTCACGGAAGAAGACATCGCCGGCTGGGTGGGAGACGTGGATTCCATCTCAACGGCCCTTGAAGCACTAGCGGAGAAACAGCAGGTCGCACTTGATCGCATGGCTCTCCTGAGTCCGGATGCAGATGCCATCTCCCAACTGAGATCCGAACGGCCCGGAGTCCTATCAATCGCGCTACCATTGACAGAGCGCTCACCGTTTCTCCAACACCTCTGGGTCTTGGACCAAGGCCTGTTTCGTGACGCGCCTCGTGGCGAGGAAGAGGCTGCATCATCGTCGGTGGAAAGTGAAGGCATCACCAACGATCGACGTGACCTCAGAAATCAATCGGAGACCTTTGAGGACTACATCAAGGCCCTGCACGTCGTCGTGGAACAGATTCCTCCCACCGCCGAACATTATGCTCGCATGGCCCAGCTCACTCAGGAGACGAGCCTCTTCAACGCCACCTCACGAAAGTTCAGCCAGGAAGAGATCCAGTCTTGGCTGGGCCGTCCCTACCATTACAGCACTCTCTTTCGCGTTCGTGATTCCTTCGGCGATTATGGAATCGCGGGTTTGATTATGTTCGAACGCGTAAAGCGTACCGTCCTGGTACACAACTTCCTACTCAGCCATCCCGCCGTTGGCATCGGCGTCGAAGCCAAAATGTTGAGCGAGCTCAGCCGGATTGCCGGGGAGCACAACGTCGTCGACATCGACCTTCCGTTCTTCCAAACAGAACGGAATGAACCGATGGCGACCTTCCTCCAACAGACGCTGGAGCCGTATTGCCAAGACCTGCCGGAGGAAGGCTGGCTTGTGTTTCAGATCCCACTAGAGGCCGCGCAGTCCGTGGCGGACAAGACTCCGGTCGAACTCCTCCCATTGGTCGCACGCACGGAGGGCGACTGTCCCCCTCCTCCATCCGCTCTCATCCAGGACATCGCCACCGATTGGAACACCATCGCCCTCGAGGGGTACGAGGCGCCACCAGAGCGGGAAGAGGCTCCCGGTCTCGTTTCCCTGCGCCGCCAAACGCCCAAACTCTCGCCCTTCACCATTGTCGATCCCAATCCGAAATCAAAGGAGGCCGCAATCCCAGCGCCAGTGAGCGACGAGGTCCCAGCCGATGATGAACCCATAGCGCCATTCGCCGATGATGATGGCGATGACGACACTGCAGAGAGTTGTCCCACCGAGGAGGAGAAAGCCGAACTGGCCGAGGCCGAGGCCGAGGCAGAAGCAGAAGCAGCCCTCCCCACCAAGACCGCCCGCAGTGTTCCTGAACCGGCCCTCCTCGTCATCTCGGCCGCTTCCACCGAGGAGCTGGTCAGCGAGCGGAACGCCCTGGCGAAGCAACTTTCCCAAACTCCCAAGGCGGACCTCACGGAGGTGGCCTCACACATGGCCACGTCAAAGCATGCCCTGACCTTCCGTACCGCCCATACTGTCTCACAAGTCGGCGAAGCCCTGGAAGCTCTTCAATCTCCTTGCGAACATCGAGAAGCCGGGAATCGGCCATCACTGGCTTTTCTCTTCCCTGACAGTTGGTCGGCCGGCGACACCCTGGGCCAAGGTCTCTACGAAAACCACGATGTCTTTCGTGGAGTCATCGACTGGTGCAGCGAGATTCACCAAAAGCTCACCGGACACCATTTGCGGGAGACGCTTTTCAACAGTTCATTGCGTCAATCGCCCTACCGGGATGCGGCCATGTTCGCCGCCGAATGGGCCATGGCCAAATTGTGGATGTCGTGGGGCGTGCGCCCCCGAGCCTGCTTCGGTCAGGGTACCGGCGAGTATGCGGCCGCCGTTCTCTGCGGCGTCTTTTCTCCCGAAGAAGGGCTCGCCCTCGTCGCCAAACGCGCCGAACTAATCCAGAGCCACTGCCCGGAAGGCCGCGTCCTCAAGATCGAGGAAGAGGCCCGCCTCATCGAACCCCTGCTCACCGCCGGTGTCACCGCAATCGCTGCTCATCAGTCCCCGCATGCCACCCTCGTCTCCGGCCCAACCGACGACATCGTCGACTTACAGAATACCCTCACGGGCCGTAGCATCGATTGGAGAGTGATCGACACGGGTGCTCCCCGGCAGAGCCCCCACATGAATCGCATGGAGGAAGACTTTCGCCGCGTGGTGGAACACGTCGATCTCCAACCCTCACAACTTCCTCTATTTTCCAGCATCACCGGCCAACCATTGGCTCCGGATGAAGCCTGTGACCCTAACTACTGGGCGGCCCATCTCAGCCGCCCTCAATCGACTGAGAGCGCTCTCACACAGTTGGCAGAACAACACCCCGGCCTCGCCCTCGAGATCGGCCCTGGCGGCGAACTCGCGGATGCCCTCTACCAAATCGCTCTG
>JANQJH010000214.1 GCA_028281705.1 Verrucomicrobiales bacterium
GCGCGTGTTGAGATACTCGCGCTGCCGGCCGCCGAGGAGCAGGATCTCGCGCAGCCAGGACTTGGACAGTTTGGCGCCGACATGTGTCAGGGGCGGGGGAAGGCGACCCTGATTGCCCAGAGCTTCATGGGTGCCGGTGAAGTAGGGATCCCGCTCGGGTGAGATGCCGCCCAGCCCTTCCCGTTCGTGGCAGGCGAGGCAATTGAAGGCGACGAGGGTTTTGTCGATCCTTTGCGCGTCGCTGAAGGAAGCCGTGTCCACCTTGGGTAGGCCTAACTTGATCAACTTGAGCTGATCGGTGTCGAGATCGAATCGTGGTGTGCCGGCTTCCCTTGTTAGGCAGCCGCGACTTGGATCGAGTTCGGCCATGGGCGTGTGGTGTCTGCGGGGTAGATTCAGGTCGTCATGGCACTGGGCACAGCCGAGGCGTTCGAAATGTTCCTTGCCTCTAGCCGCCAATTCGGGATCGCTCTTCAAGGCCCGGACCACGGGAATGGGCTTGTCCGAAGTGGCCAGCATGGACGCGGGAATGGCCTGTCGGGGAAACCCCGGTCCCTCCATGTGAAACTCGAATCGCGGATTCCGGCCGGTGTGAAAGTAGGTGAGTTCGATCCGGTTCCAGCCCTGGGCGAGCTGCGTCCTTCCCGTGAGCTTCTTGGGGCCTCGCCGGTCGCTGGGCGCCTGGGCGAGCACTTCACGGTCATTCATCCGGAGGCTGCCGCCGTTGAGCTCGGCATGGAAGCTGTAGTCGCCTGCTCTATCGAGGCGGAGAAAACCCTCGTAGCGGATGGCGGTGTGGTGGGGCAGTTTCTTTCCAAACTGCTCTAGCGAAAAGTCATCGACCTGGCCTGCCTTCTCCTTTTGCACGTCGCCCTCGAGACCTTCCCACACTTTGCCGCGCCACGTGGTGTAGGCCAGATGACCGGGGACCGCGGTCTTTCGCAGCAAGTAGTGCGTGATGCGTTCCACCTCGTGTCCCGGCAGCCGGAGATCCGGCATGCGGCCGGAGGGACGCGAGGTGTGGGGGCGCCTCAAGAAGGCGCTCAGACTTTTGTAAGAGTATTTCCTCTCCAGGGCGCCGAGAGGCACGGAGGTCTCGGTGAGCAGTTCGGCGCCCTCAGGATCCCTCGGGGCATGACACGCGACACAGCCCACGGCGTGGAAGCGTTCTTCGCCCTGCTCCGCGGCCACTGCGTTGGGAGCTTCCTGCTGGAAGTCCGGGCCCCGGTGGAGGGAGACGAGGTAGTGCGTGATGGATCGGGCAATCTCCTTTTTCTCGCCGGCATCCAGATGAGCCAGGAGGTCGGGCATGAGCGTCCCCGGTTTCACTTCGTGAGGCGCCTCGATGAAGGCCTGGAGGTAGTCCGGGTTGACCCGGCCTCCAACGCCGGCAAGGCGGGGCGCCTTGCGGGAGGCATCGGCCACGGTAGCCGATGTGTGGCAGGCGACACAGTTCAGCTCTTCAATGAGGACGCGGCCCTTGAGTTCAGGCTCGAGCTGACTCGTGTCCACGCCGGGAAGGCGCACGCGGGCCGAGAGCTCAGCTTGTGGCAAGAGATGAGCGAGGGCGAGGGCGAGCAGGGCAAAAAATCGCTGGTGGCGGGGTGGCCTGGGCATCGGTGGTGGTAACAGAGGTCTTCTCACTTGGCCAACGACTTCTTCATTCGGTCAACGCAGCTCGGCGGGCTTCTTGGGCACGACCCCGAGTTTTCCGTAGTTGAATCCACTGGCCAGGGGCTCGTAGGGGCCTTGGATCTCGACGCTGCGATTGGCCTTGATCTCCTTCTCGAGGTTGAGACACCAGTAGGCGGCATTGATCGTCAGCCGGCGGAGCCCCTCGTTCTGGTAGTCGCGGGCGCTGCCCATCGTGAGATGAAACACGCGGCCGGTCGTTCCCGTGCTGCCGGTCCAGGTCTTGGTCCAGGCGATGGGAAGCGGGATCTTCTTCGGATTCGGGGCGTCATCCGGTTGGCGCCCCAAGAGGGGTTGTCCCAGGAGGAGGGGCTGGCAGTCCGGCGGAAGGCTCCCGCCTTCGGGATAGGTTCGATAGACGTCAGAGGGTCCCCAGATGTCTTCCACGCCGAGGAGAATGGGGTGATTCTTGGCATCTTCAACAATGATGCCGCGGGTGGAATCGGCATGCCGGTTGCCGTGGTGGCTGCGAAAGCTGCCGCCGAGGACGTCCTCGCCAAAACGGACCTTCCTGCCCTCGAGGGTGTAGGGAAATCCGAGGAATCCGTGATTGGCGGTGCGCAGACCGATGAGGGGCTTGCCCGCATCAACGTAGTCGACGATGTGCTGCACCTCTTCCTCGGGCAGGGTGATGAGCCGGCTGAAAAGGATCATGAGATCGGCCGTCTCGAGGTGTTGCAGTCCCGGGACGTGATGGATGACATCCTTCTGTTCCCAGCGAATCTTGAGCGTGGGATCGGCCTCGCCCTTGTCATTGACGGAGAAGAGAACGGTGCAGTGGAAGCCATGTTTCTCCGCCAGGATGCGCGCCATCATGGGCATCGACTGTTCACTGCGGTACTCCTGTTCCGCGGCGATGAGGACGATGTGTCTTCCATTACCGGGTCCATCCTTGGCCTCGTAGGTCAGCCAGAGAGGATTCTCGGGCACGGGATGAGGCCGCGGCGTTGCCGAACCGATCGGAGACGAGAGATCGAGTTCCTGGATCCACACATTGCGAAAGCGCACCGGGTTGTGATGTCCCTGCAACTTGATGGGGAGGGGATCGGGTCCCTCTTTCTTGCCGGCGCCCGTCTTGTTAGGCAGGGAGACGTCGTCGTGGATCAATTGCTCGTTTTGATAGGCCGTGACCCTGGCGTTCTCCACTTTTTTCTCCCCGTCAAAACGGGCGGCACGAAAGACAATGTCATAGCTTTGCCACTCTCCCGCTTTCTTGTTCACCAAGCGATCCGGTTTCTTCAATCGATAGAGACTGCCGCCGTAGCTGGCCTTGTAGTCTTCCGGGGCCACACCATGGGAGTTGAGAATTTGAAGTTCGTAGCGCTGTTGGATGTAGACCCCGGAATTCCCGTTCTTCTCCGGATTCGCCGCATCGGGGACCTCGTTGACGTTGAATTCCAAGTGCATGCGGAAGTCGCGATAGGCCTTCTTGGTGATGAGGCTGTCCCAGGCGGGCGAGGCCGTGAGGACGCCATCCCGGAAGCGCCATCGGCTGGGAGTGTCCGATTCGGGGATCAAGGAATGCCCGACAGGCCCGACCAGTTGCACGGCGTTAGCGGGGTGCGACGCATCGTCAATGTCGAGAATGACCCCTCGAGTCGTGCCGGGCTCGGCCGCCAGAACGGTGACGATGGAACACAGGGCGGCGATGGCGGCGAATCGGGTAGCGTGGTCAAAGATGGAGATCTGTCGCATGGGAGACCCTAGAAACACGGGCCGAGGGATTTCGTTTTGCCGGAATGGAGATTGCGGTCAATCCAGTGGTCGGAGCTGGCTTTTCCCGGGAGCTTGCGACATTCTAAGGGTGAAACCTCGGATTAGACGGAGGCTCCCATCATGCACGGTTCAAACATTGGCTGGTTCGCTATTTTTTGTTGGCGGCTCGTTTTTCCTTTGGTGATTGCGGCCGTGCCGTCATCAGCCTTCGCCGTCTTGGTGACCTTCCAGGTCGACATGTCGATCCAGGAGTCGATCGGCCGATTCAACTCGGAGACGGACCTGGTTGAACTCCGGGGATCTTTTAATATCTGGGAGGGTGGTGACGAGATGGAGCGGGCGAATGGGAATGAGGCTCTCTACAGTCTGGAGATCGAGGTGGCGGAGGCACCTGGGGCCACGATCCCTTACAAGTTCGTCATCATCGACGACGACGGAACCGTCATCTGGGAGAGTGATGTGGGGGATGGCCAGACGAATCGGACGATCTCTCTCGAGGAGGGTGATCAAGAGGTGCCGGTGGCGTTTTTTGATAACCTGTCCGTTGATCCTGGCGATGGGATTGAGGTGACCTTTCTTGTCGACATGGCAGCCCGGATTGACGATGAGGTCTTCGATCCGGAGAGCGATTATGTGGAAGTGCGAGGGCCGTTCAATGGCTGGGCAGGGGGAGATGAACTGGCGCCGATCGAGGAGGGCTCCAGCGTTTATACCGGGACGGTGACGGTGGCCTTCACGCTGCCGGGGAGCGAGGTGCCCTACAAGTACATCGTCAATGGAGGGGACTGGGAATCGGGCGAGAATCGATATTTCGAACTCGAGGAGGAGGCTCACACGTTGCCTGTCCGCTACTTTGATGATGTGGAGCCCATTGATCCCGGGCCGCTGGGAACCATCGCCATCTCGCCGGTGGTCGATGGCTCGTTTACCATGGACTGGGAGAATCCCAATGCGGTGCTTCAGGGCACGGCGGATCTCGAATCCGGTGTCTGGGATCCGATCCCGGTTCCCGAGGGCGAGACCGAGGCGACCCTGTCGACCGATCTCGCGAGGAGCCTGTTTTTTCGAGTGATCTTGCCCTGAGCGAGCGTCACTCTTCGCCCAGTGGAAGAACGGCGTCTTGAAGGGCGACGAGGCGCTTCTCGGCCAATTCTCGCATCGTTTTCACGCGGTCGGAATGTTGAAGACTTAGGTTTTTCGTCTCGCCTGGATCCTGAGCGAGATGAAAGAGAGCGGGACCTCCAACGGAGGCACCTTTGAGCGCGGCCCCCTTGCCTTTGGGAAAGAGTTTCCATTGGCCGACGCGGATGGCTTGGAAACCGTTAGAGCCGTGCCAGTAGAGCAAATCATTCCTCGGATGTCCGGCGTTTCCAATTTCTCCCAGAAGCGTGGGCCAGACATCGACGCCGTCGATGGGAAGGTGATCGGCGGTCGTGGGCCGGGCCTCAAGACCACAGGCGCGGCTCAAGGTAGGCAGGAGATCGATCGCGGCGATGAGATGATCACATTCTTTTCCTGGCGGGAGGACGCCGGGCCAACGGAGGATGCAAGGGACGCGGGTGCCGCCTTCCAGGGCATCCCATTTCCGGCCGCGAAAGGGGGTGGCCCGGGATTCTTTGGTTAGGGGTTCAGGGCCGTTATCGGAAAGAAAGATGACGAGCGTTTTGCTGGCGAGGTTCTCAGACTCCAGGGTGTGGAGTATCTCGCCGATCCGATGATCCATCTCTTCGACGACATCGCCGTAGGCTCCGAATTTCGATTGATCTCGCCAATCCGGATGGGGTTCGATGGGAAAATGCGGGGCGGTGTAGGGGAGATAGAGGAAGAAGGGACGGTCCCTGTGGGTTTTGATGAAGCGTGAGGCTTCGCGGGTGAACTGTTCGGTGAGCAATCGGTTTTCGAAGGGTTTCTCCAGGAGTTGATCGTTTTGCCAGAGTTCATCCGTTTGATTGTTGCTCCTCTTGATGTAGTAGGTGGAATCGAAGCCCTGGCGATGCGGCAGAAGGTCCCCGTGATCGCCAAGATGCCATTTCCCGACGAGCCCGGTGGCGTGGCCCGCGGCCTGGAAGATTTCCGCCATGGTGAGAGCTTTGGGATTCAAACCCATGCCCTTTTTCATGAGGTGACCGATCACGCCCTTGGTCCAGCCGAGGCGCGCGGGGTAGCAACCGGTGAGCAGGGCGATCCTGGAGGGTGTGCACACGGTGGCACCGGCGTAGAAGCTGGTGAGCTTGACGCCGTCCGCCGCAAGTTGGTCGAGGACGGGCGTCTTGATCTTGGGATGGCCGTAGCTGCTGAGGTCGTGGTAGCCGAGGTCGTCGGCCATGATGAGGACGACGTTGGCGGATCGGGCTTCCGTCGGGGCTAATGCCAGTGTCAGAGCCTGGGCGGCGAGCAGGAGGGTGACAGGGATTCGGGCGCGACTGGTCGAAAGGACCTTGGAGGAAGAACTCATCGGGAGAAGATGGCCCTCATCGTGCGGCGATCCGAGCCTAGAATTGACCTTGGACTCCGGGGACGCCAATTTGCTTGCCCGGTGGATTCAGATTTCGTGCACTTCTTTAGATGAAACAGCACGGCATCCTGGTCGCCCTTCTGAGTCTGAGCATCGCGTCTCCAGGCTTCGGGGTTCTCACGTTTAACTTCAACTACACCGACGCGGCGGGCACTGGCTTCAACGACGTCACGAATGGGGCTGCTCGAAAAGCGGCCTTTGAGCTGGCAGCGTCGAATTTCGCTGACGCGTTCTCAGCTTACACCGCCACCGTCACGCTCGATGTCGACGGCACGGCATCGGGATCAACTTTGGCCTTTGCCGGAAGCAATTCGGGTGGCGTGCTCACGCCGGGATTCGGTTTGGACGAGGTGGTGCGCAACAAGGTGCTGAGCAACGGGGCGACGGATCTCAACGGGGGCACCGCGGATGGCTTTGTCGGGGTGAACTGGGGAATCAATTGGGAGCTGGATATCGGCTCCGCCCCCTCGGGCAGCGAATACGATTGGTATTCCACCATGTACCACGAATTTGCCCACGCCCTGGGTTTCGGAAGTTCGATTTTCACAGATGACTTCGGTGGAAACGCGACCGATATCAACGGCAACGTGACCAACGGTGTCTGGGGAAAATTCGACCAATTCCTCGTGGATGAGTCGGGGAATTCGCTCTTCACTGGCAACGATCTCCAGGTGGTCAATTTTGAGGCCGATCTCGTCGCCGGTCCCAGCCCTGGCGCGGGACTCTTTTTCCAGGGCACGAACCAATCGACACCGGTGGGACTCTACACGCCGACCATGTTTAGCGGAGGCAGCAGTTTGCATCATTTGAACGACGAGAACGCGGCCCTTGCCGGAAACCTGATGCTGGCGACGGCGGGAACCGGGCCTGGAACGCGGACGTTTAGTCTCATCGAGCAAAACATTTTTAAGGACATCGGCTACACCAGTATCGGTCAGATTACCGCGATCCCGGAGCCCTCGGCCCTGGTCTTGTTTGGCTGTTTCTTTCTCGTTCTTGGACGTTGCCGGGTGGCTGGGAGGCTCCCGAGTTGATGTCCCAAGATTCCGCGGATCCCTCTTGAGATTTCTGGCAGGCCGCCTAGGGTCGCGCGATCTCCATTTCGTCCCCAATTACAATGCGCTCGTCGAGTGTTCGATGGCTCTCTCTCTGTCTTGGATTGACGATCGCCGGCCTCGGTGTCGGCGGTCAGGCAGTGCAGGCGGAGCGCGAACCCGCGGAAAAGCCCAGTCTGGGGGCCCTGCGGGTGGAGACGCCGCCCGTGCTGGATGGGCGCCTCGATGAACCCCAATGGCAGCGCGCACCGGTGGCGACTAAGCTCTACCAGTACGAGCCCCGAATCGGCGAAGAACTCTCGGAGAAAACCGAGTTCCGTTTCCTCTACGACGATGACCATCTCTATCTCGGGGTGTGGTGTTTCGACAAGAATCCGGAGGGCATCATCGCGCGGAGCATGTCCCGGGATTTCTCGATTTCGTCCGATGACTACATCTACTTCATGTTCGACACCTTCCACGACCAGCGGAACGGCTACGTCTTTTCCGTCAATCCCAATGCCGCCCGCTATGATTCCCTGGTCAGCCGGGGGACGAACAGCAACTCCAATTGGGACGGAGTGTGGAACGCCAAGACGACGATTGACGACGAAGGCTGGAAGGCGGAGATCCAGATCCCGTTTTCCAGTGTCAGTTTTGATACGGACAACGACACCTGGGGGTTTAACATGTCGCGCAATGTTCGGCGGAAGTCGGAGCGCGGACGGTGGACCGGCGCTCGCCCTGAGATTCGCACCCGTTATCCTGGAGAAGCGGGCGACATCGTCGGGCTCGAAGGCATGAAACAGGGGCTCGGGGTGGAGTTTCGTCCCTATGTCATCGGACGTTACCGCGAGCGGGAGGAGGACACCGATTGGTTAGGCGATACCGGTTTTGATTTGCGTTATCGACTGACCCCCAATCTTTCGGCCACCTTGAGTTACAACACGGACTTTGCCGAAACCGAGGTCGATGACCGCCAGGTCAATCTGACGCGCTTTCCCCTGTTCTTTCCGGAGAAACGCACGTTTTTCCTCGAGGACAGCGGCATCTACGATTTCGGTGGCCTCACGAGTTCACGGCGGAGCCGGACCGGTTTGAGGAATCTCGTGATTCCCTACTTCACGCGCCGGATCGGCTTGTCCGAAGACGGGGATATCGTGCCCATCATCTTTGCCGATAAGGTGGCTGGGCGGATCGGGGAAACGGAGATCGGTTTCACCCACGTCATGTTGGAGAGTAAGCACAACATCGAGCGTCAGAACGTCTTCTCCGGTCGCGTGGTCAAGCATTTCGGTGAGCAGTCGAGCCTGGGTGTGTTGGCCACGGCGGGCGACCCCAATTCGAACGGCGACAACTATCTCATCGGCGCCGACTATCATTTCCGCACTTCGGAGTTTATGGGAGGCAAGTTCCTTCAGGCGGATGTCTTCGCTCTGGGCACGCGGACGACGGGGACGGAGGCCTCCGATTCCAGCGACTACGCCTATGGGCTGACCGTCTCCTATCCCAACGAGCCGCTGTATCTTGAAGGCAAGTACATCGAGGTGGGCGAGGATTTCGATCCCGCCTTGGGCTTTGTCCGCAGGCAGGGCGTGCGGGCCTATGCCGGGACGGTGAACTACACCCATCGACCGGAGGAGTCCCCCTGGATCCGGCAGTTTCTTCTTGGCGTGTCGACCGAGCATTTCACCGATCTGTCCAATGAACTCGATTCCGCGGAGTACGAATTCACTCCCTTCGAACTGGAGTTCGCCAGTGCCGACGAATTGAAATTCTCCGTCGTCCACTCATTTGATAGTCCCGATGAACCATTCGAGATCTCTGATGGCGTCTTCATTGAGGAGGGGGATTATTCTTGGACGGAGGCCGTGCTTGAGTTTCAGATGGCACGCAAGCGTATCGTGGCCATGGATTTGGAGTTGAGCCGGGGAGAATTTTACGATGGCACGCGCAACGCCTTCGCCTTCGATGCCACGGTCATGCCTAACAAGTATTTGACGTTCGCCCTCACCTATTCGCTCAACCAAGTGGATCTCTCCGGGGGTGATTTCGATACCCATCTGGGCAGCGCGCGGATGTTTTGGAAGTTCACGCCTGACCTGACGTGGACGCACATCTTCCAGTACGACAGCATTTCGGAATCGATCGGCTTTCAGTCCGTTCTGCAATGGGAGTACCGTCCCGGATCCAAGCTCTTCGCCGTGGTCAATCAGACCTACCTGGATGAGCGCACGGGATTCAAACTCAATGACCAGGAATTCGCCCTCAAGGTCGGGGCAAACTTTCGGTATTAGTGAATTCAATGTGGGATGGGCGTCTCGCCCCGGAAATAGCGAAAGGACTTCAATCCCTGCCACTTTCCTGGCTAGTAGTAGAATGTGGGAGGGACTTCAGTCCCTCGACTATTTTGCCTCAATCTTGGAAATGGGCTTCCGAAAAATGAGGAGGCGCATCAGGCGGCGGACGGGAGTATCCGCATCACTTAGCTTAGCTCTGTTAGTCAGCGAAGTTTCTTCATCACCTCGTCGTAGAGGCGCTTGATCTGTTCTTCAGCGTCGTCCTCACCCTTGGCCTTGGCCTCTTTCATTTTCTCCTTCAGGCTCGAGGCCATCTTTGTCAGGGCCTCCTGGCTCTTGGCCTGAGAAATGGCTGACGCCTCCTGAAGAAGGCGCCCGGTATCTTTGGCCAGGGCCTGGAGGCCGGCGCTGGAAAGATCGGTCTCTCTGAGGGAGGCAAACCAATCCTGGCGAATCTCCGGGAGCGATCGCTCGCTGGGTTTTCCCCACCATTGGTAGCCGAAGATGCCCACGGCGGCGAGGACTGCGAGGACGATGAGTTTTCCGCCCGTCTTGGCCACCAGCTTGAGCAGGCCCAAGGCGACGATGACAAGGATGGCCCCTCCGATCCAGGGCGTGAAGGAGGATTGGCGAACGGTTTCGAGGAGATCAGGTGACATCCCTTACCAAGAGGCCGGCGGAGCTTTTCGGCAAGTAGGAGTCTTCATTCATCGAATCCCCAGTTCAAACAATGGAGAGATGGGCGCACAAGAGATTGTGTTTGCCGCGTTCGGCTGGAGAATGAGGCCTATCATGGCTTTTGATCCGGCGACTTTTCGGCAACGCGTTTTGGCTCGCGAGACACTGGTCGGCACCTGGCTCAATCTCGGTTCGAGTATCACGGCGGAGATTGCCTCCCAGAGCGGTTTCGACTGGGTGCTCCTGGACACCGAGCACGGGGTGGGAGAACAAGAGACCTTGGTGCACCAGTTGCAGGGGATCTCCGGGAGCGAATGCGCCGGCCTGGTTCGGATCGCGATCAATGATCCCGTGCGCTTCAAGCGCGTGCTCGATCTGGGGGCGCACGGCGTGATGGTGCCCTGGGTGGGCACGGAGGCGGAGGCCCGCGACGCGGTGGCCGCGGCCCGTTACGCACCC
>JANQJH010000222.1 GCA_028281705.1 Verrucomicrobiales bacterium
CGGTGCGGTTCACCACAACGGGGTGCGGCTCGACAGCCTGACGGTGGCTTCCGACGATGGCGACGGGGAAGAGCGTGTGGTCTATGCCAATGTGGAGCCCGGTGACGTCATCGATCTCATCAATTCGCCACTGGGTGAGGATGAGACCAACGCGGACGGCTGTGACGGGAGTTCCAACTGGATGAAGATCAGCACGGTGATCCCGGATCCGGCGATCCAGCCGGACGGCTCCACGTTTGAGCCCGTCGTCCTGGGTGATCCTAGCCTGAGCTTCAGCCGGCGGACACCCTTCGGCCAGTTGGGTGACGATCCCGGCGAGCAGACGCGCACGGTGACCTTGAAGAATCCGGGAGCGACGAACGATCTGGTGATCACCGCCGCGACCCTCACGGGACCCGACAGCGATCACTACACCATCGATCTGGAACTTCCGCTAACACTCGCGCCAGAAGCCTCTCACGATTTCACCGTGACCTTCGATCCGGGCAACAGTGACGGCGGATTCATCGCGGCGCTCGATTTCACGAGCAACGACGAGAACAAGCCGGAGCGCACACTCGACCTCGGGGCGAACATTCCCGACCGCAACAAACTGGTCGCGTGGTACAAGCTGGACGAGACGGAGGGCACCCAGATGAACGATTCCTCGGGCAATGGCAACCATGGCTCCTACCTGGCCAACGGCGCCACCGTCGATCTCGGGCAGGCGGGTCTTGCCGGTGGCACGGCGGTGCGTTTCGCTCCTTCAGGGGAAACGGCGGCTTACGCGGAGGTGCCTAACTTCCCCATCATCGAGGGCGGATTCTCCATCAGCATGTGGTTTCAGGCCGATGCCGGACTGGGTCCGGTGGCGGGGCTCATTTCGAAGAATGACGGGCCCGATGCCAATGGACGGCCTTTCGCCCTGGCGTCGGCGGACAATCGCCTGAACTGGTTTGGCGAGGGCGTGCCGGACATCGCGGGCGGCGAGGGCAGCGCGGTGGTGGCCGGCCAAGGGCAACAGGTCGTGGTGACCTACGATCCCGCGGCGCCGGTCACGGCTCGTATCTATGTCGATGGAAGTCTGGCCGAGGAACTGGAGGGCGCCTCGGAGATCACGGATGTGAAGGCGGCGCTTCAGATCGGCGCGGTCAACGGGCAGTTCGGGTTCAACGGCATCATTGATGATGTCCAGATCTACGGCAAGATCCTCACGGATGAGGAGGCCTCCTGGCTGGCGGAGAATCCCGGCAAGAAACTGGGTGAGACCGATGATCTGCCCGTCGATCCCGGCGGCGATCTTCCGATGATCACCGGCGTGAGCTTTTCCGCCGCCGATGGGGTGGCTCTCGATCTCAGTGGGATCGATGCCCCCGTCGATGTGGAATACTCGGAGGACCTCATCGACTGGGAAGTCATTGCCAGCGGCGTTTCCGGAGAGAGCTATGAAGACTCCGAGGCCGCGCGGACTGACAAAGCAGCAGGTTACTATCGTTTGCGCAGCGAGTGAGCGATCGGGCACCATTCCGCTTTGTCCTCGTCGGGTCGGGCAATATCGGCGGTACCTACGCCAGCGCGATTGCGAATGTGGACGAGGCAGCGCTTTGCGGCCTCGTCTCTCGCAGCGGGAACCGGCCTGACTACTTGCCGGACGATGCCGAGGTGGCGACCTCTCTGGGTGAATTGGCGGCGCCCTATGATGCGGTGATTCTCTGCACGCCCAACGGCACGCACCACACTTTTGCGAAGGAGGCGGCCTCCAGGGGCAAGCACGTCCTGACGGAGAAGGTGCTCGACATCACGCGAGAGCACATGGACTCGATGACTCAGGCCTGCGAGCGTGCCGGTGTGACCCTGGCGGTGACTTATCAGCGGCGCATGAGTCCTGACAATATTGCGGTCAAGGCGCTGATCGACTCGGGTGCCTTGGGCCGGGTGTTTGCCGCCGACATGCGGGTAAAGTTTTATCGCGACATGGCCTATTACGACTCGGGCGATTATCGCGGTGGTTATGCCATCGATGGAGGCGGGCCCTTCATCCAGCAGGCGGCGCACAACGTGGACATCTTTGCCTGGTTCTTTGGGATGCCGGCCAAGGTGGTGAGCATGTTGGACACCTTTGATCACGAGATCGAAGTGGAGGATCATGGCGTGGCCTTGTTGCGCTATCCCGACGGGATGATCGGAACGATCACGGCCTCGACCGCGACCAAGCCCGGATTTGCGCCGGTGTTAGAGATTCACGCGCAGCGCGGCAGCCTCGTCATGGAAAACGATGAGATCACTGCCTGGCACATCGACGGGGTGGATCAACCCAAGCGGGACGACGAGGACTTCGAGGTGCACAGCGGATCGGATAGCGCGGCGGTGACGGACACGGCGGGGCACGAGGCCATCCTCCGGGATTTCGTTGAAGCGGCGCGCACGGGGCGCCCGCCGGCGGTCCCGGCTTCTTCCGGGCGGCTGGCGACGGAACTCGTACTCCGGATTTACGAGGCCCGGATTTAGCCGTAGGCTGAAGACGATGAAAACGCCTCTCATCGTCGTCCTCTTCAGTGGGTGTGCCTTTGTGGGCGGCATCTGGATGGAGCGCGAGGTGTTCTCGACCAAGCGCGACCGTAGCCGGGCTGGCGGCGACTACCGCGACGTTTCTTTTTCAGCACTCGGAGTGGGTCCTGGGACGCGAGAGCGATCGGATGACACCGCTGCCGGCGAGGTTCAGGGCCGCGATCGGGATCAGGAGCAGGAGGAGCCGGCCCGGAGGCGTGGTTTGTCGGATTTGCTGGCCTTGTCCGAGGAGGAGGAGATGGAGGTAGCGCTCGATGGTCAGACAACGGATCAGCTCAAGGCGCTGCTGGCGGAACTTCAGGGGACGGGCCTGCGGGATCGTGGCGCGCGGCAGTTGAAGCGTGCTCTTTATCGGCATTGGGCGCATCGGGAGCCGGCTCAAGCCTTGGCCAAGGTCCGGCAAGAAAGCGATCCTCGGCTCAAGCTCGAGATCATTCACAGTGCCTTTGCCCAATTGGCCGAGGGCGGCAATCTGAGCGCTGCTCGGGCCGCTTTCTTGGATCTGGAGTCCCATCGCCAGCGCCAAGAGGCGGCGGAGGCGCTTGCGCATCGGATTTCCTTGGAGAACATCGCTGAATTGGCGTCGTTCCTCAATGAGGCGGCACCGACTCTGCGGAATGAATCGCTTTATCGGCGCTGGGGTGAGCTCGATCCCGGTTCGGCGCGGCTGCTGGAATTCGCGATCGCCGAGGGACCGGATGCCCTTCGTGGGGCGGCGATCGGCTGGGCGCATGTTGATCCCTTGGAGGCGCTCAACTGGGCCCAGGCCATCGATTCGGAGTATCCGGGGACGCATGCGATGGTCCACGCACTCGATGTTCTGGCGGAGAGCGATCCGGCGGGGGCGGCGACTTGGGTGGACGACCTTCCGGCGGCGGGTCATCGCGAGCGCGACTTGATTCGAGGTATCGCTCATCGCTGGGCCCAGGAAGATCTCGATGCCGCACTGGCATGGACGGGATCCCTGGAGGGCCGGTTGCAGCGCGAGGCCATGCAGGAACTGGCGCACGAGTTGGCCCGGCAAGACCCGCAATCGGCGGCGAGATTTGCCGAGGAACTTCCGCCGTCGGCGTCTCGGAGCGAAGTCCTGGCCGAGGTGGCGCATTCCTGGGCCCGGAGAGATGTCGGTCAGGCGCTCGATTGGGCGAGCTCACTGGGAGCGGACGCCGATCGAGCGTTTCATGGGATCCTCGAAACGGTGGCGGAGCGCAGTCCCCAGATGGCGGCAGACATGGTCACCCAGTGGAGCGAGCTGGCGACGCCGGATACCTACCGCGAACTCGCAGGGCATCTGGCGAGTCACTGGAGCGAGTATGATCCGGCGGCTGCTGCTGCCTGGGCGGAGTCCTTGTCTGCCGAGGGGAATGACGTGCAGCGCGTGGCCATCGAGCGGGTAGCGGACCACTGGGTGGAACAGGATGCCATGGCGGCGTCCGAGTGGATCGGCGCCCTGCCACAAGGTGAAGTTCGGGACGTGGCCGCGGAGCGCCTGGTGGACCATGTGGCCTCCAACGATCCCGATTCGGCGTATCGATGGGCCCTCAGCGTGGGCGATCCCGATCATCAGACGGCCATGCTGCACCACGTTTTTGAGAAATGGCAGGATGTCGATCCTCAGTTAGCCCGGTCGACTTTGGAGACGGCACCCATCACGCCGGAACAACGTCAGGATCTCCAGGAGATCTTTCAAGAGTCCGGACCGCGCTAGTGACATGTGGTGGTGCTTGCACGGCGCCCTGGGTTCGTATCGCGACTGGGGTGGCCTGGGACTTCCCCGGCATGTTGCCGTCGATCTTTGGCAGGCTCACCCGGCATCGGACATGGAAACCTGGGCCGCCGCCTGGACGCCAACGGTGCTGGAGCGGGACCCCGCGCCCTATTTGTTAGGCTACTCCATGGGCGGGCGCCTGGCGCTGCATGTGTTGCTCGCGGCGCCGGAGCAATGGCGTGGGGCCGTCATCGTCTCCGCCCATCCCGGTCTTCGGGATTCCCGGGAGCGCCAAGCCCGCCGCGAGGCCGATGCGGCCTGGCTGGCGCGTTTTCGAAAGGAGCCCTTCCTCGATGTCATGCACGATTGGAACAAGCAACCGGTCTTTGCCGGTGGCGGGGCCCGGAATCCTCCGGAGAGGTTTCTCCCGGCCATGGCGCGGTGTTTTCGGGAGTGGTCGCTGGGCCATCAAGACCCTCTTTGGGATCAGTTAGGCTGTATCGAGACGCCGGTATGGTGGCTTTGTGGGGAAAAGGACTCCAAATTTGCCGCGCTGGGGCGCGAGGCCGTTTCCCGGCTTCCCCGGGGCCACTACGAAGAGGCGGCGCAATGCCGTCATCGTGTGCCCTGGGAATGGGATGGGTTCGCCGGCTTTTTGACATCTGTTGAGTCCACGGGGAGTGTGCGGGAAAGTTGACTCGTTTTCCGGCTGCGGATTCATGATGAGAGTTCTTTTTCCTTGCGCCTTGGCCATGTGGTTCTTCACCGGTTCGTTGCCAGCCGGTCTCGAGGAGATTGCCTGGCCGGCGATCGAGGACGCGCGCTTGCCTCTGTGGACGCCCGATTCGGCGGAGGCACGACCGGATGGAGGGTGGCCGGCGATCGTTTATTATCACGGCACGCATGGACGGCCGACGATCGATCTCGTGCGTCGTGCGACCGGGGGACGCGATTTCGTGCTCGTGGGGATGACCTATGTGCAGCGTGGCAGATTCCTCCAGTCGGAAGAGGGGATTGCTGCGGAATTGGTCCAGCTGACTGAACTGAAGAAGGTGTTGGTGGGGAAACACCAAGTTGATCCCGCTCGTATCCACGTCGCCGGTTTCAGCAAGGGAGGCTGGTTTGCCTCGCTGCTTCTCGAGCGCGATCGATCCCTGGCGGGGGGCATGGTGTTGGGCGCCGGTGTGTTCCACTCCCGGCAGGCTCCGGAGGTCGACCGTTTTGACGGTGCGAAACAGATCTACATCGGTGTGGGCCGCCGCGACGGGAACTATCCGCAGTCGCTGCGAGCCTTGGTGCATTTTCGGAAACTGGGTGCGGAGGTGATCCTGGAGGCCTGGCCCAGGACGGGGCACGCCCACCCGGACAAGGTGCCGCTGGGGATGGCGCAGTGGTTGCGCCTCCAGGCCCATGGATCCCCGGATGGGGGCGGGCGCGGGCTTCCTCCGGAAGCGAGCGATTGGATGGCGCGGCGATCGCTCGAGATCCGGCAGATCGCGAAACCGGTGGAGCGGTGGTACGCCTGGAAGGCATTCTTGGAGGCGCCGTATGTACGAGTTTCTCCGAGTGGAAGCGAGGCCAGGCTGGCTCGGGAGAAGCTGGTGAAACTGGAAAAGAAGCCCCTCGTGGAGGCGGAGAAGCGTTGGGAGGATGAGTTGCAGGCGATCCTCCGGCGGGAGATGAACGATCGATATGTCACCACCTTGAGACGGGTCCGGCAGCGTTATCGTGAACTGAGCGAGCGTGCCGCGGGGACGATGATTGGTGAGTTGGCGAGGGATGACGCCGAGCGCACGGCCAAGCTGTTGGGGACGGCGCCGCCGGCGGCGGGGCGAGAGCGGTGATCAGGTGTCTCTCCCGTCTGTGATTCACCTGGGGGCGTGTCGCCTAGGTGTTGGGTTAGTTAGTGTCTCAAATCGGTGAAATGACCTCTGGCAAGTAAGAACGCGCATTCGTTAGTTAGTCAGGCGGGAATGTCCCACCACTTGGCTCTCCTTATTTGGAAGTGCATCCCGGACGAGACTAACTATACGAAGTCCTCAACTGGCCAGACGATTGGTGCCGTCGTCCATCTCGTTGACATCGAGAAGACCGAGGTCGACGAGGAAGCGATCCATTTCGTTGAGGGTCGCTTCGAAGTGCTTCATGCTCACATTGAAGTTGAAGAAGCTGTGCCCCTCCTGTGGGAAGGCATGCAGATCGCACCGGTTCTTCTTCCGCTTCATGGCCTTGGCGAACCGGATGATGGACGACGTGGGAACGCGTCGATCATTCGTGCCGTAGAAAATGATCGACGGTGGCAGGCCCTTGGTAATGTTCTTCGAGGGGCTGGTGGAGTGAGCTTCTTTGGGCTCGCGAAACAGTTCGAAGCCGACGCCTTTCCTCTTGGTGGTATCGACGACGGGGCTGAAAAGGGCGAGCGCATTGGGGCGGCAAGAAATCTCCGCGGGATCGCCGGGTTCATCATAGGCGTTGAGCATGGCCGCACAGAGACACAAATGCGCACCGCCGGAGGCACCCGAGGCCACGACGCGGTCCGGATGGATGCCGAGGTCGGCGTGATTCAGTCGGAGCCACCGCAAGGCGGAGCGTCCATCGGCAATGGCCTCGATGGGTGTCATGCGATGTTTGGAAAGCTCGCGATACTCGAAAATGATGGAGACGGCCCCGCGCTCACGGAAGTGAAGGCAGTGCGGGGCGAACTGGCTGATGAGGACGTTGTCCCACATCCCGGCGGAGAAGAAAGCCACGGCAGTGCGCTGATCAGATTCGGAGTGGCCGCGCGGGTAAAAAACGTGCGCCACCAGCTCCGTGCTGCTCGTTTCCTTGAAAACGAGGGTACTCGCCTCCTCCATGAGTCCTTTCCCTCTATCCATACATCAGGCTAGCAGCGAGCGCTATCGGGAGCGGTTCAGTGGAGAGCTGAAACGTTCCAGACATCATCAGAGGGTGAGTTGGGGCGACGGGAAACCGGAAACATCGGTGAGAGGAATGCAAGATTCAAGTTCTTGGCCTCTTTGGCAAACATCTTTTGGACCATCTCGTGTATTTTCCAGGCTTGCTTCATTGTCAGCCCCCGGAGATGCTTTTCAGCATGTATCGCGTCCTCGTTCTCATTCTCATGGCGGCCACGATCGCTCCGCTCCAGGCGAAGAGTGATCCCGTCCTCCAGGGCAGCTTGGAGACAGTCTACAGCCAGTGGCGGCGATCCATGATTCGAAAGGACTACCAGGCGTGGAAACGCACCACTGCCTACGCGCGTCAAATCGAGACCCGCAACGTCGTGATTTCCAAACGCGAAAAGTTTCCCGCCGCCGTCTTTGCCCTGCCGATGAAGCCTCCCGCGATTGCGGGGCTGAGGGCTCTCAGTGTGCGTGCCAAGGGACCCACGGCGACGGCGGTCTATTATGGGAAGGTGAACTTTGAAGTGGGCGGACAGGCGCCCTCACATAGTTTGCTCGTCCTCCGCTATCTCAAGGAGGGGGCTCAGTGGAAATTTTATCGCATGGCCGTCATGAGCCAATTGCCAGGGGAAGTGATCGGCAGCATCCGGGCCAATCGGTTAGACTTTCTCCAGGAACCCGAATTCCAGCCCATCGGTCGCGGACCCAAGATTCAGCAACCGTGCCCTCAACCGGACTATGTCACCGATCTCCATATCATCTCGTTGGGATTTGACACTGAAGTGACGATCAATGGGATCAGTGAACATGCGACTTCGGATCATTTTGGAACTCAGTTAGTTATCGGCGGCCTCAAGAAAGGAAAGAACACGATCAAGATCAAGAGCAAGCGTTTGCGGAATGCTGAGTCGGGCGAAAAGAATCTCAAGGTCACGGTGCATGTGAAAACCGGGCGCCGGAACGATCCCGCGGTGAAAGTGTTTGAGTTCAAGCCGGATCCTGACAAAGGCCCGTTTACCTTCACGGGGGACATCGTCGCGAATCCGGCGAAGATCGGCCGGTTGGCTCGATGAAGGAAAGAGCGGTTTGCGGCAGATGATTGTGGTTAGGCGAGCTGGCCGCTGGTTGGTCAGTCAGTGGCGATTGTTTCCCGGATAGCCGAAATAGGAGCGTGACTTGATGACCTCGGCCACCTCGCCGGGGACCATGGATTCCCAAGAGACGTCGCCCGAGGCGATCTTCTCCAGGACGTCCCGGGAGAAGACGCTGAGGCAGGCCTCGTCGTGGTTCGTCAGTTGTTCAATGCACTGCCGGTCGAGGAGATAGCCGTAGAGTTTTTTCAGGTCGGGGGCGATGGCCAGATTCTCCGTTGTCGTCACATCGCCCGTCACCCGGTCTTTCAGCGGATAAATGTAAAGCTTGAGGTCGTTCTTGAAGAGCCTCCCCAGGGATTCGAGGATGCCCCCGTCCAGCTCGACGTAGTATTTCTCGTCGAAGAGGGCGCCCAGGCTCCCGACGCCCATGCAAATGCCGATCTTGTTCCGCGTGTAGCGGCTGAGATAGGCGGCCAAGCGGTAGTACTCGAAGTAATCCGAGATGAGGACCGTCAGCCCGCTGGCCACCAGCATGTCCGCCCGAGCGAGAAAATCACTGGAGTCGAGCTGTCCGCTGGCCATGAGGTTCCGCATCGTGATCTCCATGATCTGGATCACGGAATCCCGCTCCACGTCCGGCTCTTCGCAGAATCGCTCGTAGCCGCAGCGCAGGATGTCGATGTTGGAGTTGCACACCGGCCGGAAGCTCCCGCGTTCGACGAGGACGGCGCGTTTGCGCAGCACTTCCGAGGGCTGCAAGACCTTGTCCCCGGGGCCGAACATGGCCGCGTTGGTCAGACCGAGCTGGACGAGCTTCAGACTCATCAGCCGGTTGTCGACATGGCGAAACTCGATCCCGGAAAACTCGATCATGTCGATTTCCAGCCGATCCGTGGACAGGTTGTCGAGCAGCGACTCGATGAGTAGCTCGGGATTGTAGTGTTGCATGCAGGCGCCGTGGATGAGGTTCACCCCCACGATCCCCAGGGCTTCCTGTTGCAGCGCGTTGGTCCGGTTGAGCATCCGCACGTGGATGATGATCTGACTGCTCTCGTCTCGGGGATGGGCTTGGAAACGGACGCCCATCCAGCCGTGGCACTCGTTCGTCCCGTGATAATTCCGGGCCGAGACGGTGTCGGCGAAGGTGAAGAAGGCCGTGGTATCGCCCCGCTCGGCTCGCAGGCGCTCCAAATTGAGGTCCTGCTCGTAGGCCAGCATGCTCTCCAGCCGGGCGCGGCAGACGTAGCGTTCGCAACGGCCGTAGATGGCATCGCTGACCTTCATGTCGTAGGCCGAGATGCTCTTGGAGATCGTTCCCGCGGCGCCGCCGGCGAGAAAAAACCAGCGGACGACCTCCTGACCGGCGCCGATCTCGGCGAAGGTGCCGTAGCGCCGTGGATCGAGATTGACCTTGAGCGCCTTGTCGAGCGTGGAGAGGGTGTCCTGGTCCTTCACCCGACGATTACAACAGATTTGGTCCTCGGTTGACGAGGAAATCTGGGTCGACTGGCTGATGTTAACATGGCAATGACCTCAGGGACGGAGACGACAGGAGTTGGTCGACATTGCCAGGCGTTGGGGCATTTCTGACAGAATTGTCATGAATTCGATGGAGAGGACGGTTTGGCTCGGTAAAGCAATCGTGAGTTTGATAGGATCGCCGCTGAATCGCCCTCGTAGACACGATTGAGCTGGGGTCGAACGTGACTAACTATTTACTAACAGTTCTACTCTGCGACGGCCAATCTCGTGTCCAGTCTCACATTCTTGTTGCGTGGAAAAGAATCTTGTCTGAGGGTGGCGTGCTCATTCCCCATCCCTCATGACACGATCAATCTCCCAGCTTTCGTTTGTATTGTATTTAGTGGCGTTGGTAATTCTAGGTCAACATGCTCGAGCTGGTCTCATCCCCGGGGATCTTGACTTCACGGGTTCCTATTTTTTTGATACGCTTGACGCCGACCAAACAGGAGATGCCGTTCAATCGGGAACCCTTTTTGGACGTGTTTCAGGAGTTGATACCACGGTCGGTTACACCGGGACCTCGGTGAGTTCGGGCAGCAATCCAGTCTTTGAAACCTTACTAGAGCACGGCGACGGGGTGGCTCAGGATGGTGACGGATTCGGCGGTACAGCGAGCGTCACCGTTCCATCTTCGGCCGCGCTGTCCGATTTTTTTGCCGATACCGATCTTGGAGAGGATAACCAGCCCATTCCGCTGGTGATTACGAATAATTCGTTAACGCAACCCTATCAGATATGGATGAGCCTGTCCTATGACCACACAGTGAGTGCTGCGGGCTCGAATAGTTTTATTATCTCGGATTTGGAACTGAAACGGGACGGAGGAGCTTTGATTGATCGGGAGCTGATCTCAGACACCGATCCTTTATTCGGAAACCAGAAGAATGGCAATCCTTTTCCAGGTGCCGGCGGGACAGTGAGTGACTCAGGGTTGTTTTCTTTCAGCTTTACGCTGGCTCCAAGCACACAAACAGGAATCACTTTGGATTACACCATGTTCGGGCGGGTTTTGAATGCGGGCGACGGTCCAATTACTGGAACGGCAAGCCATTTCCTCTCGGTGGACAATGTCGTTGCTGTCCCGGAGCCATCTTCATTGCTCCTCTTTGGCATGTTTCTCGCGGGCTGTTTGAGAAGACCAGCGTCCCGATTCCGGGGACGTGTCTGACGGCCTCCGCCCTGGCGCAATCCACTTGTGCTTTCCTTCTTGGCGTCTTCAGTAGGGAGACGCTGAGAACCCATGGGAGACCACCGACCGGCACCGCGCGAGAAAGCGGACCTGCGCCAGAAACTTCAGGAGGTGCCCCATCAACCGGGGGTCTACCTCATGCGAGACCGCCTCAACCGGGTGATCTACGTCGGGAAGGCCCGCGATCTGCGCAAGCGCCTTAGCCAGTACTTCACCCCTTCACGGCAGAGCCTGGCCGATCTGAAGACCCGTGCCCTGATCAAGAGCATCTACGATTTCGACATCCACACGGTGCGCAATGAGGCGGAGAGCCTCTTGCTCGAGGGCAAGCTTATCAAGGAGTTTCGCCCCAAGTACAATGTCAGTTTCAGGGACGACAAGCACTTTCTCCTCCTCAAGGTGCGCCTCGATGATCCCTGGCCGCGCTTCCAGTTCTCGCGGGTGCGCAAGGAGGATGGGGCGCGCTATTTTGGTCCCTTTGCCCACTCCGGCGCCCTGCGGACCACGGTGGCCTGGATCAACCGGCGCTTCGGCCTGCGGAGCTGCCGGCCACTGGAGCCCGGGGAAGTCGATTTCAAGCATTGCCATGACGATGTGATCCGGAATTGCTCCGCCCCTTGCATGGGCAAGATCGACCGGGAGGCCTACCGCGGCCGGGTGGAGGAAGCCTGCGCCTTTCTCGAGGGCAAATCGAAGTCCCTCCTGGTGGAGATCGAGGCCCAGATGGAGAAGGCCGCGGCCAAGCTCCAGTTCGAACGCGCGGCCGAGTTGCGGGACGTCCTTGATCACTTGCGAAAGACCCTGAGTCCGGCGCGGCGTTTCACCCGGACCAAGCGCGGCCTCCCGGAAAACAAAGAGGCTGACGCCCTGCGTGACGTCGAGGAGCTGAAAGAGGTTCTCCATCTGGAGACGGCTCCCATGGTCATGGAGTGCTTCGATATTTCGAATATCTCCACCACCCATGTCGTCGCTTCCATGGTGCGTTTCAAAAATGGTCTCCCGGAAAACAAGAACTATCGCCGTTACCGGATCAAGACGGTGAAGGGGCAGGACGATTTTGCCAGCATGGCGGAGGTGGTGCGGCGCCGCTACGCCCGCATTCTTTCCCAGGCCTCGGAGGCGCATCCGGAGGCGTCTGCAGCTTCGCAGGAGTCTCCCATGGAGGTCATGAAACGACTGGGAAAGGACCTCGAAGCCGGCACCGATGCCCGTGGCAAGCCAATGGTGCGGCTGCCCGATCTCGTCATCGTGGACGGAGGGAAGGGGCAGCTATCGAGTGCCTGCGGTGAGTTGCAGCGCCTGGGACTGAGCCAGCTGCCGATCATCGGTTTGGCCAAGGAGTTTGAAGAGATCTACCGTCCCGGTGTGGCCCAACCCTTGATCCTGCCGCACGAAATGGGGGCGCTACGCCTCCTGCAGCGTATCCGGGACGAGGCCCATCGCTTCGCCAACGGCTACCACCAATTGCTCATGAAGCGCCGGATCGCCGAGAGTGTCCTGGACGATTGTCCGGGCGTGAGTGAGCGCCGCAAGAAGGCCTTGCTCAAGGCTTTTGGGTCGGTCGCCCGCCTGCGCCGGGCTTCCGCCGACGAAATCGCCGCGCTCCCGGGCATCAGCAAGAAATTGGCCGAGGATGTGCTGCGCTACCTTGAATCTCATTGAGCCGCACTGGCCAGACACCGCATCACGGATTAGAATTCCCCACCCAGACCGACATCTGTTCATGAAAGCGATCCCATTTCTTCGCCTCCTTCTCCTCGCCTGCCTTCTTCTTCAGGGAGGCGTCTTGGAGCGCCTTGAGGCCGAACCCGCCTCCAAGGATGCCAAGGCCGTGGTCGACGATCTGCAGAGCGAGAGTGAAGGCAGCGCTGAAGAGGCCACGGGACTCGCTCCTTCCTGGAAGACGCGGGGAGGCGCCAAAACCCTGGATCTGATGATTCCCGCCCCAAGGGGGCAGATTGTCGACCGGGATGGGCGGCCCTTGGCGACCAATCGCGTGGCCTATTTTCCCGCCTTGAAATTTCCCAAATTGACCAACGGGACCGATCAACAGATCGGGGCTTTCGGGATGGCAGCCCTGGATCAACTCAATCGGCTCTTCCATGGGGAAGGGCAGGAGGCCGAGGCCAAGTACTGGCAGAAAGACGTCAAGGATTTCATTGAGCACTATCATAATCGCCATTGGCTGCCCTTCTTGCTGGTGGGGAGAAACGAACTCAGCAGCGCGCAGAAAGTGACCTTGGAGCGCGATTTGACTTCGTTCGGCCTCGTGGCGCATCCCGCCTACATGCGGCATTATCCCCGGGGAAGACTGGCCAGTCATGTCATTGGTTATACTGGGCTCAAGCGGCCTCTGCCCACGGGACCATTGGAAAACGGTGACCCTTTGTTCTTTGAGTGGGAGGGCAAATCCGGGTTGGAGGCCTCTTTTGATAAGGAACTGAGTGGGACGCCCGGCCGGCTCAACATCATCTTTGATGCCACGGGCAAGGAAATCGAACGCGACATTCTCCAGCAGCCCGTGGCGGGCACGACGCTGGTGACGACGCTCGATGCCAACATGCAGGATCTGGCGGAGGACGTCCTCTACTACCGGTCGTCCATGGTCGTCATGGATTGTGATAACGGTGAGATCCTCGCCATGGCTTCAAACCCGGGGTATGATCTGAACGACTTTGTGCCCAGCATCAGCGAGGAGAAGTTTTCCAAGCTGGTCGAAGATCCCAACAAGCCGCTCTATGCCCGCGCCTTTCAGGCGGTCTACCCCCCGGCGTCAACCTTCAAGCTGCCCATCGCCATCGCCGCTTTGAAGTCGGGAACGATCACCCCGAAATCCAACTTTGATTGTCCCGGCAGACTGAAGATCGGCAGGTTCTACAAGCGCAACTGGCACAGCAGCGGCGAGGGCAAGATGCCCCTGCAAAAAGCGATCGCCCGCTCCTGCAACACCTGGTTTTACACTGTGGGCCAGAAGGTCGGAGCCGATCTTCTGGTGAAGGAGGCGCGGAACTTCGGCTTTGGACAGTTGACCAAGATTCCTCTGGACGAGAATCCGGGTCTCCTGCCGACCGACTCCTGGATGATGGACACCTGGGGGCATCGGATGTATCTCGGTGACGTGGCCAACTTTTCCATTGGCCAGGGGTACGTCGAGGCCACCCCATTGCAGGTGGCGCAGTCCATGACGGGAATCGCCAACGGAACGGACATCTGGCGGGCCCAGTTGATCAAGCAGAAGCAGAACCACAACAACGGCGTCCTCGAGCTCTACAAGAAGGAGTCCATCGGAAGGGTGGAAATGTCAGACAAGTTGTTAGGCGCCATCCGTAGCGGCATGGTGGATGTGGTCCACGCCGGCTACGGCACGGGAAAGAATGGCTACTGTTCCTACGCCCAGATCGCCGCCAAGACGGGGACGGCCGAGTGGAAGAAGAACAAGAAGATGACTTGGTTTGCGGGCTATCTCCCGGCGAACGATCCTCAGTTCACTTTCGCCATCGCTTTTGAAGGAGGCTCGAGTGGCGGCGGGACGGTGGCGCCCATCGCGAAGAAGTACTTCAACGCTCTCTACAGCAGACGCGATCCCGACAAGGATATGTTTGTTCAGGTACGCGTTCCGGGCAAAGACAAGGTGGCCTCGGGCGACGCCGAGAAAAGCAAGAAAGACAGTTCGAAAAAACCGCGGCGGACGCGGACGGCGAAGAAGACGCCCAAGCCGGCGCCACCCAAACCGGCGCCCCAGACTGTTCCGGCGAAGCCGAAAAAGCGCTCGTTTTTCGACCGTCTCCTGGGGCGTCGATAGTTGGCCTGTTAGACTCAGGACACGCCCGTTTCAGTGGTGAAGGTATCGATGATCAGTGCCATGACGTCCGAGCGCGTCATCGGCACGGGAAATGGAATTCCCTGGCGGCTCCCCCGGGACAGCCGGCATTTTCGATCCTACACCACGGGCAAGCCCATGCTCTTGGGGCGGCGTACCTATGAGGAAATGCTCGGATGGTTCACCACCCAGACACCCATCATCCTGACTCGTCAGGAGGGCTATCGAGCTCCCGCTGGTGCTCACGTGGTCCACGAGGTGGCCGGTGCCGTGGCCCTGGCAGAGGCGTTGGGGGCGGCGGAACTGGTGGTGAGTGGCGGGGCGCAGATCTACGCCGCGGCCTTGCCCTTGGCCGAGGAACTGATCCTGACATTGGTCGATGCCCGGGTTGAGGGCTCGGCGCGCTTCCCCGATTTCCGGGCGGACGATTCGTGGATTTGTCAGCGCCGCGAACGGCATGAGGCCGACCGCGAAAATGCCCATGCCATGGAGTTCCAGTGGTGGCGTCGCGACCGTTGAGGAAAGGGTGCTCTTCTATTCCTCTTGCGGATGATCGATTTGCACGGTGAGGCTGATGCCTCCGCGAGGCGAGAACGATCCCGTGATCGAGAGGCGCCGTGGCTGGCATACGGCGATGAGGTCGTCGGCGACACGGTTGATGATGTCTTCATTGAAGCTCGGCTCGTTGCGGTAGGAGGCGAGGTAGTATTTGAGCGACTTGGTCTCCACGCAGAGCCTATCCGGCACGTAGCGAATGCTGACGTGAGCGGTATCCGGCTGACCGGTGACGGGGCAGAGCGAACTGAATTCCGGACAGTCCAGCTCGATCCAGTAGTCCCTGGTCTGATTGCGATTGTTAAAGACCTCCAGCGTCTCGCGAGAGGGCTTTGGCGGGATGGATGCTTCTGAACGCCCTAAGAGGGTGAGATCAGATGAGTCGTCTGGGGAAGCCATGATCGATCCTCACGTGACTTGATCTCTTTGGCAAGTGGCGCTGATCTCGAAGGCCATCATCGTAAAACCGGCGTTCCGCTGGCCTTTCTAGCTCGTGTGATCATCGGTCCCCCGTTTTACAACATCCTGGCGTACATCTCCGGATGAAAACCCACGTAGAGCGTGGAGCCGACCCACAGACTTGGTGCGCGGAGGTTCCCCGAAGGGCCGATGATGGCCTTGCGCAGGTCCTCCTCACTGGCCTCTCCGTGGAGCCGGCCGGCTCGGGTGGCAAACTCGACGATCTTCTTCCCTTTGGCGGCGTAAATGCGTTTCGATTTCAAGGCCAGGGCGAGGCCATCGTCGGCACCGATGGTCTCCTTCTTGGCGTTCACCACCTTGTCCACCTCGACTCCATGATCGTCCATCCAGGACGACGCGCGCTGGCACGACGTTCATCCGCCGCGGTGGTAGTACCGTTCAATGCGTCTTTCTGCACTCATAAAATTATTCTGTGAGAGTTCGAATCAACTCCGGCGGCGGGTGAGCATGAACTCGTTGCCCTCGGGGTCCACGCACATGGCGAGATGAGGAGGCTCACCGTTTTCTTCCTGGGGTTCGCGAGAGAGTTGTCCCCCTCCGGCGACCACTTCCCGGGCACCCTCGACAACATCGGCCACCTGGAAACTCAGGCCGGTCCACGTGCGCTTGCCCTCGCCGCCGCCGTGAATGCCGATGATGGCGCCCTGGAGCGAGATCTCGCTGATGACCTCGGAACGCTTGGTCACGGTGGCCCCGAGAACGTCCTCGTAAAAGCCCAGGGCGCGGTCCAGATCGGCTGCCCAGATGATGTATTTGACTCGTTCGACCTCCATGATGTCGAGGGACTGACTATCCAAGGCCTGCGGTCTTCGCAAGTTCTAATCCAATTCCTTGATGGGCGCCGGTTCGGAGGTGATGTCAACCAGGGTGGCGCGCTCTCTTCGGGCTTGAAGGGGTAGACAGACCGGAGAGCGAGTCTAGGATGCCGCATGGTAATCCTCAAACGTCCCTGGATCATCGGCCTCACGGCGCTGATGAGCCTCATGTTCGCCGTCTTCGCCTATGTCCAGCTCAACGACATCGACCCCGAAGTCTATCATAAGCCTTCGGCGGTGGATGTCTGGTCCTGGGTGATCTTCTACAGTTTGCTCGCCGTGCTCTCCGCGGCTTCGATCTTTTGGAAAGTGCCTCGCGTTTGGTTAGTCCTCGCGGCGGTGTTTTGCCTTTTCGAGATGGTGCGTACGGGGCCCGGCTTGTGGCAGAACCTTTTCCAGGCGGAGAAATTCACCATGACCGGCGCCTCCATGTCTCCCACGCGCTCCGAAGTGGAACTGAGCCGGGAATTCTTCGGAGCACTCATCGGACTTGCCGGGGTGGGATTTCTCTGGTGGCAGAGCACAAGAGCGCCACGGGAAGCGCGGTCATCGTCATGAGCCGGCGTCCCAGAGTGGCCATGGTCGGCATGGCCTCGGAGAACTGTACCTTCTCGGTGGCGCGGACCAGCCTCGAGGACTTTGAAGTGTTGGAGGGCGATGCCTTGCGAGCGGCGCGTTATTCTTTTCTCGATGACGACGAGGAGGACTTTGAGGCCGTGGAGTTCCTCCCACTGATGCACGCGCGCGCCTTGCCGGGCGGGAGGATCACGCCGGCCACCTATGGTTCGCTGAAGGACGCCTTGTTAGTCCGGCTCGAGGAAGCGCTTCCGTTGGACGGCGTCCTCCTCGATCTGCACGGCGCCATGCACGTGGAGGGGATGACCGATGTCGAAGCGGACCTCGTACGAGCGGTGCGGAGCGTGGTGGGCCAGGATTGTCTTTTGGGGGCGAGCATGGATCTGCATGGCAACGTCTCCCGGGCGCTGGTGGAACGTGTGGATGTGTTCAGTGCCTATCGCACGGCGCCTCACATTGATACCGAAATCACTCGGGCTAGGGTTTGCCGGCTATTGCGTGATGCGCTGGAGAATCGATGGACGCTGGAGCGCGCTTGGGTAGCAATCCCCGTGCTCTTGCCCGGGGAGATGACGAGTACCTTGGATGAACCGGGGCGTTCTCTCTACCGCGGACTCACAGAGTTCGACGGCATGCCTGGCGTGCTCGATGTTTCACTTTGGGTCGGCTATGTCTGGGCGGACGAGCCGCGGGCTCATGCGAGTGTGGTCGTCACCGGCATTGCCGATCAGGTTGACACGGATATCGCGGACATCGCCCAAACCGTGGCCCGCCGTTACTGGGATGCCCGCTCCGCCTTTCGCTTCAACGTCCCTTCCGGCTCCCTGGCCGAGTGTTTGGACCGGGCGATCGCGGCGCCGGTGAAGCCCGTCGTCATCAGTGACTCGGGAGACAATCCCACCGCCGGTGGCGTGGGCAATTTGCCCTACGCGCTCCGTGTTGCGCATCAGTGTGAGGATTTTCTCAAGGGAAAGAAACGCGTCCTCATTCCGGGGATCTGGGATGCCGCCGCCGTCGAGGCCTGTACCGCCGCCGGACGAGAAGCGGCCATCGAACTTACCATCGGCCGGGGGTGTGATTCCCGTCACACGAGCGCCTTCACCGTGTCGGGCACGGTGAAGCATTTCTTCGATGATGATCCCGTGGCGGGCCGGCAGGTGTTCTTTCAGATTGGCAAAGGCATCACGGTGGTCCTCACGGAGCGACGAAAGCCCTTCCACCACTTTGCCGATTTCCATCAGCTGGGCTTGAAACCGGAAGAGGCCGATCTCGTGATCGTCAAGATCGGCTATCTCGTCACCGATTTGCAATCCCTGGCGGCCGAGGCCTATCTCGCACTGACACCGGGAGCGGTCGATCAGCACATCACGCGGGTGACCTACGAGCACCTGGAGCGTCCGATGTACCCTTTCGACGAGGACTTCACTTGGGAGCCTCAGGCGGTTCGCGTTTAAGAAATGGATTGAGTTCGTTAGTCTCGGGCGCGGAAATCGTAACAGAGCAATCTGGGGCCGGTCCTCCCGCGGAGGGCGCGGTAGTGTTGCGAGATGTAGACCAGCCCGCGATGGATGGCGGGGGTGGACCAGGTCTGCGTGGCGTGGAAAAGCTGTGTTCGCTGGAGGATTTTCGGTTCCTTGGGACTGAGATCGAGCCAGAGGAGGGTGCCACCCTCACCGAGACAGAGGAACTGATTCTCCACATGGAGCAGGCTTCCGCGGAACGGGCTGTTGATCATCCGGCGCTCCCCAATGGTCTCGGTCCACCGCATCTCATTGCGCCAACGTTCCTTCCCCGTTTCCCAGTCATAGCAGACGAGTTCCGCTAATGGTTCGCGTTCCCCGTGAAAGCCGTAGAGATGCCCTTCGTGAAGCACGGGCGCGGACCAGTGGACGGCGAACTCGGGGGCCTTCCACCGCTGTTTCAAGGTATCCTCTGGAGTGACCTCAAGGCAGACGCCGCCCAGGCGATACGTTTCTGTCAGGAAAATGCGATTTCCCGAGACCACGGGGGTGGTGGCGTTGACGGATTCATACTTGGAAGCTCGCCAGGAAAAGCGGTCGAGGATGGCGCCCTCACTGGGATCGATGAGAAGCAGGCCGCCTTCCGGCGGACGGCTCTTGCCACCGGCGAAAACCAGGATGCGTTCCTTCCCGTGAAAGGTGGCGGCCAGAGGCGAGGCGTAACTGGCGCCCCAGGAACTCCGTGAGATCCATCGGGTGTCGCCCGTGCGTTTGTCAAAGGCAACCACCGTGGCTCGTTCGCTCGATGGTGGCAGATGACCGCCGACATTGACGATGAGCAGGTCGCCGTGAACCAGTGGACTGGAGCCAGAGCCGAAGAAATATTGGGGCACCTCGAACTCCTTCATGAGATCGCGCTGCCAGACGATCTTCCCGGAGCTGAGTGCACAGCAGGTGAGCATCGACTTCACCCCCAGGGTATAGACCACGTCCCCATCAATGACGGGACTGCCTCGCGGCCCGTCGCTGTAGCCGAACTGATCGCGGTAGTCGACGCGGTAGCTCACCGTCCATTGCTCGGCTCCCGTTTCCGGGTGGCGGCACTCGATGCGCTCCTCCCGTTCCCATCGATGAAAGAGAATGAGGCGCCCGTCCGCGATGGCCGGCGTGGTGTAGCCATCGCCCTTCTGCAGTTCCCACACGAGCGGTGGTCCGCCTGCCGGCCAGGCCTTGGCCACCCGCGTTTCACGAGACTTGGCGTCATCGCGAGCACCGAGAAAACGCGGCCAGGACTCGGTCAGAGCGTCCTCTGCTAGAGGGGTCGCTTTCTGATGGAATGTTAGCCTCGGGTCCTCATCATCCCCCAGGGCGGGTGTCAGACTGAGGAGGGAAAAGAATGCGAGTAGGACCCATTTCACGGAATCTATGAAAGCTCTCTCTCGCGGCGATCTCAAGAGCGGAACGGAGAAAGAACGGAATCGGCTGGCGCGGTGAGCCTTTTCGTGTAGAAGGTCACGCTCCGATGATCGACGGTCGACGTTACGATACCTTTCTCATATTTGGGGCGCCGGGGAGTGGCAAGGGAACCCAGGGCCAGGTGCTCGGGCGCGTCCCCCGGTTCTTCCACTGCGCATGTGGTGATGTCTTTCGCTCTCTCGACACGCGGTCCACTTTGGGCCAGGAGTTTCTCCGTTACTCGAGCGAGGGCCTCCTGGTGCCGGATGATCTCACGGTCCGGTTGTGGAAGACAAAGATCGAAGCGCAGGAGCAGAGCGATCTCTTCAAGGCCGACATCGATTTTCTCGTCCTCGATGGGATCCCCCGCAATGTGGAGCAGGTCCAGATCATGGAGGAGTACGTCAATGTGCACCAGGTCTTCCATCTCACGCTAAAGAATCGCGATGAGTTGGCGCGCCGTTTACGCAAACGGGCTTTGAAAGACAACCGCTTGGACGATGCCAGCGAGTCCGTCATCAAGCAGCGTCTCGAACTCTACGATGCGGAGACCAAACCGATGCTGGAGAAATACGATGAGGGATTGATCTCGCATATCGACGCCTCGCAGCACCCGGCGGAGGTGATGTTAGACATTCTCAAAGTGGTGGTGAAGCTGGACGTTTTCAAGAACGCTCCCAAGGTGTAAACCATCCTCGTTTCTTCATGCGCATCGTCTTCCTTGGTACCGGCGAAATTGGGCTGCCCACCCTGAGAGTATTGCTCGAGCATCCGAAGCACCGTGTGGTGGGCGTCGTGACCCAACCGGACAAGCCGGTGGGCCGAAAACAGATCGTGACGCCTCCCGAGGTGAAAGTGATCGCGATGGAGCACGGCATTCCCGTGGCGCAGCCCAAACGGATCCGGAAGCCTGAGGCACTGCGGGAGATCGAAGCCATGGAAGCAGAGGTCATGGTTGTCATGGCCTACGGTCAGATTCTTCCCCGGGCGTTGTTAGACATGCCGCCGGTGGCCTGTCTCAATTTGCACGCCTCCCTCTTGCCCAGGCATCGGGGTGCCGCGCCTATCCAGGCGGCGATCCGGGATGGAGATGAGCGCTCGGGAATCACCGTGATGCACGTTGCTGAGGGTTTGGATACCGGTGACATCCTCTTGCAACACGATTTCGAGCTCAGACCCGACGAGACCGGGGGGAGTCTCCACGACCGCCTGGCAGCGTGTGCCCCTGGAGCTCTAGCAGAAGCCCTGGACTTGCTCGAGGCCGGCCGCGCCCCCCGCGTGGTTCAGGAGGAGGCCCGGGCGACGTATACCGGCAAGTTGACGCGTGAGGACGGCGTCATCGACTGGAACCAACCGGCGGAATGCCTGGAGCGGTTGATTCGGGCCTACGATCCCTGGCCGGGGACCCTGACCCACTTGCCCCATGGTGACGGCACCTCGCGGCGGCTGAAAATTTTCCCTCCAGTGGAGGTCGTCCCGACCGATGTGCCGCTGGGGCCGCCAGGTTCGGTTCATGCACAGGAGTCAGGCTCCTGGCTCATTGCCACCGCTGGGGATGATGATGCTCTCGGGGTTTCTCAGGTCCAGGTGGAGGGCAAGCGTCGCATGTCGGTGGCGCAGTTCTGTCAGGGAAATGAAGTGCCTCCGGGAACGCGGCTCACGTAGACGAGGGCCCATTCACAATTTTCAGTCATTAAGAGTTGTTTTGCCAACCTTTTTGGGATTGAATACCCCATGAAGAATCGATTGGTGGGTTGTGCCGTTCTTGGGGCGCTCATGGTTTGGGGACGTGTTTCGGAGGGACAAACGCTCGACATTGAGGCCCTGTCGCCGGGTGAAGTGTACCTTCCTTTCCGGCCGGCGATCACCTCGATCCCCCATGCGGCTGTGTCACGTCAGTTCTATCTCGAGCACAGCAATGACCTCCGGCTCTGGGAGACGCTGGAAGAGATTCCTCTGGCGAACGCTTACGCCTACCAGGGCGGCCTGCGCGTGCCCAGTGAATTGCTGTCGGGGAGTCAGCATTACTTTCGCATGCGGGTGGAGGAGACGGTTCGCTACACGACGGAAAATGCGGATGCGTATCTCGGGCTGGATTCTCCCTTCACTTCCGCTTTGATCGAACGGTTTTTTCCTCAGCCAAGCGATCTTTTGAGTGCCTACCCGGAGAGAGATGATGCCGGCGATCTACCCTGGGATGTGACGATGGCAGAGCATTGGGATCTCTTTGACACGGACCCGGCGGTCAACAACGTGGGCCGCGATCCGATGGTCGACGGCTGGCGTTTGGTGGACTATCGCCTGAACGATCGTGAACGGGCCATTTTTGAGAAGCAGGGCTTTGTCGTGAGTGGTCGATTGGAATCGGAGACCTTTGGCGATGCTTTTTACGATTTATGGATCGATGATATGCCCGTCTTCATTTCCACGGACGCGTTGTTACAAGCCTGGCACTATAGTTTCCAGAGAACATTGGAAGAGATTGATGTCTTTGTGATGTCGACCGAGCTGGAGAAACTCGTCGACGGTCTGTTGCAAGCCTTGGAGGTCAATCGTCCTCTCTATGATTCAGGAGACCCCTTCTTGAGACAGGCCTTCGAAGATCTGGATGGATTCCTCCTCGTGGCAGCGGGCCTCTTGAGTGGATCGACGCCGCCGTCCAGTTTCGGGGATCGGGAAGCGAGTGCGAACCTGGTAGCGGAGGCCGAGGCAGCCGAGGCAGCGCTCCAGCAGGTTCCGATTTTCGGTGAGCCACGTTTTGTCGATTTCACTCAGTTCAAGCCCCGTGGGCACTACGTCAAGTCCGAGAGGCTGAAGCGCTATTTCCGCGCCATGATGTGGTGCCAGCGCATCGACTTCAGGCTGACCCCGCCGACGGTGAAGGTGAATCCTGATGAAGAGGCGGCGAGGGCGAGCACCCTGCGACAGCTCGCTGCGGCCGCGCTTTTGACTCAATTGCTTGAACAGTCTCAGCTCATGGGATCGTGGAAGACGATCGAGAGTGTCGTGGCGGCGGTGGGTGGCTATGGAGATGCCTTGATGCCCGTCCAGCTTCTCGAGATATTGGAAGCTGCGGAACTCTCGGATGTCGGGGCCGTGGCAGACGCCGGGATCGCGAGTGATTTGCAAACGCGCGTCTTGGAAGGAGGCCTGGGGATCCGGAACATCCGCACCCACCCGACCCTCTCACCACTGAATTCGCAGCAACAGGCCGTGTTGCCGAGGTCGTTCTCCTTCTTCAGCCAGCGATTTGTGCTCGATTCGTGGGCCATGAGCAAGGTGGTCTTTGATAGTATCATCTTTGACCGGGATGGCATCCCGGGGGTAGAAGACAAAGTGCAACGTCGAATTCCAAGTGGCTTGGATATGGCGTTTGCCGCGTTGGGGAATGACGCCGCCCTGCCTGTTCTCGTGGAGCGCATGGGAGATCGTGGCGGCCGGGCGTACCGGGATGGCTATCCCTATCAGAACAACCTAGCTGCGGTCCGCTCGGTGATCGACGCCCAGTCTTCTGGAGTTTGGCAGGGAAACATTTATCATCATTGGTTGGGGACCCTCCGGCAGCTTTCGTCTTTGCCGAGCAGCTCAAGCATCCCTCATGCGATGCGCACGCGGGCCTGGGCCCATAAAGATCTCAACACCCAGCTGGCTTCGTGGACGCAATTGCGTCACGACACCATCCTCTATGCCGTGCAACCGGCCACCGCCTTGACCGTTTGTTCCTTTCCCGATGGTTATGTCGAGCCGCGTCCAGCCTTTTGGAGAGAGCTCCGTCGCATGGCGGGGAACATGCAACAATTGATCGCGGCTTTGCCGGCCGAGGGATCTGTCCGGCTTCTCAGTTGGGGTCCTTTGGATCGCGTAGAGATCGAGATCGACGTCGCCAAGTGGAGGGTGGCCGCGGCAGAGTTCTATGCAAACTTTGCGCACACCATCGGGAAGCTGGAAGATCTGGTGGCGAAGCAATTGGCATTTGAGTCATTTGATGAAGCGGATATCACGTTCATTGACGAGTTGATGCAGGGAGGAGAGCACCTCCCTTCTTCGGGTGGCGAACGTCGTTACGACGGCTGGTATCCCGCTCTTTTCTATCAGGCCTATGACGATACTCTGGGAGAGGGATCCGCCAATCCTGATGGGTTGGTGACCGATGTGCACACCGATTATCCGGATGCGATCTCGGGCGATCCCGGGACCATTTTGCATCAGGCCGTCGGGAGAGTGCCCCTTCTCCTCATTGCCGTCGAACGAGAGCATGGGCGCCGTGCGGTATACGGCGGTCCCGTCCTTTCACATTATGAATTCGACACGGGAAACAAATTGGAGCGCCTCACGGATGAGGACTGGCAGCACTGGATGGAAAACGCCAAATGGGGGTTCGGGGATGCACTACCTGACCCCGGTCCCTGGACTGAAGATTACTTCGTCCCGGCCAAGTGAGTGAGGTGCGAGAATTTGCTCTTTCCGGTTGGAACAGTGTTTGGCTTGGGTCCCGTGCCCGAGAGGAGCAAAAGTCGTCTCAGCTATAAAAACAGCGCTACTGTTTTGCTCTTGGGAGGTTTCCATCAATGGGTGCTTTGAGCCACCTGACGTGCTTGGACTGGGCCTGGGGAGGATCAGTCCGGGCACGTCACTGGCCCGCCGTGGAAGTCCGGTAGCATGAGTGCCCCAATGAAAGCCGGAGCGTTTCTAACCTGCCTCTTTCTGTTCGGGTTCGTTAAAGCGAGTGTTTGACCCGGATCTTGAGGTCGGCTCCCACTCGCAGATCCCGATTGCTGCGGATCCCGGGATTTTCCAGACGAATCTGATCGACCGTGGTGTTGAAACGTCTTGCTAGGGCGTTGAGATCGTCGTTGGGCTCGATGAGATGACTGACAAGCATCGTTTTGGTCCGGGGAGGCCGGCGGCGTAGGGGGGAACCGGTGGACGATGGCGTCGCCGTTTGAACGCTGGCCGCCTTGTTCTCCGGAATGTACCAGGAGCCATCCGTGGGTACCATTAGCTGCTGGCCGACGCTTGGTTGGAAGGCGGCGTTCGAAGCTTTTCCATTGAGCCTGAGGAGTTCCGCGGGCTTCAATCCATAGGTGCGGGCGATCTCTTCCACGGTGTCCCCTTCCTGCACCTGGTAGGGGGCCAATTCCACGGAGGAAGTGCTCGGCTGGACTTCATCCCGATCGGGGGCCGGCTTGGTCGTCGTCGTCGTCTCCAGAGGTGGGGGTGACGGGGGTTCCTCTTGGGAGACGACGGTTTCCACGACGACCGGCGCGGTTGGTTTCGGAGGATCTTGGCGCTCTATTTTCACCGTCCCACGGCGGGGGATCTCGAGAAGCTGATCGGCTCTGAGCGTGCTGGGATCGGAAATTTGGTTGGCGGTTTTCAAAGCCTCCAGCGAGACCCCATAGCGTTTGGCGATCCGATAGAGGGTTTCGCCCGGGTTCACCCGGTGCTGATGGCTTGCGGGAGGACGCTGTGGCGCCGGGGGCGTGACGCTTTGAGAAGGGCGGCTCTTGCGCATCTTGGGGAGGCGCAATTCGTCGCCGATGCGAATCGCGGGGTCGCCATCCCGGCCGTTGAGCTTGGCCAGGGCTTCAAAGCTGACCCCGTGTAGACGGGCGATGCCCCAGAGCGTTTCGCCCGATTTGACCGTGTGGGTTTCGCCGTAAGTGGCGACGAATACCACCGGCGGGTCCGAAATCGAGAACGCGCGATGGGTGATCCCGGTCCCTGCCAACTCCGAAGAGGCTTGACGGGACCCGTGAGCCGAGCTGAGAAGGGTCGCAAGCAGCAACGAACCGACGTTGGCGAATTGCTTAAGCATAATTAACAATCGACATTGTCAAACTAAGCTGAAAGAATGCAATTAATTTTTTAGGAATTTTATAAATCTTTTTGACCCGCCTTTCGCATGAGATCTTTCCTGCAGAACGTCGTTTCCCTCCTGGGGGCCCTCGGATTTCTCGTCTGCATGGGCATGCTGCTGACCCGCCCAACCAATTTCGCTTCCTACCTTCCGGAAATCGTCGAAGTCATTGAGGAGAAGTTCGAAGACCCGACGGTCCACATCGTTCTCGATGCCGGTCATGGGGGGATCGACGGCGGGACGTCCAACAAGGCGCTCCTGGAAAAAGACCTCGCCCTGACAGTGGCCCGGCTGGTGCGGGATCGGGTGGAAGAGGCGGCGCTGGACCATGTTGAGGTCGTTTTGACCCGGCAGGACGACACCTGGCTCTCCCTCCATCAGCGGGTCGCTTTGGCAAACAAACACCCCAAGTGTTATTTTGTGAGTATTCACTTCAACGCCAGCCGGCATCGCTCGGCCTCGGGGACGGAGACTTTTTTCGCCAGTCCGAAACCATCGATCATTGAAAACCAGATTCGCCGCCGCATGCGTCTGCCCCTCGACATGCCCATCGAGGACAATCGGGGCGAACAATTTGCCGAGATCGTGCAGCGGTCCCTTGTCGGCAAGCTCGGGTCGCGCGATCGAGGCATTCGCAACAACCCGAACCTCGTCTTGCCGCGGGAGATCATCGGACCGTCCATTCTCGTTGAATGTGTCTTCCTTTCCAACCCGGCCGAGTCGCTCAAACTCTACCGGAAATCCTACCTGGAGGACATCGCACAGGGAATCACGGATGGTCTCTTGGAATACGTGGAAGTGACTTCCCTCGATCCCTTTGCCGGCGTGACATACTCCGAGCCTGAGCCTGAGCTCGAGCTCGAGATTCTGCCGTCATCGTAATGGATCGATCAGGCTCCGGATGAATGGAGCCAAGTGATGCGGACATTTCTGGCCGCCCCATACGCGTCCTTATTCGCCGGAGATGCAAACCAGTTTCCAAATAACCGAGGGACTGAAGTCCCTCCCACATTCCAAGAAAGTGGCAGGGACTTTAGTCCCTTCGTTATTTCCGG